>CAMDED010000178.1 GCA_945893365.1 Candidatus Sulfopaludibacter sp. SbA3 | reverse complement strand
AAAAACGCCTGGATTTCCTCCTGGCTCAACTTCTTCGCATTCCGCATCCTGATGATCACACCCCAGCATGCTTCAACTTCCCCCTTCAGGCTCATCTTGTATTGGAAACAGCCTTTCCTTCAGGCTCATCTTGTATTGGACAAGACTCTCTCTTTTGCGGACGAAAGGAAACGTGTAAAATTGTACCATTTGCTTTCCCTATCCTCCAGCGCTCTGAAGGGCCGCCGATGACGGGCCAAACGGTTGGACCCTATGAGGTGTTGGACAAGCTTGGCGAAGGCGGCATGGGAGTTGTGTACAAGGCGCGGGATACACGGCTCCGCCGTCACGTCGCCCTTAAGTTTCTGTCCGGCAAGGACATCACCGCTACCACGCGAACTCGATTCCTTCGCGAGGCCCAGGCGGCTTCCGCTCTCAATCATCCGAACATCGTCACCATCTACGACATTGGGCATACTGCGGACTCAACCTACATCGTGATGGAGTATCTCGAAGGTCAGCCGATTAGCAAGCTAATCAACCGCGCCGCCGGTATGGAGGTAACCACCGTCCTCGACTACGCTACCCAGCTCGCCGAGGCTCTCGGGGCCGCCCACGCCGCCGGCGTCGTGCATCGCGACCTGAAGCCTGGCAACGTCATCGTTACATCCGACGGACGGCTTAAGGTCCTCGACTTCGGACTCGCTAAATTCGACTCTCAGGTTGAGACCGACGCGACCCAGACGATCTCCCTCACCTTGCAGGGCGCCTTCGTCGGGACCGTGGCCTATGTCGCTCCGGAGCAATCTATGTGCCAGCCCTCCGATCATCGCGCGGACATCTTCTCTTTCGGGATCATGCTCCACGAGATGATCACCGGCAGCCGGCCTTTCACTGGCAAGAACACGCTGGTGCTGCTGCACGAAATCAACTACGGAGCGCCGAAGTCGATTCGCGAAACGCATCCTCATCTTCCGCCCACTCTCGAGGCGCTCGTTTTCAAACTCCTGGAGAAGCGCCCGAGAGACCGCTATCAGAAGATGGGCGATGTGTTGGCTGCCCTGAAGAACGTGCGGCCGGATATCGAAGATCTGACTCACATCGGCGTCCCCCCGGTTCGCGTGGAAGCCGACGCGCCGGTCTCCGCTCAGGCGACCGAGCCGGGATCCTACACCAGCCCGCCCTCCGTTGGAGTGGAGAAAACCGCCCTTGCCGTCCTTCCGTTCCGTAGTATCTCCGCGGATAAGGAAGATAGCTATCTCGCCGCGGGAATCTCGTCTGAGATCATTCGCGCGCTATCGGGCGTTCCCGGAGTGCGCGTGGCGTCGCAGCTTGCCTCCTTCCAGTTTCGCGACGAAGTTCCGGATCTCACGAAGGTCGCTCAGTCCTTGCGAATCCGATACGTGCTGGCCGGCAGCTTGCGCAGAGCGGGGAACCGCATCCGCGTAATTGCCGAGCTTTCCGATGCCGTCGAAGGGACCCAGATCTGGTCTCGCACCTACGATCGCGCCCTGGAAGATATTTTCGCGGTGCAGGAGGAGATTGCAAACGCCATCGTCGGCGCAACGGGCGGCCAGTTGATCCGCGCACGGGCGGAGCACGCGAGCACCATGCCCGCCGAATCCCTCGATGCCTGGGGCCTGGTACGCAAGGCTTATCACTTCGTGAACTTCGCTTATCACTCGGGCGCGATTCACGAAGCCGTCGAACTGCTCCGGCGCGCCATCGCGCTTGCGCCCGAATATGGGGCCGCGCATGCGTTCCTGGGGCTTTATCTGAGCCAGCGCGTCGTGGTCAGTATTTCACGGGACCCCGATCTGGACCGCGCGGAGTCGATAGCGGCGGTCGACCGCGCCCTTCAATTGGCCCCCGGCGATCCGGAGGTCCTCGAGAATGCGGCTCTGGTTCTGTTCAACGGCGGCAAGCCCGAACGCGCCACTACCGCCGCCCGGCGCGCGGTCGAAGTCGCGCCCTTCAACCTGGTCGCCTGGGGTTACCTCGGCCTTTGTCTAGGCTGGTGCGGAAACCAGATGGACATCGCCGAAGCGCACCGGATCTTCGACCGTCTTATCCACAACACGCCCGATCATCCTTCGCTGCCCTACTGGTTATACTTCAAAGCCGGCACTTACACCCGCGAAGGGAAATGGCAAGAAGCGGCTTCCTGCGCCGGGCGCAGCCTCGAACTTCAGCCTCGCTTCACTATCGCGCTTGCCGAATATGCGAACGCGCTCGGGTGCCTCGGCCGTTTCGAGGAAGCCCGCGAAGTTATGGGCAAACTCCGCGCGATCAATCCCAAGGCGAGCTGCGAGGCCTATAAGTACGAGTTGATTTTGACCAATCGAACCCTCGAGGAAGCCGAAATGCACACCAGGGGTCTGGTTGCAGCGGGAATCTTTCCAGTATAAAATTAGCGACGCCGAACGCCATGTCAAGCCCTCAGCCAGCCAGACTCAGCTACAAAGTTTCGGAATTCCGCGTCGTCGCCCGCGGGCTCAACTACCCGGAGGGCCCCGTCTACCGCCCCGACGGCACGGTTCTGGTCTGCGAGATCGGAGCCGGCCTCGTGACGCGTGTCCATCCCGACGGATCGAAGGAGACCTTCGCCGATCTCAAGGGAGGCCCCAACGGCGCGGCGATCGGCCCGGATGGCGCCGTCTACGTCTGCAATGACGGCGGATTCCTGATCGTCCAGTTTCCAGGATCCGATATCTCGGTGGCGATTGCGGACTTGCCGGGTTCGAAGGGCGGCTCTATCCAGCGCGTGGCGCAAGACGGCGCGGTTACCACGTTGTATACGGAGTTTACGGCGAAACCCTCGGCAATCCCGTTCGCCGCCAAAGGGACGCTGCCGTTAAAGAGTCCGGACGACCTGGTCTTCGATTCCTCCGGCGGCTTCTGGTTCACCGACTGGGGCAAAGACCACCTCGACACCAGAACCCGCGACACCACCGGCGTTTACTACGCGCTTCCCGATGGATCTTCGATTACCGAGGTTCTTCACCCGTTGAGCGCTCCGAACGGCATTGCGCTCTCGCCCGATGAGAAGCGGCTTTACGTCGCCGAGACGTACACGCGCCGCATCCTCTACTGGGAGTTGAGCGTCGCGGGGAAGATCGATCCGAACCCGAGGACGGAGGACGGCTCGTACTTGTTGACATCGAAGATCCCCTTCGATGCCAGTCTCGATTCGATGAGCGTGGACGAGGAGGGCAATCTCTACGTCGCGAGCTTTCTGCCCCATGGCTTGGACAAAGACACGCGCGGCGGTATCTGCGTGGTTTCTCCCCATGGAGATATTCTGGAATGGATCGACATCGATATCGGCGAGGCGGATCCGCTGCCGTCGAATATCTGCTTCGGCGGGCCCGAACGGCGAACGGCATTTGTCACCTTGAGCGGGACGGGCCGCCTGGTCTCTTGTGAAATGAGAATCCCAGGGAAAAAGGCGGCCTTCGAATGAACCAGCCTGCTGACAACACCGAAAAAAAAAGATATCTGAAAGAGTTCCTTCAGAGCCTAAGAGCCCTTCTGGCCTCCGTCTGGAGGGGCGTTCGCGGACTGCCGCGCCTTTTCTTCGTAACGGTCTTCAGGGCCGAACGCTGGACGTTTCGCGCCATCCTCAAAGCCGCGCTGGCGGTGACTGCCGCCCTCGGTGTGCTAGCGGTTGCCGCGATTGCGGGTCTGCTTTGGTATACCGAATCGCAGATTCCCACTCATGAAGAGGTCACGACCATCCACTACCTCGATCAGGGCTGGGGACCCGCCGCATCCTCCAAGGACCGGCAGACCTATTACTACACTCCACAAGGCACTTCGATTCATGGACTGCGCTATTCGTGGTTCATCAATCTGGAGCGGGGCTGGAGCACCCACAGGTTCGCCGAAGCCACCCACATGCGTGCGCTCGGCTTTCTGGTGGATAACACCCGCACCAAGGCAAATCCGGACGGTCTTCCCGTGGGCTTCGCCAAACACTTCGACGAGCGGATTCAGGAGTATGTCCTCGATATCACCTGCGCCGCTTGCCATACGGGGGAACTGCACGTCGTCCAAGGCAATCAGCGCGCCGCCATACGCATCGACGGAGGCCAGGCGATGCACGCGTTCACTTCAAAAAAGGCAGGCCAATTCGGGCTTGCCCTGATAGGCGCGATGGCGAGTACGTACGTGAATCCGGTGAGATTCCACCGCTTTGCCCGTAACGTCCTCGGAAACGAGCACTACAATCTAAAGGGCCTTTTGACGCTCCGAAAAGAGTACGCGATGGTCTGGTGGGATCTCTTCCTGCAGGCCATTCACGACGCGGTGGAGCATAACTGGTATCCGATCGATGAAGGCTTCGGCCGCACCGACGCCATTGGACGTATCTCGAACCGCGTCTTTGGCGACCTGCTCACGCACGAGAACGATCGTCTGGGCAACGCTCCCGTCAGTTTTCCATCGGTATGGGATGCGTGGAAGTACAACTGGGTGCAGTATACGGCTTCCGTCTCCCAGCCGCTGGCCCGCAACATGGGCGAATCGCTCGGCGTGGGAGCGGATGTCGTGTATCGCGACGTGTACGGAAGGCCGGTTCCGGAAGAGCGCCGGTTCTACACCACGTCGATGGTCGATAACCTGGACACGATCGAAAGAACGCTCTGGCGTTTGAGACCGCCCGTCTGGCCCGAGGAGTACCTGGGCAAGATCGATAGAGAGAAGGCCAAAAAGGGAGAGCAACTGTTCAGGACTCACTGCGCCGGATGCCATGAACCTTGCATCCTGCCGGATGAGACCCGCGCCGTTTGGGCGCCTGGGAAAAACCGCGACGACATGTGGCGGGTCAACGCCATCGACGTCCAGGAAATCGGGACGGATCCGACCGCCGCGCTGAACTTCGTGAATACGCGCGTGGACATTTCGAAATCCGGCTTGACCGATGAAGACGTCCGAAGCCTGCTTCGGGAGGTCTACGGCAAAAAACTGGATCGGCTGAGGACGTTCAGAAAACAGGCGGGCAATGAGTTCGACAAGGATTTCGAGTCCTGCCGCGGCGACATCGAAAAGAGTCTCGATCAGATCAATGTCAAAAGCGTTTCGGTTGGCGCGGGCCTCAACATTGTAGGTCTGGTTCTGAAGAAGCGCTTTTTCGACGAGTACAAGATCGATCAGGCAAGGCAAGCGGAGATCGAAGGCTTCGGCGCGCTCGACCTCCCCCAGGTCGTTTTAAAGTACAAGGCCAAGCCTCTTGCCGGGATATGGGCCACGGCTCCCTTTTTGCACAACGGCTCTGTCCCGAACCTGTACGAGATGCTCCTCCCCGCAAATCAACGGTCGAAGAAATTCTTCGTAACGTGGTCCACTTTCGACAGCACTCTGGTGGGGCTGTCAGCCGAGCAGCAATCCCCTCGCGGCTTCTGGCTCGATACGTCGGTGAAGGGAAACGCGAATACCGGTCATGAGTTCCGCGCCGGATATCGCGATACCGGGGGCGTCTACCCACCCAACGCGCCGTATGCGTTCGGCGTGATCGGCCCGGAGCTTCAAGACTCGGACCGCTGGGCGATTGTCGAATACCTGAAAATTCACAAGGACGAGCCGAGGCCTTGCCAGGCGGAGAAGCCAACACCATGCGGAGAGTAGCGATCCTTGAAATCGGGCAGGCGCCGATCGCCGGTTGCGGAGTGGAGATGCCAGCGCCATGCCGAACGTAAGCGGAGGACCGCGCCGCCGATCGAAGGCGAGCTGGATTCTTGGCATCCCGATTGCCGCCGCGGTGGTCTGGGGGGTGTACGCCTCCTACGCGCCGCCTCCGGTGGGGCCGATGGGCGAGGTCATGGCGCCGGATGAGGACGTCTTGACGGCCCAGATCGTTAACTCCGGAATCGGCATTCTCAGAAACGCCCGGCTGAAGAACGGGGACGGGGTGTACCGGCGCGACGCCCATGCAAAGAACCATGGCTGCGCGCTCGCGGATTTTTCGGTAACCGAACGCTTAGAAGAACCGTTCAGGCAAGGTGTTTTTGCCGGGCGGAAGTACCAGGCTTGGGTCCGCTTCTCAAGCGGGAACGAGGGCGCGAACAGCGATTGGAAGCCGGATGCCCGCGGAATGGCGATCAAGGTCCTTGGCGTTCCCGGCACGAAATTGCTCGAGGGCGAGCAGGACGCGCAAACGCAGGACTTTCTCATGATCGACAACCCGGTGTTCTTCATCCGCAATGTGGAGGAATACGCGCGGCTGACGAAGTTTCAGGGTGAAGGCTCCCAGTTTGGATACTTTTTTGAAGGTAAGAATCCATTCAAGTGGCGGTTGCGGGAATTTCGGCTGGGACTTGGGATCTTGAACGTCGATATGCCATTACCAAAGGCCCTGCCGGCCACCGAATTCCACAGCATGTCGGCGTACAAGTTGGGGCCGCGAAACAACGTGAAGTTCATGACGAAGCCGGTTGCCTGCAAGGCTGGCGGGGATGTGGCCTCGCGATGGGTCTCCTGGAGCCGGAACGGGCTGGGCGACGATCTGCGCGACAGCCTGAAAGCGGACGCGGCCTGTTTCGATCTGATGATGCAGATGCAGGTCCCGGGCAAGAACATGCCGGTTGAGGACACGACTGTAAGGTGGTCGAGAAACGATTCGCCTTTTGTAACCGTCGCGCGGGTGGAGCTCAAGAAGCAGGACATCAAGCCGCAGATGGACAACGGGTTCTGCGAGAATCTGTCGTTTACGCCATGGCACGCGCTTCCCGAACACCGGCCCGTGGGCGGATTGAACCGTGTGCGGAAGGCGGTGTATCAGAACATCTCGCGGTACCGGCGGTGCATGAACGGCATGTTCTACGGCGAGCCGCTGAACGACGGAAGTCCGAAATTCGGCTCGAAGCCGTGCAGCGCGCTGGCCCCCGTGCCCGAGGCTGGCGAGTCGAAGACCGCGGCGGGCGGCTCCTGAGATCGCGTCGCGTCGCGCGATCACGTTCTACCCCGAAGCCGGTCGATTTCACGGCGATCGCGTTTCGATGGTTTGCCTTCCCGCAACGCTTCGAAATGCGGCATCATCTTGCGCTCTTCCAAGGCCTTTAAGCGCAACTCCCGGCTCGCCTCCGTCTCACGATAGAGCGTCTGCGCAACCGCCGCCGGGCCGCGCATCTCACTGAGAACCAGGACTTCCACCTGAAAGTCGCCGCCGTCGTTCTTCACTTGCAGCAGGTCGCCCGCCCGGACCTCGCGCGAAGGCTTGGCTTGTTGTCCGTTGGAGTCGATCCTGCCTAGCTCGCATGCCGTCGCGGCGAGCGCCCGCGTCTTGAAGAACCGGGCGGCCCAGAGCCACTTGTCCATTCTCACGCGAGTCATGATCCCATTCTCGTACGCGGGCGGGAACTTCGCGGTGGGCATTGAGATTCCGGCGGCCCATTCGCGGGGAGGATTCTCGCAGCATTCCCCCAGACGCTCTTTCGGGATCCCCTGTATTACGCAGTAAACCGGACAGATCGCGTGTTAACCGCCCATTGACAAACCGGGGTAATCGGGAGCAGGATAAAAACTAGAGGTGTTCCATGCGTCTCGCCGCCCGCTTTGCTCTGGTTGCCGGAATTTCCGTCTGCTCCGCGTCCGCCCAACAGGTAGTTTCGGCTCGCTCAGGGCTGATTCACTACGTCGAAGGGCAAGTCGAACTCGACGGGAAGACCGTGGAATCCAAGCCCGCTCTGTTCCCGGATATGAAGGACGGCGCCGAGCTGAAGACCGGTGACGGGCGCGCGGAAGTGCTGCTTACGCCGGGCGTCTTTCTTCGAGTGGCGGAGAACAGCTCCGTGCGCATGGTATCGAATAAACTCGCCGCGACCCGCGTGGAATTCCTGTCCGGTTCCGTGCTTGTGGAATCCGCGGATTCCATGAAAGAGAACTCGGTGACCTTGGTGTACAAAGGCGCCGACGTTCGACTGCGCAGGGACGGATTGTACCGGCTCGACTCGGAGCCCTCCTCGTTGCGGGTCTACTCGGGCGAAGCGCTTGTCGAAACTGCCGATCAGAGCGTGTCCGTTAAGGAAGGCAAGCAGCTTCCGTTCGGCGGGGTGTTCGCAGCGGAGCGATTCAATAACAAGGCGGGCGACGCGTTCTTCCGCTGGACCAAACGCCGTGCCGAGTACATTTCGACGGCAAACATTTCCGCCGCGAAGGGCATTCAGGATTCCGACCGTGGCTGGAGAAGCAACGGCTGGGCGTGGAATCCGTACTATTCGATGTTCACCTACGTGCCCTGTCGCGGTACCTATTCGAGCCCCTACGGGTATCGCTATTGGTCGCCCGTAGCCGTGTATCAGATCTACGCGCCGCGCCCGGTTTATTATCAAAGCGCGGGCGGCGGTTATAACTCCGGCCTCGGGTACAATACGATGCCGCGCACCTCTTCGGGCTATTCGGGAACGGTGGCCGCGGCAGCGCCGGCACACTCGGGTTCCACGACCGCGGCAGCGGGAGCGTCCGCGCCGGTCTCGCGTGGATCGGGCCAGGCAGGCGGACGCAGCCGCTAAACCCAAGCGATTAGTGTGCTCCGTTGCTGCGATAAGGCTGAATGCCGTCTATGCAGTCGGAGTCTCGATGTTCGCGCTTGCGACGACCTGGGCACAAAACACCAACGGCATCCGTTTCGTCGATGGGATCGCGGTCGTTGAGGACGAAGGCTCCAGCCTTGCGGAGGATCGCCCCCCCCTTGCATTTAAGGGCTCTCCGCGGGAATTCGTGAAATCGTTCAAATATCGGCGATTCCGGCGTGGCCGGGTTACCGGGTGCATCGGCACGAACTGGACGAAGAGGCGAAAACACGGAACCCGGCGCGGCGACGCCGGACTACTTGCCCTCGAGTTTGAGGATCATGCCAGTATCGGTCGCGGCCCAAACGCCGTCCTCCTCCGCGATCGCAAGCGTGACGCGCCGGCCAAGCGCGCGGTAGTCCACGGTGAGCGGCTCCCAGGCCTTCAGATCCTTCGACCGCAGGATCTTGACCTTCCCCGGCACGGGCGTCTGGCGTATCCTGCCGGTCACCTCCGTTCCCGCCGCATAAACCATGCCGGACGGAGCGATGATGACATCCGTGACGGCCCTGTCCTTGAGCCTGAACACCCGCTCGCTTTTTCCGGTTTTCCAGTTGAGCGAGAAGATCTCCGACGGCCAAGTGAACTCGTCGAAATATTCGAACAGACCCACGCCCCACCCTTCCGCGGTGAGGCGAATGCGCGTCAGGTCTCCGAAGATGGAGCCCGTGGAAGGCGCCCAGGTCTTACCGCCGTCCCGGGTATCGAGCGTCACGGTTAGCGAAGGCCACTCGCGGCGGCGGACGGCAGCCTCGGGGTCGATCCAGTCGGGAAGCCTTTGTCCGAGCCGCCTCGGCGGGCGGCTGGACCCGGCGATCATCCCGACTTGTTTCGTCGCGAACTCGATCCAGGTATAGTTCGTGAAGTCGGGGCTTGACTTGGGCGATTCGGCTTCCGGCAGCTTCTCCCACGTCGCGCCGCCGTCGGAAGTTCGATACCCCGCCTTCCTCTGGCCGACGGCGAAGCCGCGAATGCGGTCCAGGAAATAAACCCGAATCATTCCCGGCGGCGACTTCAGCTTCCGCCAACTCCTGCCGGACTCCTCGGTCTTCCAGATACCGCGCTCGGTGACCATCCAACCGAGACTGTCATCGAGGAAAAACAGCGAGAGGGCCGGTTCTTTGATGGGCTGGATCGTCCAGTGGGCGCCGCCGTCGCCGGTGACGACGACAACCGGCCTGATCTTCCCGCCCTTCTCTGAAATCGCGCCGGCCGCGATGCCCCGCCTGGGGGAGGGAAACTTCAAATCGACGATGGTCAGCCCCGAGTCGTCCTCGTCGTAGAAATAGCTCACCTTCCATTGCGGCGCGGCGAGAGCCGGGACTATGGTCAGGAGCGCTAGCACGACGCATTGCATCATTGCCGCCTGGGCTGGATAGGGCCCGAGGAGAGGACCATGCTCGCGAGGTCCGCGTTCGCTACCGCGCCCGGATCCATGCACGCGAGCACGAGCAGACACCCGACCTGCTCACCCACGGTTGCGAGCACCTCCATCTCACTTCCCGAGTGCTGATGAAGCAAACGGTGCTGAACGTTGATGACTCCCACGACGCGGCTTCGCGCGATGACTGGCGCGGAGAGAAACGCCTCGTAGGAATCTTCGGGCAGGTCGCCAAAGAACTTGAAGCGAGGGTCTTTGTAGGCCTCGCGGGAGATTGCCAGCAGGCGGCGTTCCCGCGCCACCCACCCGGTGAGACCCTCGTCGAGCTTGAGCCGTACTTTGCCGATCGTCGAGGGGTGGGGGTTGTTCGAGGCGCACAGGACCAAGCCGTTCCGATCGAGCAGGTACATGAAGCAGGAGTCGCATTCCATGAACTCCACGATCAGATCCACGGTGGCCTGCAACACTTCCTTCAGGCTCAGATCACGCGTCATCAGCCGGCTGATTTTCTGGAAAAGCCGCAACTGCTGCTCCATGCGCTGAAGGCGGAATTCGAAGTCTTTGGCTTTGGACACAGCACCCATTATAAACGTGGCATCCTAGAAGCATGGCGGGAGCCGAATATACGCCCTGGGCGGCGCAGGGGATCCCATTCCAGTTGGAGTACGACCCGGACGCGCTCGAGCAAGTGCGGCGGATCGTCGTTGAGGCCTACTATTCCATGCCTCGCGGAGGCATGGAGGCGGGCGGGGTTCTGCTCGGACGCTTCGAGAAGGGGCGAGTGGAAGTGATGAACTCCGTGCCACTCGAATGCGAGCACGCTCTGGGGCCGGGATTTGTTCTTTCACCGAAGGACCATAGTGCGCTCGAAGCCCTTGTAGCGGGAAGCGGACGGCAACCGGACGGTCCGGAACTTAAGGCCGTGGGGTGGTACCACTCGCACACGCGCAGCGGATTGTTCCTGTCCGAGGAGGATCTGCGAATTCATGCCCGTTACTTCCCGGAGCCCTGGCAGGTAGCGCTCGTGGTAAGGCCCGAACACGGATCGCCGCCGCGGGCGGGATTCTTCTTCCGCGAAAAGAGCGGGAAGATGCGCGGCGAATCGACGGCGCTTGAGTTTCAGCTGCTGAACCGGTCCGCGACGACTCCGCCGGCGGTCTGGGTAGGCGCCGCCGAGATAGCTCCGTCCGCGGCGGTGAGAGCGCAAGGTCCTTCCATGCATGAGACCGCGGGGGGACGACTGCCGCCGATACCCGTTGTGGTCCCGGCCGCTCCGCGCTGGTTGCTTTTCCTGACGCTGGTACTGGGTGTGGTGGCGTTCATCGCAGCGTCCGGTTTCGCCTTTCGCGACACCGAGGTCAGGGTGCTGCGCGAGGATATCAAGCGTGAACGGTTGAGAGCGCGGGACCTGGAGAAGAAACTGGACTTGGAACGGAAATCGAAGGAAGTCCCGAACACCCGGCCCGGGTCACCGTAACCCGCGTTACCGCAAGAAGGTTAGAAGGTTCATACGAAAGGTCCCGTCGCGCGCCGCCGGGGCCAGGCGGTCCCGGCGGGTCCGGGACACGGATCGCGTCGATTCGGCCGACAAGATTCACTACAAGGAAGGCACGCGTGTCTCCACTCTCGCGAGCGGAAGCGGGACGCTTTGGTTCGAGACGGCAACGATGCTGTCGTTTCTTAGGAGGGACTGCCGACCAGGTATTCACTCAGCCGGGATCTTAGAGATTCCGACGCTCGCGCCTCCACTTCACAAAACTCGCCCGCATAGCGCTCGTCGATCACTTCCCCGAACTCGTGCAGCAGATGAATGCAACCGGCCTCGGTTAGTGGAATGCGAAAGCGGGCCGTCTCGACGGCATCGAAAGGCAGCACGCGGTCGATCTCGGAAAGAAGCGTGTCGAAGCCCTCTCCGGTCAATGCGGACACTTTGACGCCGGGCAAGTCCGGCGCCGCGGGCAGGCGGTCGATCTTGTTCCATACGCGGAGTTGCTCCGTGCCTTGCGCTCCAATCTCGGTCAGGACCTTCGCGACATGCGCGGAATGCTCGGCGGCGTGGGGCGAGGAAGCGTCGACCACGTGCAGGATGAGAGCGGCTTCGGTGACCTCCTCAAGAGTCGCGCGGAACGCCTTCACGAGGGTTGTCGGAAGATTGCGGATAAAGCCAACCGTGTCGCTGAGCAGCACACGGCGGTGCGAGGGCAGGGTGACGCCGCGAACCGTTGGGTCGAGCGTGGCGAACATGCGCGCATCGGCAACCACGGCCGCGGAGGTGAGGCGGTTGAAGAGAGTTGACTTCCCGGCATTGGTGTAACCGACCAGAGCGATGGTTGCGAGCGGAACGGCCGTACGCTGGCGGCGGTGCACGCCGCGAACTCCGCGCACGCTTTCCAACTCCTGCTCCACCTTCTTGATGCGGTGGTGGATTCGGCGCCGGTCGGTCTCGAGCTGGGTCTCGCCGGGGCCGCGTGTTCCGATGCCGCCGCCCTGACGGGTCATCGCGGTCCCCCGGCCGGCGAGGCGCGGAAGCAGATAGTTGAGCTGCGCGAGCTCCACTTGAAGACGGCCTTCCCGGGTGCGGGCCCTGCGGGCGAAAATGTCGAGAATCAATTGCGTGCGGTCGATCGTGCGGGCGTCGAGAGCCTTTTCCAGGTTGCGTTGCTGCGTGGGACTTAGATCGTTGTCGAAAATGACCAGATCGGCTTTGTGCAGTTTTACAAGGTCCGCCAACTCCCGCACCTTGCCCGAACCGACGAGCGTTGCGGCTTCGGCCGAGGGTCTGGCTTGAACAACGCGCTCACACACTTGCGCCCCGGCGCTTTTCGCGAGCTCGGCTAGCTCGGAAAGTGGGAATTCCGCCGAATCCCGTTCCCCGCGCTGCGCGGAAGTCTTCGTGAATTCCACGGCCGCGAGAATCGCGCGTTCAAGACCGCTGGCAGTCAAGCGCTGGACTCAAGCTCCCGAATGTCCGCTCGTCTCGGGAGCGGACGGAGCGGAAACCGGAACGTGGCTCGGCGCATGGGTTTGCACCAACGGGTGATTGGGCTTCACGATTACGACCGTCGAAATCGCGTGCTTGAAAATAAGCTGCTCCTGATTGCTGCTCTCGAGCACTAGCGCGTACTTGTCGAAACTCTTTATCCGTCCGGAGAGTTTGACGCCGCTCAACAAATAGATGGTGATGACTCCACGATCCTTGCGGGCCGTGTTGAGGAAGCTATCTTGAATATTCTGAGCTGGCTTGTCCATAGACTCCCCCGTGTTCTAACGCCCCGGATAAAAATGAACTGAAACAACGCTATTGGGGTTGCCCTGTTTGGTGAGACAAACAGTTAAGACACTGTGTACCGTTCGATGATAATTCCTTTCCCCTGCTGAGGCAATCGTTTTATTCTGGTACGGTCGGTGAAGCGGAGAGGGGCTCTGCAGGCGTGCAACCCGATCAAGGA
>CAMDED010000177.1 GCA_945893365.1 Candidatus Sulfopaludibacter sp. SbA3 | reverse complement strand
GATGGCACGGCATATCCCACTCCGGCTCATCTGCAAATGGAATCCTTGTTTCAGAATGGCCGCCACATCGGCGTGGGGCAAACCCTGCCCTTTGTTCATCAGCACTCCCAGGGTCAAGGCTTCCGGCCCCACGGACCGCTGCAGCCCCGATCGCATCGGAGGTTTGCAGCGGATGGCGACCCTGCACCCCCTTGCCGCACCGCTCACACAGGCAGATCGGAATATCAAACCGCCGTATCCAGGTGCGGCGCACGATCTCTTCCTGATATTGGAAATCGATCCTCTCTACGGTCAGCTCTCCGCTGCACTCCGGGCACTTTTCGGGAACCGCCACGGTGATCGTTTCGCCTACACGATCCGGAATCGGCCGGCGGTGGTGTTTGCCGTACGCTTTCCCGCACTTGCGTCCAGGGGATCTCGGTTGGCTCTTGCGTTGGCCTCGCGAAAACGGAGTTGCTTGGCGGCGGGCGGCACGTTGTGCAGTTTCCAGCTCCTTCCGCAGCCGCGCATTTTCTTCCCGCAGTCTCGCATTCTCGTTCTCCAAACGTTGCTTCTCGCGCAGTGCCTCCTCCAGATCTTCGCCCTTCTGGCGCAGTTGCCGCATCCACTCATTGATCCGTGCAATTGGGTTCAGCGACTTGAGATTGAGAAATAAACGACGATTTAAAACAAAACCGGGCTCTTGTTCAGCCCCCCCTTTCGAAACTCAATGTTTACAGCCCTTTTGACACGGTAAACGAATACAAACGCTTGGGGCTGCATACGTGACGCCGGCAACAACAACATCCAGGCCGGGTGAGTTCGTTGTCACTACGAATGGCCGTGCTGTCACGCCATCAAGTCGCTCCGCAGCGTCAATGTCACCCTGCGAAAGACCTTCTCTCTGGCCAATTGGGATTCCTGGCGGAATGGTAATGATCGTGTCTCGTCCGTTCTTAGTAAAAGAACCTTCGCCGTAATGCATGATGGAGCCATAGTCGTAGAATCCTAGGTCGGTCCCGATGGATTCCGGACAGGGGTCGATGATCGGACAAAACTTGCTGATCTTTTCAGGCTCGATTTTGTCTTGCTGGACCGACACGAAATCTCTCCGGTCGTTACGGCTTTGTTCGTGCCAAAGACGGACTACGTGTCCGATCTCATGGATAGCCGGACCCTTTAGACAACCGAGCCCCAAGTCCACGGTCTGCACGCCGCCCATACCGACCTCTGATTGGCAACTTTGGACTTTAGCAGAAACATTCACACGGTTTGCCGGCAGGTCCGTAGCGTTCTTGTCCAGAGCGTGGAAACGATAACTCGTCTTGCTTTCCCAGTGTTCGATCGCACCCTTGACCGTCAGTCCAGGATGATCGCCCACGTCTTGCGCTTGCCGCTAGGCTTGACGATACGGTCGGCCTGGCTCATCGTCAAATGGATGCAAGCACCCAATCGCGGTGGCTCCTGGTTCGATCATATTGAGGCGGCCGTGAGCGGCATGATCGAAGACGAGCTTTCTTCGAAGACGATCCACAACACCGTCACGCTACTGCGAACGATGCTAGCCGGCAAAAAGGGGCCAAGCGCGCTGCGACGCGGTTTCGCGTTCCACGATCCAACTATGGGGCTCGAGCTTCCGCTACTGGAATCCCGCCAGATCACGCCACCGACACCGGAACAGGTCTGGGCACTGATCGGCGCAGCGAAGGACTTGGGCGGCCTCGGTTATGCGGTGGCCTATACGGGAGCGTTTACCGGCTGCGGCGAAACGAAGCTCTCGGGCTTCGGTTCAACGATATCGAGTGGTTTGGCAACGAGGTAAGTGTGCGTCACGCAATCTCTAAACGCCGCGGTACAGATGGCGCGCACAAATGGGAATGGCACGTTGGGCCGCCGAAGTCACGGAAATCGTTACGCCGCATCGCTGACCGAGAGCGTAATGAAGATGTTGGCCGATTTGAAGGTCGGCAAACCAGACGGCGCTTTCATCTTTCCCGGCGATTGCAACGGCTTCATGGACCCGGACAAATTCGACGCAGAGGTTTGGAAGCCTGTCGCAGAGAATGCCGGCATGGAAGGCACGCGCTTTCATGACCTGCGACACTTCTTCGCTAGCCAGTTGATCGCTCAGGGCGAAACCGCCGCCTACGTTCGCGACCAGATGGGACACTCCAACATCAAGGTCACCTTCGACAACTACGGGCATCTCGTCCCAGGCCGCGGCAAGGAAGCCAGCGCCCGCTACGAAAAGTCGATGGCCGATGCGAAGGTCCGCCACAAGGCGCAGGCCACTGTTAGCAATCCGTTAGCAATTGATGGGGAAGAAGGGCCGGAAGGAACCGTAACCAATTGAGGGGGTTGGTTGCGGGGGTAGGATTTGAACCTACGACCTTTGGGTTATGAGCCCAACGAGCTACCAGACTGCTCCACCCCGCACTTCAATCCTACCTATTCGAATGCCGTGAGTCAATATTTTCGCGAAGGTTTTTCACGAATTTCGGTCCGATCATGGCTCGGGGCGGCCGCATTTTACCCTTGCTCCAGTGCGCGGCAGAATTCTTCGCCGTAGGCGACTCGAAACCCATAATCCGCGTAACGGAATTCGGGCGGAATGCCGCTTCTCGCTCCACAGCGGGAAATCTTGATATGGTGGCGCCAACTACCGCCCCTTTGAGGCGAACCTCGTTTGATCTCCATCGAACCATTCGGCGCACCACTCGTGGACGCCCTCGCACGTTATCGAACAAACCGTTCCCGTTTTGCTCCGGCGTCCCGGCGGGCTCCGGGCCGTTCTTCCAGCGATCTCGATAGCCCGGACGCGACGCGGGTGGTTCGTCGCCCCAGGGAAAGCCCTTGCCCGCCAGTCCCCCGCGCGCGGAGAACTCCCATTCCGCCTCGGTCGGTAAACGTAAGTGTCGTCCCGTCAGTTTCGCCATCCATTCCCAGTGACCACGACGCGTCGAACCAACTCACGGCGAGCTCGGGCTCGGCGACCGCGATCCAACTCCGCCTCGTCCCCGATGTCCGCTCGCGGCGGTCGTCGAAAATGCGCGCCGCGGCCGCTCCTCCGAGTCCCGTCTCGCGTGAGCCGGACGCCTCCGCTCGTATCCGTCCAGGTAGTGCGGACCGTCCCATGGTCCTACGCTGCACACCGCTGGGATCGTTCGGGATGCACGTTACCGCTCTCGATTTCCGGCTTCAATTCTTCTCTTCCGTTGGTCCGCCAACTGCCGGGAGCGCCGGCAAGGAAAAGGGAAGGGAGGCAATTGGCATGCAACCAGCCCTCCCTGTACGGCGACTATTCGCAGGCCAGCGCGACGACGGTGCGCGCCAACTCGCGGTTGTTTTCGTCGACCAGGAGGAAAGCCATTCCGTTGTTAACCCAGTTTCCCGTTACGACCTGTCCTAGCGGGCCGGATATGCCGGTAAGGTCGGCTCCGGCTGTGGAGTTGACCCGAACTCGAACGAACCTCGATCCCGGCGCACTCCAAACAAGCGAGGTGAAACCCAGGTTATTCGAGCACTTCGTAATGAGCGTCGGCCATGCTCCGATCGACGCTCCTGTCGTGCAGTCCGAGCCGATCCTCTCGACCGCGAGCGTACGGCCCGCACGGTCGACGAGAAAGAACTGCATCCCGGGAGTCACCCAGTCGCCGCTCACCGCGGAACCCGGCCCCCGGCTCCAGCCCGTCATGGGCGCGCCGGAAGGTCCATTAATGCGCAGTTGTGCTTCGACCTCGTTTGGAAGCGCCCAGGAGATCCGTACCCGGCGGCCTAAGGTCGAGCACCCGGAAAGGTACAGCGGATCGAGTTGAATTGACGGGCCGGCGCCGGTTCCGCCGGAAACCGAATAGGAATAGGTATTGGCGCCCCACTCCGAGCCCCAGCGGCTCGACAACCTTAGGTAAACCGTCCGTCCAGCCGGCAGATTGCACAGTGTCTTGGCCGTGTCTCGGCCCACACTGGCGTCAAAAAGATCGTTCCGGGAAGGCGCACTCCCGGCCTGCAGGTAATACTCGTCGACGTTGACGCCGGTGTTCCACCGGAACTCGGCGCACGCCCCGATCGCGCTTTGATCGGCGGGAGCGATCATTTCCGCCTTCGTTCGGCTGGCCGCCGCTGCCGATGAAAGGAAGGAATAGTTGCGAAACTGCCAATCGTCTCCACCGAAGTACGTCCATAGCTTCAGGTACACGAGGCTGTTATCCTTCGGCAGGCCGCAAACTTGCTTGGACGTCGCGTTTCCGGCGCCGGCGTCGAAGTATTCCGTCGAGCCCGCGGTGCGGCCCATTTGTATGTGGTAGCCAACCGCGGAGGCGCCCGCCCGCCAACGTACATCCACGCACTCCCCATCGACCGTCGCACCGTCCGCCGGCTGCGTCATCTCCGCGAGCGACTTGTTGGCGCCTTCAGCGAATGTTTGGCGGTCGGGAAAGCTCTTCGCATCGCGAATGACGAACTGAGCGCCTTCCTGTTCCAATAGGAGAAGGGTCATGTAGTAAACGCCCGGCGGCGGCGGGTCGAGGTTCACGGTATGATCGACATTGGCCAGGTATTGATTCGCCCCAAGCGTGTTCGGGAATCGAACCGAACCCAGGGTGTATCCGGTCAGGGTCCCTCCGGCGTAAGCCGACGACGATGCCCAGAGCTCCAGTCGAAGCGCTTGGGTGCCTCGCGTCATCGTGTTCTCGATCCGTTCGGCGGTAACGCGCAACTGATTGCCCAGTATCTGGTAAGTACTGGTTCCTTTGAGCTGTAGGCGGCCGGCCTCGCTTCCGCCGCCGCCAAACGTAACCTGAGTATCGAAGCCGGCATGGTCGACGACAAGCCATGCCGTCCCGCTCCACTCGCTCAGCAGCATCGACATCCAATAAGCGCCCGAGGGAGGTTCGCGGAACGCGGTCTCGCGCGCTACGTCGGAATAGAACTGATTCGGGCCCAAAGCCGAGAGATCGATCGAGCTCGTCTCATAGCCGCTGATGGTGCCGCCTGTATAGCGAGACACCGTCGCCCACAAGGAGACCTTCAGCGAACCACTGCGGTTGGAGTCCCGGTTGACAATCTTCGTGGCCCGAAGCGTGATCCGGACGTCGTTGCGAGTGTAAGAAACATTCCCGTCGAAGCCCAACCCGCCGCTTCCCCCTCCCGCTCCGCCCCCTCCTCCAAAGGTATGCGTGTTATCGAAGGAAATGGAATCCACAATCAAGTATTGTCCGCCGTTGTACTCGGTGAGCAGCATCGACATGTAATACGTTCCCGCCGGCGGCTCCCGGAACGAAACAGTCTGCGAGACATTGTCGTAGTACTGGCCGGGCTTCAAAGTTTGAGCGAACTGGTAGGTGGCTGTTTGAAACCCGGAGATGCCCCCTCCGGCGTATTTCTGCGCCGACGCCCAAAGCTCGAGCCGCAAGGAGCCGGTTGTCTGATTGGTAGCCCGGTTAATCACCCGCGCCGCTCGCAGCGCCACCGTGGCCCCACTAACTTCAAAGGAAATATTTCCTTCGAGGGATGGCCCGTTCGCTTTCGTAAGCTTGCTTCCGTCGGCTTTGCCGCCTGCCTGAGGCGCCCGCCTATCGAGCGCGGGTTGATCTCGTTCCTCGGAAAGCGCGGCGCCCGAGCCGACGGTTCTTGATTGCGGGATCCGCTCCGAACCGTTGGCGAGACAGCACACGGTTGTCAGTAGAAACATAATTGCAGTCGTTTTCATATCCATTCTCCAAGAACTTTTTGAGTTTGCGTATACTTCCGCACCCCTATGTCGCGGAAGGGCCTTTCGCGCCGAGTGCGCCGCCGATCCCGGCGCCGCCCGGAGTGTCCGCTTCCTCGCCGGGCTTGGCAGCCGGTCTGAAGGGGTCCCGGCCTCCATGCAGTGGCAAGGAAACGTCGCGCCCGCCTTCGAGGACCGCTTGGGGCACTTTTGTTGTCGGGTGTTCTTGCCCGGCGAGTAATATCCACGCGGCTTTCCCGGCCATCGGTTCTTTCCCCTCGCGGTCTATCGCTCCAACTCGGGTTCTAAACCGTAAAGCGCAAGGGCTGGGAAAATCGGGACATTGTTTGGGGATAGCCGATCAAGGCAGGCGAGCGAAGGTTCCGGATAATAGATCGGCAGCCCGTGGAAAAAGTGCGTGTTTTCAAAAAACGGTTGCGGACCTCAAGAAATTGACCGTCCCGAGAGACGCTACAAGCTTAACCGCCGCGTGTTTGGGCATTCGGGCTCGGAGCCTCTTCGATCGCAGTTACCTCCCCATAACGTGACGGATCAACAAACTGAGAACCTCCGTCGCGCTCCCGGGACGCGCATCCGGTCTGGAATCCAGGCACTGTTGAGATGGTGTCTTTCCAAGCTGCGGGCAGATCGTCGGACCGCTCGCTTGGCCGGACAGGCTCCTCATGCAGCTTCGAGAAGTAGAGTCCCGGCACGGATTGCGAGGTAAAAGCGCGTCTGCGAGTCACCAGCTCGTCGAGCACCAGGCCGATGCCCGGAGACCCGTCCTAAAGCAATTCCGGCGACATGAAATACGGCGAACCCGCTTGAACCGCCAGCCTCGTGTCGAATAGGTTGCGATCCAAGTCGCGAGTCTTGGCCAGGCCGAAGTCCATAACCACCGGACGCGCCGTACCGTCCTTGCGGGCGGTCAGCATGATATTCGAGGGCTTTAGATCGCGGTGAACAATGCCGCGGCTGTGCAGAATCTGCAAGCCCGCGGCCGTCGCAGCCGCGATTTCGTACGCCTTGTCGAGACTGAGAGGCCGGCTCCGGCAAAGCAGATCCGACAGAGTCTCTCCGCGAAGGTCGCTACGATGCACGAAGCACGCGGCGGGTGCGGCGTGAAGCACGCCGATTCGAGAGGCCGGCGCCGCGGTACAGGCGCGCCCTGGGGTCTGCGGCGGGAAAAGTCAATCGTCGCAGGCGACTCGAAACCCATAATCCGCGTAACGGAATTCGGGCGGTATGCTGCTTCTCGCTCCACAGCGGGAAATCTTGATATGGTGGCGCCAACTTCCGCCCCTTGAGGCGCGGCGCGTTTGAGCTCCATCGAACCATTCGGCGCACCATTCGTGGACGTTCTCGCACATATCGAACAAACCGTATCCGTTTGGCTCCGACGTCCCAACGGGCTCCGGGCCGTTCTTCCAGCGGTCTCGATAGCCTGGACGCGACGCGGGCGCCTCGTCGCCCCAGGGAAACTCCTTACCCGCCAGTCCCCCGCGCGCGGCGAACTCCCATTCCGGCTCGGTGGGCAAACGGAAGCCTCGTCCCGACCGTTTCGCCATCCATTCGCAGTATGACGACGCGTCGAACCAACTTACGCCGACCACCGGTTGGGTGGACGCGGAGAACTCCGGTGCGCTGCGAAAGAGCGCCGCTTCACCGCCCGTCGCGGACACGAACGCATCGTAATCGGCATTCGTAACCTGGAAACGCGCAAGGAGGAAAGGCCGCTGGTACGGGATTCGAATCATGCCTTCCGCACAAGCGCGCGGCCGACGGCGATCAACTCCCGCTGCTCCTCGTCCGTGAACGTCCGCTCCCGGCGGTTCGCGATGCCCAGCGCGCCGACCGGCCGCTCTCCGTCGAAAATGGGAACCACGATCGCCCCTTCAAGCCCCGTCTGCCGCGCCCCCGCCCGCACATCTCCGCTCGTATCCGTCTGGATATTGCAGGCCGTCACCGGCGTCTGCCTCTCCACGCACAAACCCGCCATCCCCTTTCCAACCGGGATGGTTTCGACCACTCTGAGCACTGCCTCCGGGATACCGGCAGTCGCCGCTTTCAGGTGCAGAAGACCATCCGCTCCAAGCATGTGGATGGTGCCGCTGTCCGCGCCGAAGCGTTTGACGATTTCCTCAATGGAACTTGCCGCTTCGGTCATTTTCGCCTTGTCAGGTTCTCAAACACGAACAGGCCGCTCTTACCGGCCACCGCGAAATCCCGGTCTCCGTCGCCGTCGATGTCGAGCACGGGAATCTGCATGCCGCCGCCCGTGCGCCCGCCGTAATCGACAACGTGTTTCACCCAGTCGATCTTCTTCCCATCGGCCGTCTTGATGTATTCGTACCAGTAGATGCCGAGGGGTTCCTTCTCGCCCGGGTCGCGGCCGTTGTGCGCCATGAAGCGTTTGCCCGTGATCAAATCCATCTTGCCGTCGCCGTTGATATCCCCCAGGGTCAACGCGTGGGCCTGCGACCAACTGTCGTCGACGATGCGCTTCGTCCACGTGTTGCCCTCGCCGCGCTCGAGCCAAAAAATGCCGTAATCGTGGGCCATGGAGGATACGATGTCCGGTTTGCCGTCGCCGTTCAAGTCGTGCACGTAAAGGAAGCCAACCGAGCCGAGATCGAAGTCGGGATGAAACTTCCAATCCGGCGCTTCGAACCATCCCTTCGGCGTGATGATGTCGTTCTTTCCGTCTGCATTGACGTCGCCCGCGCCGACTCCGTGGCCGTAGCTCTTTGGACTGACCACGTGCTTCACGTACTGTCCACCCTTGAGCTCGTACCAGGCAAGCGGCGCGGAGAGTGGCGCGGCTTGCGGCAGGAGCTCGCGCGCTTTGCCGTCGTTGTCCAGGTCGACCAGGAAAACGAATTCACCGGAGAAACCGTCGTCGATACGATGCTCCTTCCACTCGGCCTTGGACGCCGCGCCGCCCTTGCCGGGGTTTTGCCACCAGGCCATGCGCTTGCTGAAATAGCTGCAGCTTACGATATCGATATGGCCGTCTCCATTCACGTCGACGGCAAGGTCGCTGAAATTGTCGATGTAGTTGTTGGAATAGTCCAGTGTGCGGAACTTGTGCTTCACCCACTTCGGACCTTCGAACCAGTTCTCTCCGGATACGAGGTCGAGTTTTCCGTCGCCATTGATGTCGGCAACCGCCAGCGCCTCGCTCGATTCAAGATCGATGGTGTGCTTTTCAAAAGGCACTTCGCCGGGACGGCCGGCGCTCCAGGCGTTGCTCCACATCAGCGCGACGGCGACGAAGCTCGAAACTGCGATAAAATGCCGCATCATGCGAACGATTGTACAACGTTGCCTTTTGAGTCTGGCGATCGCCGCCGCCGCGAGCGCCGCCATGAAATTCCGCGCGCGGGAAATCCAGCGCGATTGGGGCGTGGTTTACGCGGTGACCATCGCCGACGTCAACAAGGACGGCAAGCCCGATATCGTCGCCATCAATCCCACTCAGGTGGCGTGGTACGAGAATCCGTCGTGGGAAAAGCACGTCATCCTGGAAGGCTCGACCAAGAAGGATAACGTCTGCATCGCCGTGAACGATATCGACGGCGACGGCAAGCTCGACTTCGCGGTGGGCGCGGACTGGCAACCGGCGAACACGGCCGCGGGCGGCTCGCTCCAATGGATTCGCGGCGCGGGGAAGGCCGCGGGCGCCATGATGCCGATTGGCGAAGAGCCGACTCTGCACCGTATCCGCTGGGGCGATATCGATGGCGACGGGAAGGCGGAGCTGATAGTAGCCCCGCTACACGGACGCGGGACGAAGGGGCCCGAGTGGCAGGGCCAGGGCGCGCGCATTCTTGTCTTTCGCGTGCCGGGAGACCCCGCGCGCGACAAGTGGCCGATGGAAGTGGCGGATGATTCACTGCACATCGTGCATAACTTTATAGTGACCGGCTTCGACGAGGACAAGCGGCAGGAGATCGTGACGGCGAGCCGTGAGGGTATCCACGTGTTGAAACGCGCGGCGGACGGAAGGTGGGGCAAGACCCTGATCGGCGCGGGACAGCCTGGTGAGATCAAAATGGGGCGCATCGGACGAAAGCGGATGCTCGCGACCGTGGAACCCTGGCACGGGAATTCGGTCGTGATGTACGAAGAGCGGGCCGGGATGTGGGCGCGCCAGGTGGTGGAGGAAAAACTGGCTGGCGCGCACGCCCTTGGCTGGGGCGATTTCGACGGCGACGGCAACGACGAGCTGGCCGTGGGGTGGCGCGACAAGAAAGGCGGCGTGGCGATCTACAAGCGGACGGCGGATGGAAAATCGGCCGCGATCGCGAGTGTCGACGATGGAGGCATGGCGGCCGAAGATCTGGCGGTGGCGGATCTCAATGGCGACGGACGTCCGGAGATTGTCGCCGCGGGCCGGGCGACCAAAAACGTCAAGATCTACTGGAATGAATCGGACGCGCAGGCGTGGCCGCGGCATGCGATCGCCGAGGGTTTTGCGAATATGACCGCCATTGCCGCCGACTTCACGGGCGACGGCAAAGCTGACGTCATTACGAACGACTACACGGAAAAGCGTACCCTCTTGTATGCGGCGCCGGACTGGAAGCCGGTCGTGCTCCATACGGGAGCGCAGGCGATTCACAGCGCCGTGATGGACGTCGACGGCGACGGGCGGATGGACTTCATCGGCGCGCAGTACTCGCCGGGACTGATCTATTGGCTGGAGCAGCCGAAGCGCCCGTTTAAGGATCCTTGGAAATATCATGTGGTCGACGAGACGAAATCCGGCGGAGTGGACGGCATCCACGGGTTGATGCTGGAGACGTCGACAAGGACGGAAAGCTCGACCTGATCGGCAACAGCGCACAGCCGAAGGGGATGTTTCCGAATTCGCTCGCATGGTTCAAAGTGCCGCCCAATCCAAGGAAGGCCGCGCGGTGGGAGCGTTATATTTTCGCCGATAAAGACGCGCCGGGGCTGAGCCACTATCTGGGATTTGGGGATGTGAATGGCGATGGGCGGCCGGATCTGGCGAGCGCGGCGAAGATTCCCGAGGGCGGCAACTGGTTCGCGTGGTGGGAAGCGCCGGCCAATCCCAAACAGACGGGGTGGAAGAAGCATGCGATCGCGGAGAATCAGGACGGCGCCACCAACATCCAGATGGCGGACGTGAACAAAGATGGAAGGACGGACTTCATCGCGACCCGCGGTCACGGGAAGGGCGTCGTCTGGTATGAAGCCCCACACTGGACACCGCACGAGATCAATTCAAGCTTGACCGGGCCGCATTCGCTTGCGATAGGGGACATTGATCGCGACGGCGACATCGACATTGCGACGGTGGCGAAGGACGATTTCGTGGCGGCCTGGTTTGAGAACGACGGCAAGGGCAATTTCAAGACGCACGTCATCTACAACGATCAGGCGGCGTACGACGTCCGGCTCGCCGATATGGACGGGGACGGGGATCCGGATCTGCTCGTCGCGGGACAGGAGAGCAAGAACGTCGTGTGGTACGAGAACCGGGTGAAGTAGCCGCCGTGACGCCGCGAGACCCCTGCCGTGATAGACTGAAGGAGAAGGGGGGCGCAACGGATTCGACGGGATCGAATCGTGATAGGAAGGCGTGCCGGGTTCCGAGCTCCCGTAAAACGATCGGAAAAACACAACTGCCAACACGCAGTTTGCATACGCTGCTTAATTAAATAAGCGGCCGCTCCAGCCGTTGAGCCAGCGCGGCGGTGAGTGAGCGTCATCTTGCTGGATAGGTCGAGGGCTTCTGCTCGTAGCCTCAGATCGAGATCAATCGGGCTGGACGGCCGTCCTTTCTGCCGGGTCTAGGGCGGCGGTCGAGACTCAAGAGTCGGCTACGCACGTAGTTCTTTTTATTGCGGGCTTTCTCGGACGCGGGTTCAACTCCCGCCGCCTCCACCATTCTTTTCGTTACTTTCGACACTACGATTGAAGTTGTTCAAACAACGAGTCGGCATCGACTACAGTTCCAATGCTCGTGCATTTTTCCCCCGGTCGCTCTTAGCGCAGATCCACGACACGAAACTTCACTTGTTTGCCTGTCTCCGGTACGCCTAGAAATTCTCCCCGATGCGTCCCGTGGAACGTTTTTCGGGTCGCCACGGTATCGCCGTTCGCGAATTGCTCCATGATCTCCGCCCGCAAGTCCGGGAACGCCGCCCGCAACACCTTGAAAAGCTGTCTTACATCTTCCCTCCCCGAGCCAGAACCGGGAAAGGGAGTATGGTCCACGAAATCGGGGGCGAGCAGCTCTTCCGCCACACTCTCGTTACCTGAAGTCTGAAACTCGGTCACGAAGGTTCCTACGACGCTTACAGCATCATTCATATGATTGGCTACGCGCTTGAGCGAGTTTTTGGATTTGGAAGCGAGCGGGCTGTTGGTCCAACCCATTCGCTTTGCGGACGAACCCTACGGCGCATTGACTCCGACCGCGCCTTCCGTTTGCGCGCGATGGTGAGCGCGCCGCAACCTGCGATACTCGCGGTATGCTTAACCTCCACCGCCACATCGAAGGGCACTTGCATTCCGGAGAATTGGTTCGGGATCTCGTGATCGGCATGGCGGACGGACTGACGGTCCCGTTCGCCTTGGCAGCCGGTCTCTCGGGCGCCATCGATTCCACTCGACAAAGCAGATTTCGTAAACCACGCGCAGCGCCATGGTAACATCGGTCATTCAACCAACACCTTCGCCGCTGCTCGCGGCGCTCGAAGAGAATTTGCACGGGCACGTCGCGTTTGTGCACCGGTATACGCCGGATATGACCGTTTGGGACACGAAAGATCTGCTGCTTGTAGATTCGGGTCTTGTGATCGACAACTTCAACCGGATTTGCCGGGCTCGGATGAGCGACGGCGAGGCGGACCGGCACATCGGCGAAGCGCTGGGATACTTCCGGAGCGTTCAGCGCCCCTTCGCCTGGTGGGTTGGGCCGTGCTCGCGGTCCTTCGATCTGGAAAAGCGATTGACGGAGAAAGGCCTCCGTCCGGCCGAGTACGAGCTCGGCATGGCAATGGAGCTCAAGGACCTTCCGCGTAGTCCGGATGGACCCGGGAACCTGACGGTTCGGCGAGTGGAAACGCTCAAAGATCTGGCGGATGCAATCGCCGTTTTCGGCGGAGACGCATCAATCGGCGCATTCTACCGGAAGGCTGCGCCGCTGCTTCTTCAGCCAGCCTGCCCGATGCGGCTTTTTGTGGGTTACCTTGACGGTGAACCGGCCGCGACGAGTGAACTATTCCTCGGAGGCGGCGTCGCCGGGGTATATGCCGTGGGGACCCTGGAACGATTCCGGGGAAAGAGCATCGGCTCGGTCTTAACCTGGACGGCGGCCAGCAAAGCGCGCCGGGAAGGCGTTACGGCCGCCATCCTGCAGGCGTCGGACGCCGGCCAGGGAGTCTATGCCCGGCTCGGATTCCGCGCCTGCTGCCGATTCTGCGAGTACGCATTGGCCTGACTCGCGGCCTCGCGAGCTTAGGACTTGGAATGAAACAACGGTTGCAATCGGCAGCCGGTGGTGGTGTTGGTGCTGGTGGGGCAGGCGATCGTCTTTTTGTCGCCTGTTGGGGAGGGCCTACGGCCCGCGAAATTTCATGAAAAACGTGCAGAATAGGAAAGGCGGTGCGGCGAGGTTGTGGAAGGCAGTGGAGAAGTCGAGACTGATCGCCTGTTTGATCCGGAGCACGCGCGCTTGAGCGAAT
>CAMDED010000176.1 GCA_945893365.1 Candidatus Sulfopaludibacter sp. SbA3 | reverse complement strand
AGTTCGGTTTGCCGCACTTGCGGTAACGTTCCGCCAGACTTCCCGGGCGCAGATCACCCAGGCCGGAGAGTCGTAGTTTCAGGCGCTCGCGCTGAGCTTCGAGTTCAGAGAGGGAGGTGGGCACGATGTCTTCTCCTGCCTGACCGTGTACTACACTGTCAGATACGGGGTCGATCCGCAGGCCTGCCATCCATCGCCTGATTCAAATCACTTTCCCGCCGTGCACCCGAGATAAGACCAATGCTTGCATCTCCGCCAGGAAACAAGGTATACTCTTTCTTCCGAATGCCCACGGCGCACGCCAACTCGTTTCGTTTTCGATTCTGGGGTTATTTTAGCTCCAGTCGTTAGGGTGGCGTTGGTTCGTCGGCAAAAACCGGAAAGAAAAACCAGCCCACCCGAAGAGGGTGGGCTTTTGAATTGTTGGGGGGATTTCAATGATAGTATCCATGAGACCGCACGCCAGCAGGGCGGAAATCGACCACGTTTGCGAAAGAATTCGCGATTTTGGTTATAAGGTTCATTCCATCGAAGGGGAGGAACGTGTCGTCATCGGTGTGGTCGGAGTGGGCGGGGATGTAACGGCTTGCGTTGAATCGCTCGAGGCGACTCCCGGCGTCGAGCGCGCGGTGCGTATTTCCGCTCCGTACAAATTCGTGAGCAAGGAATTCAAAAAGGACCGCTCCGTGTTGCGGATCGACAATCTCGAGATCGGCGGCGACGAATTCATCGTCATGGCCGGGCCGTGCTCGGTCGAGTCCGAAGCTCAGATCATGGAGACGGCGATCGCCGTCACCTCGGCGGGCGCGAAGATTCTGCGGGGAGGCGCCTTCAAGCCCCGCACTTCACCTTACGATTTCCAGGGCATGGAACTCGCCGGCTTGAAGCTGCTGGCGAAAGCGCGTGAAAACACCGGCCTTAAGATCATCACGGAAGTGATGAGCGACCGCGACGCCGAAATGGTCGCGGAATACGCCGACATCATGCAGGTGGGGGCGCGCAACATGCAGAACTTCGCATTATTGAAGTCGCTCGGCCGGTGCGGACGCCCCGTATTGCTGAAGCGCGGGATGAGCTCTACAATCAAGGAGCTGTTGATGTCTGCCGAGTACCTCGTCGCTCACGGGAATTCGAACGTCTTGCTTTGCGAGCGCGGCATCCGCACTTTCGAAACGGCCACTCGCAATACCTTCGATATCGCGGCCGTACCCGTGCTGAACGAACTTACGCATCTGCCCGTCATCCTCGATCCAAGCCACGCCACGGGAAAGCGCAGTCTTGTGCCCGCGATGGCGCGCGCCTCCGTCGCCGCCGGTGCGGACGGAATAATTGTCGAGGTGCACCCCTGTCCGGAGAAGGCTGTCAGCGATGGCGCGCAGTCGCTCACCATTCCTCAGTTCCGTGATATGATGCGGCAGCTCGCGCCCTACATAGAACTATGGAAGGAATGGCGCGCCGCTCAGACATCGGTGGCCGTGTAGACCCGTTTTGTGACTGCAACCAGACGCTCGTGGCTGATGCTCGGAGCCGTCGGCCTGTTTTGCGCCGCCGCGCTTGGCGTCCTCGCCTTGATCCGCATGCGCGGGATTTTCACGGCGGGAGATTTCCTCGACAGGCTTCCCACCAGGGAATCCACCGTCGTTTATCTGGACTTTCGCGTTCTCCGGTCCGCGAAGCTGCTCGACTCCCTGTCGCCCGGGGACATTGCACTCGACCCTGAGTACAAGGTTTTTATCGACCGCACCGGCTTCGACTACTTGAAAGACCTGGATTACCTCCTCGTCTCCTTCCATCCGGACGCTGTTTTTACGTTC
Source organism: Candidatus Sulfopaludibacter sp. SbA3 (assembly GCA_945893365.1). Taxonomy (GTDB): domain Bacteria; phylum Acidobacteriota; class Terriglobia; order Bryobacterales; family Bryobacteraceae; genus SYKU01. Next base: position 11,985 of record CAMDED010000176.1, on the reverse strand, counting down.
GCGGGAGGAAGGTTCGACTGGGGAAAACTCACAGCTTACGCAAAAGCCGAAGGCGGTAAGTGCTTCAATCTGTATTGCCATATGGCCGGCAGCGCGCCCGAACGCCAGATTTCTTTTTTTGCCCTTCGGCCGAACGCTCTGGCGATGGCGGTGGGACCCGATTCCGGGGCCGCCGGCCGCTTGCGCGAGAAGGTTCCGGATCGACTTACCGCCAGTGCTCCGCACAGTCCGGCCTGGGTCTCGTTCCCGCGGGAGGCGCTGCGGAAACCCGGTCCCCTGCAGCTGGTTCTGCGTGGGATAGCGGACGCAATGCCCGACGGCGAAAGGGTTGGCATACAAGCCGATTTAAACGGCGACAGGTTCGAGATCACCGCATCGGTGAAGTGCCGGTCGGCTCAGGAATCACAGGCACTGAAGACAAGCATTGAGGCTGCGGCCGCTACGCTCCGCGCCGAGGCTTCGAAACCCGAATCCCGCGCGCACGCGCTTGCAGCGCTGCTCGATGGGGCGGCGTATGAGACCTCGGGCGAAAGCCTCTTGGTTCGGCTGCCTGGCGCCCTCCCCGCGATCCGGGCTCTTCTTTCCAGCCGCTAGCGCTCATCGAAAATCATGAAGGGAGGCGTCCTCTGTTCAGGCAATCTCGTTCTTGACATTCTCGTGAGGCCGGTCGACCGGCCTGTATGGGGTACGACGTCTCGCGTCGAATCGATTTCCCAGCATCTCGGCGGAAATGGCGGTAACACGTCTTACGCGCTCGCCAAACTCGGCGTGCCTGTAAGGACGCTGGGCATGGTCGGGCGCGATGCGTTCGGGGACACGATTCTGGAAGCGCTCCGAGCCGTGGGCGCCGGCACTTCGTATATTCGCCGCTCCTCGGCGCCCACGGCCACGACGGTCGGTTTGGTCGACAGCCGGGGCAATCGCATGTTTCTGCACCAGCTCGGTTCAAGCGAGGAAATGTTCTCGGAACCGTTTGAATTCTCAACCGCGGTTTGCGAGGGGATGTCGCACTACCACCTGGGAAGCCCCTTCGGTCTTCCCAAACTCCGCGAACGGCTGCCCGACGTGCTGAGCTCGGCCAGGCGGGCCGGTCTCACAACCTCGCTCGATACGATGTGGGATGCGCTCGGCCGGTGGATTCAGGACTTGGCTTGTTGCCTGCGGTACATTGGAATACTTTTCCTGAACGAGGACGAGGCGCGAGCCCTCACCGGAGCGGACACGGCCGCGGGGGCCGCCCGCAGGCTTCGTGAACTCGGAGCGCACGACGTTGTCGTCAAACTCGGCGGGAACGGCTGCGCGGCGTTCCACGGCGGCGAGTGCTTCCAGTGTCCCGCCTACGATGTCGAAGTGGTTGATACAACGGGCGCCGGAGATTGTTTCGCCGGAGCCTTCCTTGCCGCCCTTCACCGCGGATACTCCTATCGCGGCGCGAGCCGGTTTGCATGCGCCGCCGCCGCTCTCAACGTAGGGAAGCTAGGCGGCGTGGAGGGTATCCTGCCTTTCGACGAAACCCTCGCCTGGATGACTGCGGCCACAACCCGGCCTCTGCAACCCGACCGTCTGCAACACGGAAACGCCGGCGTAGCCGCCTCGCCTGAATGAACCATGCACGGCGAATTTTCGTTACAATGAATCGTGAGTCAAACATCGTGAGTCAAACCAAGAGTCCCGCTATCGAACAGCCCCTCGGCGGGGCCGGCGCCCCCGGCGCGGAAACTCCGCGGGGCGTCATCGCCGAATGGACAGTCACGATAATTCTGCTGCTGTTCGGCACCACGACGCTGGTCCAGGCATTCGTGATTCCGACCGGATCGATGGAAGACACGCTCCTGATCGGGGATCACCTCCTGGTCGACAAAATGGCCTACGCGCCCTTCGGGCCCGCCACGAAATATCTGCTGCCGTATCGCGACGTCAAGCGCGGCGACATCATTGTGTTCCGGTATCCGGTCGATATCCGCCAGACCTTCGTGAAGCGCGTGATAGGCGTGCCCGGGGACCGTATCCGCGTCGAAAGCAAGCAGTTGATTCTGAATGGCAAGAAGCTGTCCGAGCCGTACAAGTATCACAAGACGGAGTACTTCGATTCGTACCGCGACAATTTTCCGGGCGAACCGAATGTGCGCCTCTATGAGCCGGCGCAAGAGATGCTCGAAAAGAACGTCGCGAACGGTGAAGTGGTCGTGCCGCCCGGCCGGTATTTCGCCATGGGCGATAATCGGGACTCGTCGCTCGACAGCCGCTATTGGGGCTTCGTTCCCCGCGAAAATATCATCGGCAAGCCGCTGATCATCTATTGGTCCTACGACGCGCCCACCGAACGTCTGTCCAATCCGACCATCGGCCTCGACCACGTTATCGATCTGGCCCAGAACTTCTTTACGAAGACGCGCTGGCGGCGAACTTTTAATCTGATTCACGGGTATCCGGTCCAGTAGCCCATGGCTAAGCCGAACTGTTACGCCGTCATTCTGGCGGGCGGGCGGGGCACGCGATTTTGGCCGCGCAGCCGCCGCAAACAGTCAAAGCAGGTTCTCAACGTCCTGGGCGAACGAACGCTGATCCAGGAGACCGTCGAGCGGTTGAGCCCCGTGGTCCCGGCTGAGCGTTGCTGGGTGCTAACGAACGAACATCTACGTCCGGAAATCCTCCGGCAACTGCCGCGGATCCCCCGCAAGCAGATTTTGGCGGAGCCCTTGCAGCGAAACACGGCGCCGGCCATCGGTCTCGCGGCGCACATCCTGAGTTCCATCGAGCCGGGAGCGTTGATGGGGGTTTTCCCTTCGGATCACGTGATCCTGAAGCCATCGCGGTACCTGAAGTTCGTGCGCGCGGCTTTTCGGGAAGCGGCCCGAAGGAAAATCGCGATTCTCGGCATCGAACCGCGCTGGGCCGAGACGGGTTACGGATACATCGAACTGCCGAAGGGCGTCAAGGCGGGTTCGGTCGAACCGCAGCCGGTGCGGCGATTTCGCGAAAAACCCGATGCCGAGACGGCCGCCGCCTACGTTGAGGCGGGTCGGTTTTTTTGGAACGCCGGCATGTTCTTCTGGCGCGCGGACGTGCTTCTCGATGCGCTGCGGAAGTTTCAGCCTAAGACCTTTACGTTGCTGAGTTCCCTACCCGGCTTTTCTCATCGCACCTTTGCGAAGAAACTGGCCGATGTCTTTCCGCTCTGCGAGAGCATCTCGATCGACTATGCGGTGCTCGAACGCGCGGACAACGTTACGTGCCTTGCCTGCGACGACATTGGCTGGAACGACGTGGGAAGCTGGCAGGCGGTTTACGATCTGCTCGCGCGCGACGAACACGGCAACAGCGGGCGGGCGGAGGTACTGGCGAGCGACAGCCACGGAAACTACGTGGACGCGCACGGCAAACTTGTGGCCTTGTTGGGAGTGAACGATCTCGTGGTGGTGGATACGCCGGATGCCCTGCTGATCGCCGATCGCTCGCGCTCCCAGGAAGTCGGCAATATCGTGAAGATGCTCGAAAAGCGTAAACGGGACGATTTGTTGTAGCCATCGAGCACGTCGAGCACGGTCTCGCCTTCACCAAGCGGCAGTAGGGCGTGTAACGGCGCTACCCGCCCGACTCCAGCGGATGCGTCCGCGACCGCAGTGGAAGACTTACGCGGCCTCCGCTCTTCTGCGCATGGTAGACGCTGTGAACCATCTCGATCGTCCACCGGCCATCCTCTTCATTACAGCAAGGCTTTGTGTCGCGTTCGATTGCACGCACCAGATCCGCCACCATCAGGGCATTTGCCATTTCCCGCTCATCCCGGATGGCGATGCCCTGGCCCGCGAGGTCCGGCCTGGCCTCGACCTGCTCCCATTGAACCTTCTTGTCCGGCAGCCATCCGGCGGAGCGAAGCACGTAGAGTCCGCCTCCGGGATAAATTCCATTCGGAAGAAACAGCACGCCCTTGCTGCCATACAGCCACGTGCCGAATCGCATCGCGTCCGTCCGGTCATTCGCCTTTGAAGCGAAGAATCCGTGCACGCCTCCGGCAAACGCAAACATGGCGCTGATCTGATTACCGGCGATGGATCCGATGGGCTCGGTCGGCTGCTTCACATCGTTCGCGCCGATCTCTTTTCCGTCACTCGTGATGTGAGCCACGGTCCACTTGGGGTCTCCGAGAAAGAAACGCAGCATGTCGAACAGGTGCGAGCCGAGCACCATCAGGTCCTCGCCGCCCGCGCGCTTATCCTCCTTGCCGCGGACACGCGCTTCCTGGATCGTCCCGATTTCTCCCGCCTCAAGGATCGCCCTCGCGCGCAGCACGTAGGGCGACGTCCGCATCTGGTGCGCGACCTGAACTTTGACTTTGTTCCTTCGCACTGCATCGACCATGCGGTCGGCCTCCGCCAAGGTTAGTGCGAATGGTTTCTCCATGTAGATGTGCGCCCCGGCCTCGGCCGCGGCGGTCACCATCGCGACCCGCTGGTCCATCCACCTCGGGCCAATACCAACCAGGTCCGGCTTCTCCTTGCGGAGCATCTCTTTGTAGTCGGCGTAGCCACGTTTGGCCCCGGTCCGCGTGAGCGCCGCTCGGCGCCCCGCTTCGTCCGGGTCGGAGACGGCCACGACGTCCATCTGTTCGAACGCGCGCCAGACCGTGTCGATGCCGTGGCCGTAGTTGCCGCGTCCCGTATGGCCGATCACGGCTACCCGGTACGGCTTCGTTCGACCGTGCATTGCCGCGGCGGTCAGCGCGGAAGCGAAAAAAGACCGGCGAGTCGTTTTAGACCGAGTCGTCTTAGACATGGTTACGCTCCCTCGATGACGCTCAAACCCCAGCCGGTCGCGACCAGTGCGGGCGGTACTCCCGTCCTACGAGCCTGTTGGCCTCTGTGTCGCCCATAACCGACTCCGACTTTGGATCGAACTGGATGACCCTCCCCGTGCGGGCCACGATGTTGCCCAAGTGCGCTAGCGAAGTGGCCCAGTGACCCTCTTCAATCTCGACGCGCGGCTTCTTGCGGCTCCGGATCGAGTCGAGGAAGTTGCGCGCGTGCGGCGCGTCGACCGAGGACCCGTCATGCTCCTGGCCGCCGATGACCGCGCCGCGGTCGTCCACGATCCGGTATCCGAAGTTGTGCCCTCGGAACCTGCCGATCTGCGCGACAGCCTTGTCGCCGTACACCGCCACGCCGTTGTCGCAGTCCTCGAGTCCGTACGGATTCCACAGCCGCTGCTCGAAGGAGATGAGTTTGTCGCCGAACTCATAGGTGAGGTTCATGGTGTCCGGCGTCTGCTGATCGTCATCGAAGTACATCTTGCGGCCCATTCCGGAGACGCGTGTCGGCAATGTCACTCCAAGGGCGCGGCGGGCCATGTCGAGTTGATGCACGCCGTCGTTGCCGATGTCGCCGGTACCGTAGTGCCAGTGCCAGTTGACCGTGCCGTGGAAGCGGTTCAGGTTATACGGCATCTTCGGGAGCGGTCCGGTCCAGATATCGTAATCGATGCCGGCGGGCACGGGCTCGTCTTCCTTGTGGCCGATATTTCTCCGAAGCTGCACGTTCCACGCCTTGGCCATCAGCACGCGGCCCAGCTTTCCCGACTGCACGTATTCCTGAAAGGCCAGCGCGGCAGGCAGACTCGGGAGTTGAGTTCCGGCCTGAACGATCCGCTTATTGCGGCGCGCGGCCTCCACCATCAAGCGGCCTTCGCGGATGTTGTGCGAAACCGGCTTCTCCACATACACGTCCTTCCCAGCGTCGCAAGCGAGAATCGTGCCGGGCGCGTGCCAGTGGATAGGCGTGCCCATGACGACGGCGTCGACGGACTTGTCGTCGAGGCATCGCCGCAGGTCCGCCGAAAGGGGCGGCCGCTTGCGTCCCGAGTCCTCGATAATCTTGTATGCGCCGTCGACGACGTTCCGGTCGACATCGCAGACATGAACCACGTTCACGTCCGGCTGATCGCAAAAGGCCTTCGTCAGGCTGCGTCCGCGTCCGCGAACGCCCATCAGTACGATGTTGATCTTGTCCGACGCCGCGACGGCGCGTCGAGCGCTTTGCCACGCCCCTAGGGCGATGGGAAAAAAATAACGGCGATTCATCGTTCGGCTCCTCTCGATTGGGAAACGTGTCAGGCCCCATTTGCCTGAGACCATACACGCTGAGAGTATACAACAGGCGGCGGGTGCGCGCTGGCCATGAATCTCACGCAGGCCGCGAAAGCATGAAAGGCCTGCATCGTCGCGAGGCGGAATTTCCCCGCCGGTCGATTAGAACGATCGTGCGTATCGAGGCTTCGACTTTTTCGATCCGTGGGACGAAGAATCGTTCAAATCGCCAGGCAGCGGCGAGTTCAACAACAGCGGCTTCAGAACAAGCATCTCCGCGAGCGGCCTCCCGGCAAAACCGGCCCGCTGAAACTTTCGGCGAATGTGGCCGGGGAGCAGCTGCGGGGACGCTGGGTTCATGACTACGCTCGATCCCGATACCCTGGAGCAGGATCCGGACGTGCTCCAGGGGCATCGCAAGTGAACTGCGTGGCGTGATGGGGCTGGATTGCGCCGTGGAGTCTGGCGGGGTGCTCCAGGAGGGCGACCAGGGCGCTACACGCCCCAGCAATAATCCTCGACGGCCTTTTCGACGGAGTCGTCTCCAGCGGTCAGGCGCATCAGCTCGAGCCGCAAGGCGTCCACCATTGCGCTCCAGCTGGCTTCGATCACGTTGTCGGAAACGCCGACCGTCGACCAGCTCTTGCGGTGGTCGCTCCATTCCACGAGCACGCGCACTCTGGCCGCGCTGCCCTTCCGGGAGTCGAGAACTCGTACCTTGTAGTCCGTCAGCCGGACGTCGCCGATACTCGGATAGAGCGAGGAAAGGCACTTCCGAAGACAAAGATCGAGCGCGTGGACCGGGCCCTGGCCCGTGGCCGTCGCGGAATGCACGCCGTCCTGCGCTCTGAGGTTCACCGTCGCGGTGGAGCGGGAACCGGAGCCCGCCATCTTCGTGGACACTTCGTAGCTCTCGACTTCAAAGAAGGTGCGTCCGGGATTGAGGGCTTCGCGCACGAGCAGCTCAAACGTGCCTTCGGCGGCTTCGAGTTCGTAGCCGTCGTATTCCATCTGCTTGATGCGATCGAGCAACTCGCGGCGGCCGTCCTCGGTGAGGCGGTCCTCAAGCCCGTGCTGCTTCAGTTTGTACAAAACGTTGCCGCGGCCGGAAAGATCGCTGACCAGCACCCGCTGGCGGTTGCCGACGGCTTCGGGAGAGATGTGTTCGTAGGTCTGTGAATCCTTAAGAACGGCGCTCACGTGGATGCCGCCCTTGTGGGCGAATGCGCTTCTACCCACGTAGGGCTGCTCGGTGCGCGGAGTCAGGTTTGCCAGTTCGGCCACGAATCTGGCGACATGGGTGAGCGAAGCGAGCTTTTCCGCGCCGATGGTCGTGTGGCCGAGTTTCAGCTCCAGATTCGCGATGACCGAGCAGAGATTGCAGTTTCCGCAACGCTCGCCATAGCCGTTGATCGTGCCCTGGACGTGCGTGAAGCCCTGCTCGACCGCGGCGATCGCGTTCGCCACCGCCACGTCGGAATCGTTGTGCGTGTGGATACCGAGCACGCCATCGAAGCGTTTACGGACTTCGGCGCAGACTTCAAGCAGGCGGCCGGGCAGAGTCCCGCCGTTGGTATCGCACAAGGTGAGGACGCTGGCGCCCGCCCCCTGCGCGGCTTCCAGAGTGCGAAGGGCAAAATCGGCGTTTGCGAAATAGCCGTCGAAGAAATGCTCGGCGTCGTAGATCACCTCGCGCCCGTTGTCCCTCAGAAAGCGGACCGTATCGGAAATCATGGCGAGGTTCTGTTCTTCGGTCACGCCGAGCGCGCGCGTGGTGTGGAGGTCCCAACTTTTTCCAAAGATGCAAACCGTGGGAGTCGCGGACTCAAGCAGAGCCTGGGTGTTGCGGTCGTCTTCGACGGCGTTCTTCGCAAGACGCGTGGAACCGAACGCCGTTAGCCGGGCGTGGCTGAGCTCCAGAGCCTTGGCCCGCTCGAAAAACTCCTTGTCCTTCGGGTTCGAGCCTGGCCAGCCGCCTTCAATGTAGTCGATGCCCAGATCGTCGAGCTTCTGGGCGATGACCAGCTTGTCGTCGACGGAAAAATTGACGGCCTCTCCCTGAGTACCGTCGCGCAGAGTCGTATCGAAGGTGAAAATTTTCATTTTAGGTATTTGCGGTGGCCGTCCGATCCTCAGGTACGCCCGCTTCCTTTTTCTTCTTGAGGAAGGTCATCATTTCGCGCAAACTCGCGCCGACGGTTTCAATCTGCTGCTCCCGCGCGGCTTCGCGCATGGCGAGGAAGTTCTTACGTCCCGTCCTGTTCTCGTTCATCCACTGGCGGGCGAACTCGCCGGACTGTACTTCCGCCAAAATCTTCTTCATTTCAGCGCGGGTCTGGGCGTTCACGACGCGCGGCCCGCGAGTGTAGTCGCCATACTCGGCCGTATCGGAAACGGAAAAACGCATGTAGCTCAAGCCGCCTTCCTGAATGAGATCGACAATGAGTTTGAGCTCGTGCAGGCATTCGAAGTAGGCGATTTCCGGATCGTAACCGGCCTCGACCAGCGTCTCGAAGCCCGCGCGAATCAACTCGCTCGCGCCGCCGCAGAGCACGGCCTGCTCGCCGAACAGATCGCTCTCGGTTTCCTCCTTGAAGTGAGTCTCAATCACGCCCGCCTTCAGACAGCCGAGAGCCATCGCATAGGCAAGAGCGCGTGGCAGCGCCTGGCCGGAGGCATTCTGGTGAACGGCCACAAGAGCCGGAACGCCCACGCCTTCGGTGAACAATTCGCGCACGCGGTGGCCGGGCGCTTTGGGGGCGACCATGGAAACGTCGATATCGGCCGGCGGCGTGATGAAGCCGAAGTGGATGTTGAAGCCATGGGCGAACATCAGCGTCTTGCCCGCGGTCATGTGCGGCGCGATCTCGCTGTTATAGAGGTCCGCCTGGATGTGGTCGGAGACCAGGATCATGATGTCGGTTGCGGCCTTGGCGGCGTCGCTCGTGGTCATGACCTTGAGGCCGGCGGCCTGGGCCTTGGGCCAGGACTTGCTGCCCGCGTAGAGTCCGACGACGACGTCCACGCCTGAATCGCGCAAGTTTAGCGCGTGCGCATGGCCCTGGCTTCCGTAGCCGATAATCGCCACGGTGCGGCCTTTGAGAAAGGAGAGGTCTCCGTCTTTTTCGTAGTATCTTTTAGCCATTCAAGACTCCATTCCCCGCAAGGCTGCCGGATGCCCGTGTCGGGACCGGAGGCTGCAGGCGTAGTTTTTTCGATTCGAGAGAAATGGCGACGGCGCCGGAACGGGCGACTTCGATTTCGCCGTAGCTGCGCATCACGCCTATGAATTCATCGAGCTTTTCCGGATCGCCCGTGGCTTCGATCACGAAGCCGTCGGTGGAGGTATCGACCACGCGCGCCCCGAAGATTTCAACCTCTTTAACGAGAGCGGTCCGCGATTCCTGGCGCGTGCGCGCCTTGAGAAGGACCATTTCCCGGCAGATCGAGCGGCCGTCGGTCATGTCCGTGGCTTGCAGGACGTTGATCAGCTTGTTCATCTGCTTGATGACCTGCGCGCGGAGGCGTTCTTCCACGTCGACACCGATGGTCATGCGAGAGAGTTCCGGATCGAGCGTCCGGGCGACCGTCAGGCTTTCAATGTTGTAACCGCGGGCGCTCAGCAGGCCGGTCACGCGCAAGAGCGCGCCCGGCTTGTTTTCGACCAAGAGTGAAATAACTTGCATCATGAAAGGAGCCTTTTGAAACCTGCTTCACCCACCTTGACCTAACTTCACGTTGAAACCTACTTCACCACCGCCGGTTGCGGCGGTCCCATGACCATTTCGCTGATCGCGCCGCCGGCGGGAACCATCGGATAGACGTTCTCAAACGGCGAAACTTTCACGTTCAGCAGATAGGGGCCGGGCTCGGCGATGCACTCGTCGATCGCGGCCGCCAGCTCGTGAGGCTGGGAGACGGTGCGGCCCTTGAACCCGTAGGCGCCGGCCAGCTTCTCAGCGTCCGGGAAGCAATCGAGCGTAACCGAACTGAGGCGGTTGTTGTAGAACAGATCCTGCCACTGGCGGACCATCCCGAGGTAACCGTTGTTCATCACGACGATCTTGACGGGAAGCCCGTAGGAGGCGATGGTCGCAAGCTCCGGGATAGCCATCTGGAAGCCGCCGTCGCCGACGAGCGAGATCACCAGACTTCCGGGACGGGCGAACTGCGCGCCGATGGCCGAGGGCAGGCCGAATCCCATCGAACCGAGGCCGCCCGAGTTGATCCAGAGCCGCGGCTGATCGAAGCGGATAAGCTGCGCCGCCCACATCTGGTGTTGGCCCACGTCAGAGGTGACGATAGCCTTGCCGCCCGAGACCCGGTCGATTTCCGACATCAGATGCTGCGGCTTGATTTCGGTGTCCGAGGTGACGGGCGCGAGAGGGAACTCCTCTTTCCAGGAGCGCACCTGATGCATCCAGGCGCGGCGGGGCGCGGCGTTACGCGGCTCTTCTGCCGGCTTCAGCTCTTCGACGATCCGGTTCAGCTTCTGAAGCACGCGCTTCACATCGCCCACGATAGGCACGTCCGGATGCCGATTCTTGCCGATCTCGGCGGGGTCGATATCGACGTGGATCACTTTCGCGCGGGGAGCGAAGGCGGCGAGACGTCCCGTGACGCGGTCGTCGAACCGTACTCCGAGCGCGATAAGCAGGTCGGCCTGCGTCAGCCCCATATTCGCGGCATAGCTGCCGTGCATTCCGGGCATGCTGATGAAGTTGGGATGGCCGGAGGGCATTGCGCCAAGACCCATGAGCGTGGTCACAGCGGGAGCGTCCACCAGTTCAACCAGTTCCTGAAGTTCGGAGGAAGCGCCGGCGGCGATAATTCCGCCCCCCGCATAAAACATGGGGCGCTCGGCTTCCCAGATCATCTGGGCGGCCCGCCGGATCTGTCCGGCATGACCTTCCGTGAAGACCTTGTATCCGGGCAGATGAATCGAATGCACCGGAGTGTAGTGCCCCATCGCCTGAAACACGTCTTTCGGAATATCGACGAGAACCGGCCCCGGACGGCCGCTTGCCGCCACGTAGAAGGCTTCGTGAACGATCTGCGCAAGCTCGCCGATGTTCTTCACCATGTAGTTGTGCTTGGTGCAGGAACGCGTGATGCCGAATGTATCCGCTTCCTGGAAGGCGTCGCTGCCGATGAGCGAGCTGTGGACCTGGCCGGTGAGCGCGACGATCGGGATGGAGTCCATCATCGAATCGACCAGGCCGGTGATGAGGTTGGTTGCGCCGGGCCCGGATGTGGCGCAGCAGACGCCCACCTTGCCGGTGGCGCGTGCATACCCCTCGGCGGCGAAGCAGGCGTTCTCTTCATGACGAACCAGGACGTGGCGTATGGGGTGATCGTAGAGGGCGTCGTAGAAGGGCAGTGTGACGCCGCCGGGATATCCGAAAAAACAATCGACGCCCTCCTGAACCATGCACTCGAGCAGCATTTGAGCGCCACTCATCAAAGATCCAGGGGAGGACTTGGAGCCGCTAGCGGTGGTTGACGTTGCCATAAGTTTTCTCAAAAAGCATCACACAAACAAAAAAGGCCGCCATGGGATTCGGTTAACCCCGCTGGCGGCCTTCTCGGATTCGGTTTCCGATCGACCTCAGACGGGGCCCGGTACAAGGACGCTAATAAGGGTTCCTACAGAAAGGACAGACTGAGGGCGGGTGAGCTGCAGGCTGCGAGATGGAGTCGGGTACGACATCAAATCATTTTTAGTTTAGACGATAAACGGCGCTCATGCAAGGGGTAGTCTTGTCCAATACAAGATGAGCCTGAAGGAAAGGCTGTTTCCAATACAAGATGAGCCTGAAGGGGGAAGTTGAAGCATGCTGGGGTGTGATCATCAGGATGCGGAATGCGAAGAAGTTGAGCCAGGAGGAAATCCAGGCGTTTTT
>CAMDED010000175.1 GCA_945893365.1 Candidatus Sulfopaludibacter sp. SbA3 | reverse complement strand
ACGTTCAGACCACCTGGACGTCAATCTGCGCGACTTGGTCTAACTTCACGGCCTTCTGCGAACCTTGCTTTACATTTTCTATCTGCGCCCCGTAGTCGCCCGGCAGGTTTGGTTCCGAAATCTAGGCACTTCTACCACGGGCTGCTAAGTCCCGTTCCACGCGGTGGGACCGGATGCCACAAGCCTCCCCTACCTCTTTCGTGTTGCGCGTATTCCGTCCAGTGCACGTTAGTTGTCTCCCAAACGTTATTAGCTCCTGCCGATCACAGCCGCTCAAGAGGGCGGCCCGGCGCCGATCCGGTCGTTCACTGTCGATCCGATCCGCTGCATGCCGGCATGAGTGCCGCTCGTGGTTGCCCGAAATTCGGCGCGTCGGAGTTGTGATGGTAACCGGCTTCGACTTTCCAATTCGAGCCAGAGGGATTGTCTCCCGCCGGGTCCGCCGGGTCGGCCCAACTGCGTCTGCAAGGTGTTTGCGTTAAGATTGGCGGAAGGAGTCCTGAATGTTCCGTCCTGCGAGCAGCGCGTTCTTCATCTGCCTTACGACCGGTTTCGATCCGGCAGTGGCCCTTCCTCCGGCGCCGCAACCTTCGGCACAACAAGCTCCCGCTCCAACTCCGGTCGGCCGCGCGGCGCGTCCGCCGGCTCCTACGCGCGATCCGAACACGCCCAGTTATGTCAAAGCGAAAGAATTGGCTGACGGCGCAATCCCTTCGGCTAAGGAAGACGGGAACTTCATCCTCGGGCCCACCCACAACCCCGCGCCGGAGACGTCCGTGAAGGAAGGCGTCCCGCAGGGCCAGGTCTTCGAATTCACCATGGAATCGAAGGACAGCAAGATCTATCCGGGCATCGCGCGCGAGCCCAACACCTTTGGCCGGCCGGACCCCGCGGACCCCGGCAAGCTGATCGTCGGTAGCCATCCCGCACCCTACACACGGCGGGTGGCGGTGTATGTCCCCAAGCAATATGTCCCCGGCACGGAGGCGCCGTTCATCGTCGGGGCGGATGGACCCGACCGGACGTTGTTCACGGCGCTCGACAATCTGATCGCCGCGAATCGGGTGCCGGTGATGATTGCGATCTCCATCGGCAACGGCAGCGGCGACGCTCAGGGCAGTGAGCGCGGACTGGAGTACGACACAATGTCCGGCCTGTACGCGGAGTTCGTCGAGAAAGAAGTGCTGCCTCTGGTGGAGAAGCAATACAACGTTAAACTAACGAAGGATCCCGAGGGCCGGGCGACAATGGGCTGTAGCTCCGGCGGCTCGGCGGCGATGGCCATGGCGTGGTATCGCACGGATCTGTACCACAGGGTTCTAAGCTACTCCGGGACCTTCGTGTACCAGCAGTGGCCGTACAACCCCGAGACCCCGCACGGCGCGTGGGACTTCCATGAAACCCTGATTCCCAACAGTCCGAGGAAGCCGCTGCGCATCTGGATGCATGTCAGCGACAGGGACAATCTGAGCACGCGCGACAACTATCACGACTGGGTTCTCGCCAATGAGAACATGGCCAGGGTGCTGGCGGCCAAGGGCTATCCTTACCAGTTTGTTTTCGCGAAAAACGCCGCGCACTGCGACCGCGCCGTCAAGGCACAAACCCTGCCCTTGGCTCTGGAATATGTATGGCAGGGTTACTCGAAGAAGTGATCGCTCTCCCCGGTCTGCCGCCCGCAAGAGCGTAGCGTTTCTGCCGTTCCGGTGAGGCGCCGCGAGCGGGATTGCAGGGAGTGGCGGCAACTTGCGACAATGATCGGTAGACTGCGATGAAGAATTTCCCGCGTATTACAGTCGATCCGGCACAGATGGGTGGAGTCCCTTGCGTCCGCCACATGCGGATTCCAGTGGCAACTGTGCTGCGACTGCTTGCGGGCGGCCTCACGGAACGGGAGATCCTCTCCGAATATCCGGATCTCGAGACGGAGGATATTCGCGACTGCCTGCGCTTCGCCGCGGCTTCCGCACTCGAGCGGGAATTGCTCCTTCACTCAGCTTGAGATTCCTGATCGATAATCCGCTTCCGCCGCCCCTGGCTGACCTTCTCCTGACCGCCGGATACGACGCGGCCCACGTCCGCGCATACGGAATGCATGCCGCGAGTGACGAGGAGATTCCGGCAAGGGCGCCCAGCGAAGATCGCATTGTGGTTTCGGCAGACACCGATTTTGGTGCGATTCTCGCTGCACAGGAGGCGGATCGCGCATCGTTCATTCTCTTTCGCGACCCAAATCTGCTAGTCGCTCACGACTTCTTCAATATGCTGCTTAGCGCCCTGCCGGTACTCGGTCCCGACCTGAAAGCCGGATGTGTGGCCGTTTTTCGGAACCACCGCCTCCGAGTTCGTAAGCTGCCATTTTCGGCATAGCCCGGCAGGTCGGCATACCGCCGACCTGCCGCCTCGCCGCCCGTCAGAAGTGAAAGCTCAGCGAGAACTGCATCTGCCGCGGCGGCCGGGTCGACGAAATGCGTCCGGCGTTGACGTTCGACGGCAGGGTCGTGTTGGTGGCATTGCTCCACTGGGTGTGGTTGAATGCGTTAAACAGATCCGCGCGAAACTCGATACTCGCGGTTTCGTTCGGAAAGCCGAGCAGAGTCGACTTGGAGAACGACATGTTCCAGTTGTTCAGGCCCGGATCCTCATAGACGCCGAGGGGCGAATTGCCAAACGTGCCGAACGCGGGCTGCGCGAAGCAGGAGACGTTGAACCACTGGAGGCGGTTTTGGCCGCCTGGCACGTTGCGGGGATCGCAGATGCGGTCCGGCATGACGCCGTAGTTGGTGTTGGACGTATCGGTGCTTGTTGTAACCCTGCGCCAAGCCCCGGTGGTCATGTCCACGATCGTGCTGAAGTTCCATCCGGCGAGCAGCTTCGCAGCCGGTCCGCGCGTCGAGCGGCCCAGAGCCTTGCCGGGGCCCAGCGGCAGATCGTAGGAGAGACTGTTGACGTAACGCAGCCGCGGCGTGATCTCCGCCGCCCCCTCCCAAATATACGGGTATGCGCCGTGAGCGTTGCCTTGATCGCTGGTTCCCAAGACTGCGCTGACGATGTTCTTGGCGAGCGTAAAGCTGGAGAGGTAGGTCAGCCCGTGCCAGTTGTTGTTCTTCAGCGTGCCGCCCACAGCGTTGTACCGTCCGTAGCCGATCGGCTTCCAAGCGCCGACCACGCCCCAGAAAGGAAACTTCCGGCGAGCGTCGATCGCAATCGGCGCCTCGCCCGGGACCGGCAGCCGCGGTGGATTCACGTCCACGAATTGCAGCAGATGGATGGCGTGCGTGCCCTGGTAGGAGACCTCCGCCGCCCAATCGGCGCCTATCCGCTGCTGAATGCTGGCCGACCACTCCTGCACGGTCGCGACGGGCATGAAGCTCGGGGCAAAGCGGAAGGTCGCGCGCGGAGTGGCAAACCGTTGGGGAATCGAGGTCGGATTGGGAAACGGGTAGTTGCCCTCAACCCGCAGTGACGGAACCTGATCGCTCGAGGCGGATACCGGCTCATACCGCAAGCGGAAAGGCCCCACAGCGGACTGGATATCCGAAAACTGGTTGGCGTTGTTGTTGCCGTCGTAGTAGATTCCCCAGCCGGCGCGTAAGACGGTGGATGGCGTAATCGTGTACGCGAGACCCACGCGCGGCGCGAAATTCCCCTTACTGGTGCGGTATGCTTCCCGAGGGACGCCCGAAGCGATTTGCGCATTGCGGCCGAAGTCTGTAGATGCGCTGTAATAGTCGAGCGGATTCTGCAATGCGTAGATGATGTCGCCCGTCACCTCGTTGAAGCTCGCCACATTGTTGCGGGGAACGCGCCACGGAGACCAGTATTCATAACGGAGACCATAGTTGAGCGTCAGGCGCGTGTTGAAGCGCCAGGAATCCTGTGCGTAGCCTCCGTAGTAGCGCGTGTAACCGCGGTAGGGGCTGCTGATCAACTGGAACAGACCGCTCAGCGGAACGCCCAGCAGATAGCTGGCGAAGGCGTTTCCTCCCATATCCGAGATGCCGGCCGCGGCGGCGGCTGTATTGCAAGCCGCATTACCTAGCGGGCAGGCTCGCGTGTAGACGTCGGAAAAAGTGAAGCTGCCCTTGTCATTGGCGTGGTTGGGGTAGTGGAATCGGCGTTCGATTGCCTGGAAACCAAACTTGAAGTTGTGGCGGCCGCGGACATGCGTGATGTCGTTGCCGAGCTGATAGAGGTTGTCGGTGCCGAACAAAATAAAACTCAGAGAAGCATTCATGTTGTAGCCGGGGACGCTAAACCCCGGTCCACCCGGATTACCCGACGTGTTCGCCAAGCCGATGCCGGAGGCGACATTGGGGATGTTCGG
This sequence comes from Candidatus Sulfopaludibacter sp. SbA3, assembly GCA_945893365.1. GTDB lineage: Bacteria > Acidobacteriota > Terriglobia > Bryobacterales > Bryobacteraceae > SYKU01. The sequence goes on along the minus strand of CAMDED010000175.1, from coordinate 9,477 downwards.
ATCGCGCCCGTAAAGCCATTTCGGATGAGCATAGCCGGCCAGGAACTCGTTGACGGTCGAGGCGGAGATGGTGCGAGTCCAGTGCAGGGCCAACCCCTGATCGCTGGCGTTCTGCACCAGCCCGGCCAGTGTCTCCAAGGGCTGGTTCGCGGAGGGTGAATTCGTGTGCGAGTACCTGCCGTAGATCCGGTCTTTCTCACTCTTGGCGTAGTCGACGCGCAGCACGCCCTGATCGCTATTCACACGCTGCCGGGAGTCGCCGACGAAACGCGGGATCCCATCGATGATCGTGTTGGGAGCGGCAATGTAATCCTGCATGAACTTGAGCGTGACGGCGTCGGCGCACGCCGGGCGAGGGGCGCACATGCCTGTGGCGGTGAGGGGAATGCGATTGCCTGGGAAGGGAACCCGCAAGCCGGTCGTCGGATTGTAGTTGTACGGGTTGTAGATCACCGGAGTGGGCAGGAACACTCCAACGCCTGCCCCGGGTGGGCGAAAATTCGAGAAGTCGCCGTTTCGCAGCTCGTTTGGCGGAACCGTGACCATGGAAAAGCTGGATTGCCGCACGCGCAGGCCTTCGTAGGCGCCGAAAATGAACAGCTTATTGGGGATAATCGGGCCGCCGGCGGCGCCGCCGAACTGATTCTGGCGGAATGGGGTCCTGGCGCGGCCGGAAAGGTTGTTGAAGAAGTAGTTGGCGTCGGTCTTCTGGTTGTGCAGGTATTCGTAGGCTTCGCCGTGGAACCGATTGGTCCCGGCCTTCGTGATGACGTTGACGGCGGCGGCGCCGTTTCCGAACTCGGCGTTCGTGCTCGAGACGTGGATCTTGACTTCCTGTATCGCCGAAGGCGGCTGCTGCGGCGTGGCCTGCCGGTATACCGAGCTTTGCACGTTGACGCCGTCGATCGAGACATTCGTCGCCGAGTCGCGATTGCCCGCCGCGAAGATACCCGAAGAGCGGAACAGCGGGCTCGACTGGTTGTTGCCCAACACGGGGTTCATCGAGAAGCCGGCGAAGGAGGCTTGCGGAGAAATATTTTGCAGCGAAACGTGGGGAAGAACCGCGGCCAGGTCGAAGAAGTTGCGGCCGTTGAGCGGCAGGTTCTGCACCAGCTTGTTGACGATAGTGCCCGACACCTCGGCGCTCGAGGTGGAGATCAGCTCCGCGCCCTCGGCCGAAACGGTCACGGACTCGCTGACTTCGCCGACCTGGAGCACCACATCGACTTGGGCGGTTTGCGACACTTGCGCCATTCGGTTCTTGACGTCGCCCCTCTTGAATCCGGCGTTTGAGACGCTGATGTCATAGCGGCCCGGTACTACGGATGGGAATGAGTACGATCCGGTGCCGTCCGTGGCAGTAGACCGCTCCTCGCTCGTATCCGTGTTGCGTATCGTCACGCGCGCGCCGGGTACCGCCGATCCGGTCGAATCGGTGATCAGTCCTCTGATGCTGGTTGAAGTTTGAACTTGGGCCGTTAACAGCCCGAGCGCCACGAAAAGCGGAACTCCTCGTCGAATACAGTTCATATTAGCCGGTCCTCTTTAGTCTGTATTTGTACGCGTCGCTGCGGAAGAGAGCAAAACTAACCGGGTTTTGGGTTCCCTTAGATTATGGAGTATACAACAAAATTATTTCTCTTGGAAGATCCCGAATTGGGCCGCGCCGGGAGAGGTAATTGACGTGAAATGGAAGGTCTGTTATATTCCTTGACCAGTGCCAGGGAGGCGCGGTGAGGATGTTCCGCTTCAATTCTATCCATGTGGCGATGTGTTTCTTAACGGCGCTCGGTTTGACGCCGGTAGCGTCCGCGCAGCGTGCCACGGTTTCCGTAGCCGGCCAGGTGCGCGACAGCACGAGCGCCGCCGTGCCGGGTGCGAAAGTGGTTGTGCGCAACCAGTCGACCGCCGTCGAGCGCGTCGTCGAGTCGAACGGCGAAGGGTTTTATGTCGTGTCGGCGCTGCAAGCCGGCTCGTACACCATCAGCGTCAGCCACGAAGGCTTTCAAGCTTACAATGTTTCGGATCTGCTCCTCCAAGTGGACCAGCAAGCGACCGTGAACGTGGAGCTCAAAGTGGGTTCGGTCAGCGACACGGTTAGCGTTGTGGCCGACGCGGCAGCGGTCGAGTTGCGCACCGCGACCCTCAACACCGTGGTGAATCAGAAGATGATGACGGACCTTCCGCTCAACGGCCGGAACGTTTTACAGTTGATGAACCTGACTCCGGGCACGTTGACGGCGAGCGGTACGTGGAACCAAAGCTCCACGCGACCCGAAGCGGCGTCGCAATTGGTCTCCGCCAGCGGCGGCCGCGGCAATTCGACCGCCATCGTGATGGATGGTGGCTTGAACGAGGACCCGTACACCGAAGTGGCCAATGTGCTGCCGAACCCGGACGCCGTTCAGGAATTCAGCTTCCAGACAAACAATTACGGAGCAAAGTTTGCCGGCCGCGGGGGTGGCGTGGTGAACGTGATAACGAAATCGGGCTCGAACGAACTTCACGGCTCGGTCTTCGAGTATGTTCGAAACGCAAGCCTGAACGCGCGAAATGCTTTTGCCCGGACGGGCGATGGGCTAAAGCGAAACCAATTTGGATTCGCCGTCGGCGGTCCGATCATAAGGAACAAGACGTTCCTGTTCGGGTCATGGCAGGGCACGGAAGCGCGCCAGGTACCCCCGACCCTGACCGCGACAGTAGCGACGGCCGCGCAGCGGCGGGGTGACTTCTCCGTCTTTGGCCGGCTGGTTGACCCATCGACCGGCCAACCGGTTCCGAACAACCAGATCCCCGCGGCGCAGATCGACCCGATCGCGACCCGGGTTCTGAGCACCGTTCCAGTGGCGCCCGCTAACGACGGACTGATTTTTTTCACGCGGGCCGCGCCGACATCCGATTACCAGTGGCTGCTGCACGGGGACCACTACTTCAACTCCGCTCATCACCTGAGCGGCCGGCATTTCTATGACCGGTACGAGAACCCGGCCGTCGCCGATCCACAGAACCTGCTGACCGCGGCCAACAGTAAATATTGGACAAGCCAGAGCTCGGTGGCGAACTACACCTGGTCCGTGCGGCCGAACCTGTTGATGAACACCGCTCTGAGCTTCAGCCGCGTGCTGCCCACGGGAACGTCTCCCCCATTCCCGGGGCACAAGGACCTCGGCATCAACATTTCGTCGCTGGCGAATCCTAATTACAGCGTGTTCTCGATGAGCATCGCCGACTACTTCGGCGTGTCATGGTATGCGCTATCGAGGATACCGAGGACGCAATACAACCTGCAGCACGGTTGGTCATGGGTCAAGGGCAGGCACGAGCTGGCGTTCGGTCTCGATGTAGCAAGGGAGTTCAGTCTCATCGACCAGGATTTTCAATCGGATGGAAACTACGCGTTTTCGGGGCGCTATTCCGGCAACAATATGGCCGACTTCCTGTACGGAAAACCGTCGGCATTCAACCAGATCACGCCGCTGTATGTAAACCTCGTGCGGAATCTGTATGGGATGTACATCCAGGATGACTTCAAGATCAACCGCCGGATCACTGTGAACCTGGGGCTGCGATGGAATCCCCTGATCCCGTTCACCGACATTCCGGCGAACCAAATCTCACAGTTCAGCCAGGCGGCTTATGACGCGGGCGTAAAGTCGAAGCGGTTCCCAACGCTCCCCAAGGGCCACCTGGTGGCGGGCGATCAGGGCGTCCCCACTTCCGGCGTATACGCCAGATACAAGCTGTTCGACCCGCGGCTCGGCGTCGCATGGGATATATTCGGCAACGGCAAGACTGCGATGAGGGCGGGGTTTGGGAGGTTCCACGATCAAATGTCGGCGCTCACCTATAACCGGCAGCTCACATCGCCGCCGAATTCGGTGCGAGTGGACATCACGGCCCCCTTCAGCACGGGGGACCCGTACCGCGGCTACGTCAATCCGTTCCCCCATCCGAGGCCGATTCCGTCCTCGCAGGTTTTCCCCTCGCCCTTCCTGCTGGTAGGCTTCGACCCGGCCTTCAACTATCCGAACATTTATCAATGGAACTTCTCGCTCGAACAAAACGTGGCGGGATCCATGGTTGTGCGTGTGTCGTATCAAGGGTCGAAAGGGCGCGATTTGTTTCACGCGGCGGAGCTGAATCCGGCGATCTACGGACCGGGAGCGAACCGCACGAATACCGACAGGCGCAGACTGCGGCCTGAGTTCACGCAGTTGACGTTCGCAGGGACGTACGGCCGGTCAAATTACGATGCGCTGGTGCTGAGCGTGGAACGGCGGATGACAGGGCGCCTTACCTTCCTGGCGGGCTTCGGTTGGCAGAAGACGCTCGACCTGCTATCGAACACCGCTTTCGAGGGCAACGGGGGTGCGCACCCCTATGACCAAATCAATCTCGACTACGGTGTATCGAACTTCCACCGCGCCGCGCGATTCACGGGGTCGTTCAACTTCCAGGTACCTTCGCCGTTCCAGTCCGGAGTGATGAAGTACGTTACGGGCGGTTGGCAGACCAACGGCATCCTGCAGTTCCAGACGGGCGCTCCGCTCAATATCGCTACCGGTGTGGACAATTCGTTCAGTGGAATCGGGCAGGATCGCGTTGACATCATCGGCGATCCGTATCTCGATCCACATCGGTCGACGCCTGAACGCATTGCGCGGTGGTTCAAGACCGACGCGTTCCAGGACAATGCGCCGGGGACGTTCGGGACAATCGGCCGCAACACGCTGCGCGGGCCGGGAATTGCGAACGTGGATTTTTCGGCGTTCAAGAGTGTCCCCATGCCGTTTTCCGAACGTCATCGCCTGGAATTCCGGTTTGAGGCGTTCAACGTGTTCAACCGGGTCAATCTGAATAATCCGACGGCCACTCGGTCGTCTACCTTATTCGGACGGATTACCAGCGCCGGCGACCCGCGCATTCTGCAGCTTGGCTTGAGATACTCGTTCTGAGGGTTATGAAACCGAGATCTAAGGCATGGGTCTGGTGCGTCCTGTTGACCGGGCTCGCGAGGGCGGAGGACAAAGTCGACTTCGCGCGTGACGTTCAGCCGATCTTCCGCGCGCGGTGCGTGGAGTGTCATGGCGATGCGGCACAGTTGAGCGGTCTGCGCCTGGACCGCAGGCAGGATGCCCTTCGCGTTATCCGGGCCGGAAGTAGCGCGTCGAGCCGGCTGTACACCTTGGTTTCCACCGGCATCGCAAAAGAGGGGAAGACCCTGAGGATGCCGCCGGGTGGACAGCTTTCCGCCAATGAGGTGGATCTGATTCGGCGCTGGATCGACGAGGGCGCCGGCTGGCCCGCCGGGGCGGATAGTCAGGCAAAGGGAAAGACCCGGCCGCGACCGTGGTCGTTCGAGCGGATTCAGCAGCATCAGGCTCCGGTGGTTCGCAACGCGAGCTGGGTGCGGAATCCGATCGACGCGTTTGTGCTGGCGAAGCTCGAAAGCAACGCGCTCGAACCCTCACCCGAAGCGCTGAAAACTACGCTGATGCGGCGGCTATATCTGGACTTGGTTGGTTTGTTGCCGACCCCACAAGAGACTGCGGCGTTTCTCGCCGACGGCCAACCGGACGCTTATGAGCGCCTCGTGGACCGGCTGATGCAGTCGGAGCACTACGGCGAGAAGTGGGCGCGGCCGTGGCTGGATGTGGCGCGATTTGCCGACAGCGAGGGCGGCGTGCAGGATTACGTGCGGCCTTATGCGTGGCGGTATCGCGAGTGGGTGATAAAGGCGCTCAACCGCGACATGCCGTTCGACGAGTTCACGATCGACCAAATGGCGGGCGATCTGGTTCCGAACGCAACGCTCGAACAAAAGCTGGCGACCGGCTTCCACCGCAACACCGTCACAAGCCGGGAGGGCGGGATCGATCTGGAGCAACTGCGCTACGACCAACTGGTGGATCGAGCGAACACCGTGGGTACGGCGTGGCTAGGCCTGACGGTCGGATGCGCCCAGTGCCACGATCACAAATACGATCCGATCACGCAGAAAGATTATTACCGGCTGATGGCGTTCTTCGACAACAGCGACGAGCTGGATATCGAAGCGCCGGTTCCGGGCGAGATGGGTCCCTACCGGCAGTATGTGGGAGAGTACCGGCGCGAGAGGCGGAAGCTGCTCGAGCAGCCGGGTGTCGAGCCGTTGCAGACGGAATGGGAAGGGAATCTGCGCGATGCCGCGGCGCATCCGGGGAAGCGTACGGATTGGGATAACTATTACGATTCATTCTCCAAACACGTGGACAACGGCCTCAAGATTCTGCACAAGCCTTTGGCGCAGCGGACCGAGCGGGAACGCGAGGCTCTGACGAACTTCTTTGTGCGGTACGCGGAAGGGCCTCTCGGCAAGAAGCGCTACGACGAACTAGGTCTCAAGGGGGTGAATGAGCGGCTCACTTCGCTGGCGGAGAAGTATCCGCCGCTCAGCGTCGTTATGACCCTGGCCGAGGCGGCGAACCGGCATCCGTCGCATATCCGGCTGCGTGGAAATTACAAAGATCTCGGCGCGGAGGTAACGCCGGGGACTCCCGAGTCGCTGGCACAGCTGCCGGTGGATCGGCCCCCGGATCGGCTGGCGCTTGCGCGATGGCTGGTTTCTCCCGAGAATCCGCTGACGGCGCGCGTCGCGATGAACCGGTCGTGGCAGGAGTTGTTTGGCCGCGGTCTTGCGCGTACGCAGGAAGACTTCGGGATGCAGGGTGAGAAACCGACGCATCCGGAGTTGCTGGATTGGCTGGCGTCGCAATTCGTTCGGTCGGGATGGAGCATGAAGTCCATGCATCGGCTGATAGTGACGTCTTCGACTTATCGGCAGTCGTCGCGGATGCGTCCGGAACTGGTGGCGCGCGACCCGGGAAATACCCTTCTGGCACGGCAATCGCGGATGCGGCTGCCGGCTGAGTTGATTCGGGACGCTGCTCTTGGAGCGAGCGGATTGTTGCAGGATTCCGTAGGCGGGGAGAGCATACGTCCGCCGCAACCGGAAGGAGTCACAGACCTGTCCTACAGCCTGAAGTGGGTGGAGACGATGGGGCGGAACCGGTATCGGCGGGGGCTGTACGTGCAGACGCAACGGACGGCGCTCTATCCACTGCTCGGCAATTTCGACGTACCGGACCGCACGGTGTCCTGTGCGCGGAGAGAGGTTTCAAACACGCCGCTGCAGGCCCTGAACCTGATGAACGATCCGCTGTTCACAGAGGCGGCGCAGGCCCTAGCCGCGAGGGTGCTGAAGGAGCCTGCCAGCGAAAGCGAACGGATCGACCGCGTTTTCCAGCTCTGCGATACGCGCCCGGCGAGTCCGAAGGAGCGCGATATGGCGGCGAGCTTTCTCGATCAGCGGCGGCGTCTGGCGCGGGGCAATCCGCGATCAGTCGAGCCGATGCCCGTAACGGAATTGGATGGCGTGGAGCCGGCGGAAGCAGCGGCGTGGTTCGGGTTGGCCCGTGCGCTGCTCAATTCCGACGAGTTCATCACACGGGAATGATTATGAACGAGCGGTATCCGGCAACATTGCGGCGTCGGGACTTTCTCCGGCAGGCGGGCGGCGGAATCGGCACGATAGCGCTGGCGAGCCTGCTGGCCGAGGAAGGACGCACCGCCGATTCGGCGCCTCAGGCGAATCCGTTCGACGCGAAGCCCCCGCATTTCCCGGCTAAGGCGAAAAACGTGATCTTCCTCTATATGGAAGGAGCGCCGAGCCAAATCGATCTGTTCGATCCAAAACCGGAGTTGCGGAAGTGGCATGGCCGGCCGCTTCCGGCGTCGCTGACCAAAGACTTGAAGCTGGCGTTCATCAAACCGACGGCGACGATTCTCGGCAGTCCGCGGACGTTCGGCCAATACGGGAAGAGCGGGGCGGTGTTGAGCGACTTTCTGAGCGAGAAGTGGGCTCCAATCGCCGACGATTTGTGCTTTGTGCGGTCCATGCATACCGACGCGTTCAACCATCAGCCGGCGGATATGCTGCTGCTGGCGGGCCATATGCTTCCGGGGCGGCCGACGATGGGCTCGTGGGTGCAATACGGGCTGGGGAGCGAATCGAAAAACCTGCCCGGCTTCGTGGTGCTGAGCACGGGCAAGTCGAACATGAGCCAGGCCGCGCAATGGTCCAGCGGGTTTCTACCGTCGGCCTACCAGGGCGTGATGTTCCGGCGCAAGGGCGATCCGGTCCTGTACCTGTCGAATCCGGCCGGCGTAACCCCGGAAGAGCAGCGGGCGGACCTCGATCTGGTGGGCGAATTGAATCGCGAGCGGTATGCGGCAACCGGCGATCCGGAGATCGCTTCGCGCATTTCATCGTACGAGATGGCTTTCCGGATGCAAACGAGCACGCCGGAGTTGTTGGATTTTTCGCATGAGCCGCTTCACGTACGGGAGAGCTACGGTACGGAGCGCGAGCCGACCCGGGCGTTCGCCGCGAACTGCCTGCTGGCCCGCCGGCTGGTGGAGCGCGGCGTACGATTTGTGATGGTCGCTCACTCATCGTGGGACCAGCACAGCGAGCTGAATAAAAAGCTCAAGGAGAACTGCGACATTACTGCGGGTCCGGTAGCGGCGTTGATTCAGGATCTGAAACAGCGCGGGCTGTTCGAGAGCACGCTGGTGGTGTGGGGCGGTGAGTTCGGCCGCACGCCGATGGGGCAGTTCCGACGGCCGGAAGAGGCCGACTATGCCGGTCGCGACCATCATGCGAACTGCTTCACGATGTGGCTCGCGGGCGGCGGCATCCGGCCCGGCGTGACGGTCGGCAAGACGGATGAGCTGGGACTGTCGATCACGGAAGACCCGGTTCACGTCAACGATCTGCAGGCGACCATTCTGCAGTGTCTGGGGCTCGATCACACGCGCCTGACGTACCGGCACATGGGTCGTGATTTCCGGTTGACGGACGTCCGCGGCACGGTCGTTCGCAAGATGCTCGCGTAGTAACAAGACGTGACTCGATTCGCAAGCTTGCTTCTCTTTGTGCGATCGCGGCTCTCGCACCAAGGCCGCTCGCCCATCGCACTATTCATTAGCGGAGGAGCACTAATGACAACCGCCCTTCGCCTGTATTTGTTTGACGGGTGGCGCGACCCTGTGAGAGTTGGCCGGGGCTTCCGACAGGCGGCGTCGGTGTTGGGAGAAGACTAAGGCGGTTGGCTGCTGCACGATGGATGGATTGCATACTACTTGTTTGTACGGGCCTTTCATCAAAGCTGCCTGGAGCACTTGATCCGGAGGTGTCGTGAGATGGCCGAGATCGCCTCCGCGGTCGCCGCCGGGTTTCCGCTGGCGGTCAAAGCGCTGTTGCAGCAAGCTCTGGATACACGCGACCGTTACGAGCAGGCCCAAATCAGTGAGCACGGGCTGCGTACCGCGACCGGACAATTGGAAGCCCGCATGGATCGCCTGCTGGACCAGCCGTATCGTAGGGAGGCCAACCGGCGGTTGGCCAAGCATCTGCGCCATGAACGGCCCTATCTG
>CAMDED010000174.1 GCA_945893365.1 Candidatus Sulfopaludibacter sp. SbA3 | reverse complement strand
ACGCTGCAACCGAAGTCAGGCTTTCATGCGGGCACCAATGGCGCCAGGGTGGAGACGACTATAGCTTGCCGCGCCCGGTCACCCTCCAGTGTCTCCCACCGGAGTTTCTGGCGCTATGGACCCGGCCACCGCCGGGACTAGGCTTTCATGTCGCACACCCTCTCCCGCACGCTGGCCGGACAACGCGACCCACGATTGTGCGATGCGCCCGAGACGAAATCACAACGCTCGCGGCGTTTCTCGCCGGCGCGTTACCGGACCAGTTGACAGGCCTTCATCTGGCTGAGCAATTTGGCCAGATCGATGGGCTTCGTGAGATAAGCGTCGCAGAGATCCTGGTAGCACTCGCTCACTGCCTCGATGTCGCACACTGCCGTCGTCATGATGATCTTCGCGCCGTGCATCGAGAGAATTCCATGCGCTAGTTCCAGGGCTCGCACCTGGCGAACCGCCTCGCGGCCGTCCATTTCGGGCATCATGATGTCCATGCAGATCAAGTCGTATCTCTGCCCTTGCGTCAGAGCGAAGCGGAACGCATCCACGGCTTCCCGGCCGTTAACGGCGATATGACACTCGCCGTAGCGGGAAAGGAACGTCTGCAGCACGAGCCGGCTGACGAAATCGTCTTCCACTAGAAGCACCCGCAGCCGCCTGCCGTCCTGGTCCGCCTGGCCGGCCGGAGAAGCGCAGCCCTGGGCGGAGGAGGCCCGTTGATCTTCGTGAAGTCCGGCTAGAGCGTCCATGCTCTTTGAGATATCGGCCCGATCGCTCTCGCCAGGGTTCTGGATCAGTTCGCGCAGCCTGTCGGTGGCGCGTAGCAGAACGTCGACTCCCTCCGTCGTGGGAGCCACCTTCCAGGAGTGCACCAGCGCCAGCGCGTCCTCCATCCGATGCGCCAGTTCGCCGATCTTCACCAGATCGAGGAATGCCGCTCCTCCCTTGACCGAATGCACTGCCCGAAAGGCGCGATTTACCTGTTCCTCATCGATCTCGCCTCCACCCTTTTCAATGGCGAGAAGCTCTGTCTCCACGGTAGCCAGGTGCTCGCTGCACTCCACTAGGTACTGCTTAGCCAGCTTGTCGTTAAGATTGATCATCTTTTGTTGTCCTCAATCGGTGTCGTCATCGGAGACACCCATCCCGCGCCTTCCAGAGCGTTTTTGAACCGCTCGAATTCCTCGACCGCGCGGGGTAGAAGATTACCGCAGGCATCCAACTGCCCAGCTTTCCCAGCCAGTTCTATCGCCAGTGCGATCGCGTGCAGACCGTCCGCCGAAACCGTAGCCGCCGCTCCCCTGAGGGCGTGGGCCTGCGCCCCGGCGCCAGGGGCATCCGCCGCATCGAGCCGCTTGCGCAAATTAACCAACTGTGAGGGGACGTGTTGGAGGAACCCTCTAAAGACGGTGCCTGCCAGCTGGCGGTCTCCCATCAGCCGCCCTACCAGAGCCTCCCCGTCGAACAGGGCCGATGCCTGCTCGCCGGCGGGTTCCGCGGGAGTTTGGGCGGCCTCGGCGGCGCCGGATTCGGGCAGCCACTTCGAAAGCACATCTCCCAGATGCCACATGTCCACCGGTTTTGCAAGATAGTCGTTCATTCCCTCGCGCAGGCATCGAGCCCGGTCGGCCGGCATCGCGTTGGCCGTAATGGCGACGATCGGAATGCGCGGCTGAAGCGACGCGCGGATGCGGCGCGTCGCTTCGAAGCCGTCCATCACGGGCATCTCGCAGTCCATCAGCACCAGGTCATACGCTCCGTGCCCTATCGCGTCGACGGCCTCGGCGCCGTTGGCGACGGCGGTGGCCTCGTATCCCAGCTTCCGCAGTTGGGCAAGAGCTACATCCCGGTTGGTAGCGTTGTCCTCCGCCACCAGGATTCGCGCCGTCCGCCCCATTATAGTCGCCCCGGTGCGCTTATCCCCCGGGTCGCTCGCCAGTGCCTGCTCGTCGGGGGGCGCCAGCTCAAAAACCGCGGTGAACCAGAAGACGGAACCCTGGCCTTCCCGGCTATCGACACCGATCGTTCCCCCCATCATCTCAACAAGCTGCTTGGAGATAGCCAGACCGAGCCCGGTGCCTCCGTACTTGCGTGTCGTCGAGTCGTCCGCCTGAACGAATGGAGAAAATAGCGCTCCGATCTGGTCCGGACGTATCCCGATTCCCGTGTCGCTAACCGTGAAACGAACCGTTCCCGTGCCGTCCCCCCGGCACTCGAGTGCCGCGTCCAGCGTTACCTCTCCCTGCCCAGTGAACTTGATGGCATTGGCGCAAAGATTGGTCAAGATCTGTTGCAGACGGTGGGCGTCGCCCCGCAGGAGCGGCGGAATTTCCGGAGACACTCGCGAGTGGAAGCGAAGTCCTTTCCCGCTCGCCTGGACTCGCAACAAGTGGACCACCTGCTCGACAGTCTCGCGCAGGTTGAAGCTCAGGTTCTCGAGCGTGATCTTCCGCGCCTCAATCTTGGAAAGGTCCAGGATGTCGTCGATGAGCGTCAGCAACGTCCGTCCGCTGCCCCGAGCCACGGTCGCGAATTGCCGCTGCTCGGGAGTGAGATTCGTTTCCAGGAGCAGCTGAACCATGCCGATCACACCGTTCATCGGCGTGCGGATTTCGTGGCTCATGTTGGCCAGAAAACGGCTCTTGGCCCGATTGGAGGCATCCGCGCCCTCCCGGGCGTGAATCAGCTCCGCCTCATAGCGTTTCCGCTCGGTAATATCCTCGGCAACTCCGACCATGCGAATCACTTGCCCGTCCTGGCCGCGAACGGGAAACCCCTGGTCGCGGATCCATTTCTCCTGCCCGTCGGATGTTCGAATGCGGTATTCCGATACCGTGGCTTCTCCCTGTACTTGCCTCGCATACACCAAATGCGCGCTCTCCAGGTCATCGGGATGGATCGCCTCCGCCCAGGACATCGGGTTTTGGTAGAGGCTCTCGCAGGTTCTTCCCCAGACCTGTTCATATGCGGGGCTGACATAGAGGATCTCGTTGGCCGCCGGGGACATCATCCAGAAAACTTCACGAATGTTCTCCGCCAACTGGCGGAACTTCTCTTCGCTGCCCCGCAAGGCTTGCTCAGCTTGCTTGCGCTCGGTGATGTTGATATGCTCGATCAGAATTCGGGGGAGCTGATTGCTCGAGAATCGCGTGACTCTCCCAACGAACCATCGCTGTTCGACGGGGGAATCGCACGGGTATTCGAGCGAATATCGTTCGCGTTTACTCTCCAGAACGTCCCGGACGCCGGCGGCAAACTCAGCAGCCTGCCTCGCTTCCGGGCCCGCCGTCCGGTCGCACACCGCAAGGTAGTCGACTCCCTCTCCGAAGGAGTCGCGGCACGGTGAGCCAAGCCGGACCTCGTCCGGGTCCAATCTCCGGTTAGCCTCGGCAAAGTCCGTCCAGGCTTGGTTCACCGCGATAATCTTCCCCGCGTCGTTCAACACGCATACGTGCGAAGACAGCGCATTGATGGTGGATTGAGCGAACTCCTGGGAATCGCGGATGGCCTGTTCCGCTTGCCTGCGGTCGGTGATGTCCGCGCTGATGCCGGTATGCCCTAGGAACGCGCCTCCCGGCGATAAGCGGGGCTTCGCGTAGGTGCCGACCCAACGCCACTCGCCATCGGCGCGGCGGACGCGCGCTTCGGCCTTGAAGGACGTATGTTCCCGCACCGCGCGCTGGAATGCGCCGACATGCTCGGACACATCGTCCGGGTGAATCACGAGATCCCATTTGCTTCCTTCCACCTGTTCGAGAGTGGTCCCGTAGAATTCCCGGTAGGCTCGGTTGATGAACTGATTCCCACCCTCCGCGCCGGTCACGAACATGATGGTCGGGCAACTGTCGGCTATGATGCGGAAACGATCTTCACTCTCGCACAGCGCCTCTTCCACCCGCTTGCGTTCCGTGATGTCTTCCGCGTGCATCACATAATATTGCGAGCTGCCGCCGCCGTCTCGTACCGCCGAAACCCTCACCCGCGCCCAAACCACGCTTCCATTGCGGTGTATGTAGCGTTTCTCCGCCTCCGCCCATCCGGCGGGGTCCTTCCGCAGCTGCTCCCCGATCCCGGCGGAAAGCTCCAGATCGTCGGGGTGGCTCAGGTCGGCCCAGCCGGTGGCAAGCAGTTCCTGTTCGGAATATCCGAGCATCCGGCAAAACGCCGCATTCACCTGGATGAAGCGCCCGTCCAACCCGGTCATGCTCATGCCGAACGGAGCGAGTTCGAAGACTCCGCGGAATCGCTCTTCGCTTTCCCGACGCTTCCGCTCGGCCTGCAAGCCCCTGCCGATATCATGGGCTATGGCCGAAATACCCACTACCTCTCCGGCTCGATTCCGGATCGGCGAGACCGAGAGGGAGACATTGATCCGGCGGCCATCCTTCCCCAGACGGACCGTTTCGTAAGGCGTGACGGCGCACCCCTTCCGGACGGTCCCGAGGACTTGGCGCATTTCGTCGGGGTGGTCGGGTGGAGCGAGAACGGAAGCGTCCTTTCCCATGATTTCCGCGCGCGAGTAACCGAACAACTCTTCCGCGCCACGGTTCCAACTGATGATGGCGCCATCGAGGCTAGCGCCGATAATCGCGTCGTCCGAAGATTCTATGATCGATGCCAGGAACGCCTGGGTTTCCTCAGCCTGCTTTCGCTCCGAGATGTCCCGGAGAATGATGGAGACGGCCGTCACTTCTCCGGCGGAGTTCCCGATGGGACAGCCCGTAACGGAAACATGCACTCTCCGTCCGTCCTTGTGAAGCAGCAAACCCTCGTATTGGGAGACGGCGTTGCCTTGCAATACCCGTCCGGTGAAATGAGCCAGCAAGGCCAGCCGTTCCGGTGGCACGAGCATGGACACGTTCTTCCCGATCGCTTCCGCCGCGGAGTAGCCGAGAGCCGCTTCGGCGCCGCGATTCCATGTGAGGATGATGCCCGCGCGTGTGTAGGCGCTGATGGCGTCCTGGGAATTTTCCACAATCGCCGCGAGAAACCCTTGGGCTTCTTCGGCCGCCCGGCGCACCGTCACGTCCTGCTTGATCGCGATGTAGCTGACGATTTTGCCGATCGAGTCCTTGACGGGAGCGATTTGCATCTCCTCGTTATAGAGGGTTCCATCTTTGCGGCGGTTGATCACCTCGCCGTGCCAGACCCGCCCGGACCGTATTGTGTTCCAGAGATCCTTGTAAAATGCCGGGTAGTGGCGTCCCGATTTTAGGATGCGAGGGTTCCTCCCCACAACTTCCTCGCTGGTGTATCCAGTCATGGCGGTGAACCCTGGATTCACGTACTGGATTTTACCGTTCGTGTCGGTGACGACAATGCCGTCCGCGGCCTGTTCCACGGCCGCAACCAGACCGGCCTGTTCGATACCGCCGCTTTCACGCCACATACTTCACCTCAATCTCTTCACTTTGTCTATCGGCCTTCCGTCGGGATTACTTGAGGACGCCTTGACCGGAAACCGGTGAATGCCTCGTTCCTAAAAAAAACTCCACATTGTCCCCAGGTTCCTCGGCGTCCCCAGGTTTCCCGCCATCCTTGGACGGGAGCGCGGACAGCTCACCCTGCACGCCCGCCGCCTTGGTGGCGCATTCATACACATCGCGCTCCGCCTGCATGGTGCAGTGCATCGCGAAATCGGCCGGCAACGGTTCTACGGCTTCGGTACCGCCGCGGAAGATGCCGCGCCGCTCCATGCCGGCGCCACGCGCTCATTCACCACTTTCCCTCCGCCTCGCCAGGGTCAAGCCATCGCTCGCTCGTTCTGGGCCTTGCCGCGTAGTAAAATGGAAAGTTAAGCAATGACATTCCTTCGCAGGTTCCCGTGCTGGTGGCTCGCGCTTTGTCTGGGAACCGCCTCTGCCGTGGACTGGAAGGCGCTCCAGCCCCAGGGCTACGTCAGCGACTTCTCGGGCGTCGTGGACGCTGCGAGCAAAGCCCAGCTCGAAGCGTACTGCGCGGCCGTCGAGAAGAGTCTCGGCGTTCAAATCGCGCTCGTGACCATCCCAAGCCTCAACGGCGAACCCGTCGATGACGTCGCCAACACCATTTTCCGCGCCTGGGGAGTCGGGGCCAAGGGCAAGAACGAAGGGATCATGCTACTGCTTTCAACCGGCGACCGACGCACCCGCCTCGAAGTCGGCTATGGTCTCGAACCGGTAATTCCGGACGGCTTCGCCGGCTCCGTCCTTCGCGAAATGCGGCCCGCGCTCAGGCAAAACCACTATGGCGAGGCGCTGCTCGCCGCTGCCCAAACCATCGGCTCGCGGATCGCCGCCGCGAAGAACATCGCGATCGAGGCTCCCGTCCGGCGTAGAATCCGCCGGGAGACGCGGGATTCCGTCCCGTGGCCTCTCCTTCTTGGGGGCTTGTTCCTGTTATTCCTGCTTGCGCGGGGCGGCCGCGGCGGCCGCGGCGGCGGAGGAGGTGGTGGAGGCGGAGGAGGTGGTGGCGGGATTCTCGCCGGCATGCTTCTAGGAAGCATGCTCGGCCAGCGAGGCGGCTTTGGCGGCGGTGGTGGCGGCTTCGGCGGCGGTGGTGGTGGCGGCTTCGGCGGCTTTGGCGGCGGCGATTCGGGCGGCGGCGGGGCTTCAAGCGATTGGTGACGAGGTGATTGGAGACAACGTGCCTGGTAGCGATATGCAGCGTGTACTGACCGAAATCGTCGACAAACTCGCGAAAGCGCATGGAAACGCGCTCGTTTCCGTCGTCCTGTACGGCTCCGCGGCCTCCGGCGATCACCAAGCCGGTTATTCGGACATCAATCTGCTTTGCGTTCTTCAGCAGGTAACGCCTCGCGAACTCGCTGACGCCGAGCCGGTCTTCAAATGGTGGCGGGAGAAAGGGAATCCATCGCCCTTGTTGCTGAGCCGCCGGGAACTCGAAACGTCCATGGACTGTTTCCCTATCGAGTTCCACGACATCAAGTCGCAACACCGGATACTATTTGGAGAGGATGTCGTCAGCGGGCTGGAAGTCCATTACCGTTACCACCGGGCGCAGGTCGAGCACGAACTTCGAGCGAAGCAGCTGCGGTTGCGCCAGAAAGCGGCGGGCGTGCTTTCGGATCAGGAGCTCCTTCGCCGTCTGCTCGGGGATTCTCTGTCCACTTTCTGCGTTTTGTTCCGGCACGCTATCGTGCTCGCGGGCGGGCAGTCTCCGATGGATAAGCGTGGCGTCGTCGCCCGCGCGAAGGACACATTCGGTATCCACACGGAGCCTTTCGACCGCCTGCTCGATCTTCGCGAGGGAAAGATCAAGCCCCGGGAACTGGAACCGGGGCCGGTATTCGAGCGTTACTTAAAAGAGATCTCAGTCGTGATCGACGCCGTCGATCGGCTGGAAAAATAAGGGGAGACTATGAAAATTCTACTGATTGTACTCGGCGTGCTATTGTTGGGCGGTTTTTTGATTGGCGGACAGGTCGTGGGCATCAGGAACGGACTGGTGACCGAGAAAGAGAGTATCAACGGACAGTGGGCGCAGGTGGATGTCGCGCTGCAACGCCGTTCCGACCTGATTCCGAACCTCGTCGAGACCGTGAAGGGATACGCCAAGCAGGAAAAGGAAGTTATCGCATCCATCGCCGAGGCCCGCGCGGCTCTGGGCGGCGCGCGCACGCCGCAGCAGAAGATCGCCGCGAACGGCATGCTCGACAGCGCGCTATCCCGCTTGCTGGTGGTGGTCGAACAGTATCCCAATTTGAAGTCGAACGAGAACTTCATGCGGCTTCAGGACGAGCTCGCCGGAACGGAGAACCGCATCGCCGTGGAGCGCCGGAAGTACAACGAGATCGTTCAGCGGTACAATACCCAGATCGAACTTTTTCCGAACAACGTGGTCGCGTCGATGACGGGATTCGCCCGCAACGACGCCTATTTCAAGACGGACCCGGGCGCCCGAGCGACGCCGAAGGTGGCCTTCTAAGGCCGCACCGAAACTTCCAGAAATGCCCCGAAGGTGAACTTTCAACTATGAGCGTACCCGTATTCAAGAACTACATTCGCGGCGAGTGGGTTGCCTCCGGCGGCACTTTCGAGAACCGCAACCCGGCCAACACCGATGAAGTTGTAGGCGTGTTCACCAAGGGTTCCGCTGCGGACATGACGGATGCCGTGGCCGCCGCCGCCGAGGCGTTTCCCGCATGGGCGGCCATGAACGCCCCCGCGCGGGGCGCGATCCTTTATAAGGCGGCCGATATTCTGGATCGCACCTTCGATTCAGTCGCCGCCGATATGACGCGCGAAGAAGGGAAGACGCTGCCCGAGGCGAAGGGCGAGGTCCGCCGCGCCATCAACATCTTTCGCTACTTTGCCGCCGAAGGTTCGCGAATGCCCGGAATAGTCGTACCTTCCGAGCGCGACCGCGTCCACATGTTCGCCATTCGCAAGCCGGTCGGCGTCGTGGGTCTGGTGACGCCGTGGAATTTTCCCATCGCGATTCCGGCGTGGAAGCTCGCGCCCGCGCTGATCTGCGGCAATACCGTTGTTCTCAAGCCCGCCTCCGCCGCGCCGCTCAGCGCCTGGAGACTGGTCGAGGCCCTCCATCAGGCCGGACTGCCTAAAGGAGTGCTCAACTTCGTTGCAGGCTCAGGCGGCGAGTTGGGCAACGCGCTTATCCAGGCCAAAGGACTCAAGGCCGTTTCCTTCACCGGCTCCTGCGAAATCGGGAACTGGCTGCACGCCGAAGCCTCGAAGCGCCGCCTCCGTATCCAACTCGAAATGGGCGGAAAGAACCCTACCATTGTCCTCGCCGACGCCGACTTCAACTCGGCTGTCGAGAACGTCGTGAACGCCGCCTTCTTCTCCACCGGCCAGAAATGCACGGCGACCAGCCGCGCCATTGTCGAGGACGGCATTTACGACCGGTTCCTCGCCGCGCTCGTCGAGCGCACGAAGAAGCTCAAGGTGGGCGACGGAATGCAGCCGGGCATCGACATCGGGCCGGCCGTCGATCAAGGCCAGCTCGATACCGTGCTCAAGTACATCGAGATCGGCCGAAAGGAAGCGGGCGAGCCTCGCGTGGGCGGCAAGCGCCTCACGGCGAACGGTCTGGACAAGGGCTACTTCGTCGAGCCCACGATTTTCGCGGACGTCGCCGAAAGTATGACGATCGCACAGGAAGAGATCTTCGGACCGGTGCTCGCCGTCATGCGCGCGAAGGATTTCGACGACGCCATGCGCATCGCGAACGGCATTCCTTTCGGCCTCTCCGCTTCCATCCAGACCACGAACCTTTCCCGGACCTTCGACTACATCTATAAGATGGAGGCGGGCCTTCTCACCGTCAATCTGCCGAGCGCGGGCGTCGAGTACCAACTGCCCTTCGGCGGCACGAAGGATTCGAGTTTCGGACCGAAGGAACAGGGTCCCGCGGCGCTCGAATTCTACAGCGACTACAAAACCATTTACCTCAAATACTAACCATGCGCCTAGGACAAGTAAAGTTGGACGGCGCCGTTACGGCGGCCGTGTTTGAAGGCGATCTCGCCCGGCCGATACCCGGTCACAAGATGGTGGATCTGATCCGGCGCAGCGAAGCCGAATCGATTCCGCTCGCGCAACTAGCCGGGCGCATGGCCAGCCATCATCCCCAGCCCATGGCGGCGGTTCTGCCGATTCATCCACCCGAAGTGTGGGCCTCAGGCTGTACATACGAGATGAGCGCGAGCTTCCGCGACGCCGAACATGGCACGAGAGAAGGCATGTACGCGTACGTCTTCCGCGAACCGCGTCCTGAGATTTTCTTCAAAGGCACGGCGCGGGTTTGCGTGGGACCGGGACAGACGATCGGCATTCGCTCCGATTCGAAATTTACCGCGCCTGAGCCCGAGCTGGCCGTCGTTCTGGGGAGCAAGGGGCGCGTCCTGGGCTACACGCTCGCGAACGACGTGTCGGCTTGGGATATAGAACGCGAGAACGCGCTTTACCTGCCGCAGTCGAAAGTATACACGGCGTGCTGCGCGCTGGGGCCGGTGATCGTGACGGTGGACGAGCTCACCAACCCGTACGCTCTCGACATAACGTGCACCATCACCCGCGGCGGAGCGACGACATTCTCGGGCGCGGTTTCAACGTCGAAGCTGCACCGCAAGATCGAAGCCATTGTCGAGTACCTGTTTCGCGCAAACCAGGTACCGGCGGGGAGCGTGCTCTGCACGGGCACGGGCATCATTGTGACGGAGGAAGCGGCGCTCGCACCCGGTGACGTGGTAACCATCCGCGTCGCGGAAATCGGCGAGTTGTCGAACGCCGCGGCGATCGTGGCGTAGCCGCCGTGCAACGTGAGGCGGCGCTTGGGAGCCGCGAACCCGAATTTGCGGCGCTGTTCAACTGCGGTGTGACGATGCCGGCAACGTTCCGGCGGAGGATGTCAGAGCGGCAGCCATTCGATTCTGTTGGCCCACTCCGATGCGTCCGACGCCAGCCAGACCAGTAGAAGTTCTTCGATTGCCGTCCCGATATCGAGGCGCTGCGGAATCGGAATACACCGCCGCTTTGATTTCCGGCATCTCTGAAAGCGCGAAAGTGCGGGCATCGTGCCGGCATCGTGTGAAACGAGCACCCGCCGGCGTTCCGCCGCCAGCGCCAATACCTCAGAATCATTCATGCCTCGTAATCCAGCCGCCTGAGCGGTCAGGAAATCTAACGATGGCTCCCGGCGCATGACTCCGCTCACGATAGCCTTGTTGAGATAGGCGTCCGCTAGAAAGCGAACCTTCATGACGGGCGGGACGTATGCATCTCATCACGCGCTCGCGTGAGCCTTTGACGTAGACTCGCCGGTAGGGGTTCGGATCCGCGTTTTCCCTCAGCCCACTTTTCGTCTTGGCGGAGGAGGTACGCATCAATGCCGGCTTGGTTAGCCAGGTAGTACGCAATCGAGCCATAGACTCCTTCCAGATGGAGTAGCTCGAAGTTCTGGCAGATGGTTTCAGGGGACTCGCCCCGGCGGAATGCGTGGACGAGGGAATCAAGAGAGACGCGCGTACCGGAAACGTAGTAGTTGCCGTCCCGCACCGCGATGTAGTCTTTGGCCATGCCTCTTTGATTCTACGCCTCTCTGCGCCAAACCTTAACGGGCCTCTACGTTCGCGAAGCGCCGCCCGCAAAAGCTACAAGTTGTACAATCAGACTTCTGGGCGGAGCCAATCCGTCCGACACGGAGCTGAGACTCCGCCCTCCCCATGCCCAGAACCGCAAAAGTAAAGAAATCCAGCACAACGGCCCAATCGAACGGCAACGGCATCGCCGGCCTCACCGCGCAACTCTGGCAGGCACCGGTCAACCTGCGGGGCTCCATCGAGCCTGCCGACTACAAGCGCTACGTACTGCCGATCATCTTCCTGCGCTTTCTCTCGCTCCGCTACGAGCGCCGCCGCGCCGAGCTGGAGCGTCTGATCGCCGACCCGGCTAGCGACCACTACACCAGCGATTCGGGCGTCGCCGCCGACATCCTCGCCGATGCCGACGAATACCGCCGCGCCGGCGCGTTCATCGTCCCCGAAAACGCGCGCTGGTCTCAGATCCGCACCCAAGCCCAAGCCGACGACATCAAGGTCCGGCTCGACGACATACTCGACGAACTCGAACGCACTTATCCTGACAAACTCCGCGGCCTGCTCCCCCGCATCTACGCCGGCTCGAACCTGGACCGCGAAAACGTCACCGCCCTGATCAACTTGTTCTCCAAGGATATCTTCGAGCAGGACCACGGCGGCGAAGGCCTGATCGGACGCGTCTATGAGTACTTCATCGGCGAGTTCGCCTCGTCCGAAGGCAAGCGTGGCGGCGAGTATTTCACGCCGCTCTCAATTGTCCGCACGCTGGTGGCGATGCTCGAGCCCGAGCGCGGCGTGGTCCTCGACCCCTGCTGCGGCTCCGGCGGCATGTTCGTGCAGGCAGACGAGTTCACCGGCCACAACCACGAGCTCAGCTTCGTCGGGCAGGAGACCAAGGACTTCACGTACCGCCTTTGCCGCATGAACCTCTTCATTCATGGCCTCGACGGCAAGATCGAGCTCGGCAATTCGTATTTCAACGACGTGCTGGCCAATGTCAAGGCCGACTATCTGCTGGCCAATCCGCCGTTCAACGATGGCAGCAAGGGCGAGAACGGCTGGGGCGCGGAGCGTGTCCCGCCCAAGGACCCGCGCCTGCAACTGGGCGAGCGGAGGGTCACGCTTTCGCCGCGCAACGCCAACACGATGTGGATTCTCCATTTCCTCTATCATCTGAAGAGCACCGGTACGGCGGGGTTCGTAATGGCTACGGGCGAACTCTCGAACGGCGAGACGTCGAGGCGCGAGGTGCGCCAGACTTTGGTGGACGCCGACTACGTGGACTGCATCGTACAGCTTTCCGGCAGTTGTTCGCCAATACGCAGATCCCGTGCGCGCTCTGGTTCCTGTCGAAGAATCGCGGCGGCACGGGCGGCTTCCGTAGGCGCAAGGGTGAGATTCGGCTTCTGGATGGGCGCAAGCTCGGGTTACTGATTGCCGGCTCGCGCAAGCGGAAGGAACTGGCCGGCGAGGAAGTGGAGCGGATGGCGGCGGTATACCGGACGTTCAAACGGACGGGCATACCGGAGGCGGTCCCCGGTTTCTGCCGTGTCGCAACGGTGGAGGAGGTAAAGACGCACGGCTACGCGCTGACGCCGGGCCGCTACGTCGGTTCGCCGGAGAGCGACGAGGATGAGGAGCCGTTCGAGGAGAAGATGCCGAGGTTGGTAGCGGAGTTGGAAAGGCAGTTCGCGGAGGCGAGGGAGTTCGAAGCGGCGATTCTCAAGAACGTTTCGGATTGGCGCGGGACAACGCCGTAGGATAGGCGATAAGCTGATAGACGGGAGTGATCTCGATGACCCTGGAAATCTCCGAGGAAACTAAGGTTAGAGTGCTCGCAAATGCCCGAGCGCAAGGTCTGGAGGCGGATGATTATCTGCAGCGGCTCATGCGGGAAGCCGACGAGCGGAGTGATTTTGTCTCTGCCGTCGAAGAGGGTCTTGCGGACGCAGACGGCGGGCGGATTCGCCCCGTGCGCGAGGCGCTCAGCCAACTCGGGGCAAAGCTTGGCTTTTCGCGTTGATATTACGGAGGCGGCGGTCGCCGATACCGAGGATTTTGTCGACCATATCCGCCGTGAGAAGAGCGACCCCGATGGGGCCGAGCGGTGGTGGAACGGCTTATTGGATGCGCTCTTCTCGCTGGAACAGCAGCCGGGCCGCAGTTCAAAGGTGGTAGAGGCGGCGCTGAGAACCAGGGGACTGCGGCAGATTCTTTTCCAATCGCACCGTATCGTATTTGACCTGGACGAACAGCGCGAGATAGTTCGTGTCTTGAGGATCTACCATGCCTCGCGCCGGGAACTGCGGCAGCGCGATGTGCGCAGATGAAAACCTGCATGCGGCAAACGTCCGTTTGTGCCCCGGTAGGGGAATCCGCGTCGCGGCTGGTGGCGGATGCGGCTGAACGGCGAAATCGTGCCCGAGCCTTCGTCGCCGGATGAGATGCCTGAGGTCGCCTCCGCGGTGTGACACCGCTCCGGACACAACCGGCCTCGCCCGGCCTGACGGCTCGTTCAGACGATCCCCCGAGCCGCGATCGGGCATCGGCCGAAAGCGCGATTGCCGCAGAATTGCCGAAACGCACCCTGTGTTATACTGGGATCTCGCACAAAGCACGGGCCGGACGGGTGGGTGAGCGGTTAATACCAGCAGACTGTAAATCTGCCGCCCCTTGCGGGCTACGGAGGTTCGAATCCTCCCCCGTCCACCAGGATCGGCAGGGCCGGGCGCCGTGTGGTGTGGTCGTAAAGGGCCGATGTAGCTCAGTTGGTAGAGCGCGTCCTTGGTAAGGACGAGGTCACCAGTTCAATCCTGGTCATCGGCTCCAGATTTCCTGGTTTCATCGTCCAGGGATCATCCCAAAGCATCGTTTGGAGAGGCAATGGCGAAAGAGAAATTTGACCGAAGCAAGCCGCACATCAATATCGGAACGATCGGGCACGTCGATCACGGGAAGACGACGCTGACGGCGGCGATCACCAAGACGCTGGCGAAGCACAATCCGAAGGTGAAGTTCCGGAG
>CAMDED010000173.1 GCA_945893365.1 Candidatus Sulfopaludibacter sp. SbA3 | reverse complement strand
TCCTTCGCGACGATCGCTCCGAAGCTCGGAAACTGCATGGCCGGATTGTGGAGATGGCCCGTCGCCGCATAATGCATCGCCTGCGGGTGGTCGTCGCCGAACGATTTTATGGAGCGGACCAGCGCCAGCTTATCCATGCGTTTGGCGAGGTTCGGCAGCAGCTCCGAAACCTGGATGCCGGCGACGTTGGTCGAGATAGGCCTGAAGGAGCTCGTGGGTTTGGGATCCCACGTGTCGACCTGGCTTGGACCACCCTCGAGAAAAACCAGGATGCATGCCGTCGCTTTCCCGCCGGACTTCACACCTGTCGCGGCCTGGGCCGACTCCATTTGCAGCGCCTGCGCCAAATGGATTCCGAGAAATCCAAGCGAGCCCACTTTGATGAAATCACGCCGGCCGAAGTCTTCTTTGGTTCCGGAAATACAACCGCGTTGGATGGTCATGGCGTTCCTTTTTAATGGTTCTCTGCAAATTCCCGAGAGCTGATGACAGCCCACATCAGATCCCGCAAACCGTCTTTGCGGTCCGGATTCCGGTCGAGCAGCTTAACCAGCGCCGCGCTCTCCTGCTGCGAAGGCTCGCGGGAGAAAGCTGCCAGGTAGAGTTCTTCAACGACTTCAGTGCCCGACGCGCCGCGCGTGAGCCATCCGTCGATGCGTCCACCTTTCGCGAGCAGCTTGTCGTTGTAAGTAGTACCGGCCAGAATGTGCAGCGCCTGGCTGAGATTCGGCTTGGCATTCCGCTCCGGCACGGAGAAGCGATTGGGCCGGCCGTAGATGTCGAGGAACGGCGAATGATAAATGTCCGTCTCCTTCAGTTGAACGGCGCGGGTTCCCGGCGGCGCCTGTCCACCGGGTCCCTTCGCATCGGGCATCTGCATGCTGAAGGTCTCCGGGACGCCCGTCACATCGGAAATCGCGTCGAGCAGCAGCTCGGCATCGAGGGCCCGCGGCACGGCGTGCGAATAGTTGATCAGGTCGTCCTCATTGCTCGGATTCGCCCGGCTGGATAGCTGATAGGTGCGCGACTGCGCGATCAACCGCATGAGCTTCTTCAGATCGTATCCGCTATCGGCGAAATAGCTCGCCAGCCGCCGCAGCAGTTGCGGATGCGTGGGAGGATTCGTGCTGCGGTAGTCGTCGACGGGGTCGACAATGCCGCGCCCGAAGAAATAGCTCCAGATCCGGTTCACGGCGGCCTCGGCGAAATAGGGGTGCGAAGTCATCCACTGTGCCATCTCGAGGCGCGGGAAATTATTCGCCGTGTAAGGAATCTGTTTGCCGTCGAGCAGCGCGGGAACCACCTCCTGTTTCGTGCGCGGATGCAGCACCCGGTAGTCCTTTGCGCCAGCGATGTCGGCGGCGATCTCCTTCCCGCCGGGAAAATCGAAGATGACGGAAGTCGGGTTGCCGCCCAGCTTGAACATCGAGCCGAAGAACGCCGTCATTCCCCAGAATTGGTCCTGGCTCCACTGTTCATAGGGGTGGTCGTGGCATTGGGCGCAGTCGAGGCGCCGTCCCATGAACACGCGCACTTGCTCGCCCATGCTGTCCTGCGGCGGAGGCACGACGAGATACGGAAGATAGTGGCGCGACGGCGCGCTATAGCCCTGGGCGGAAATGCGCTCGAGCGCAATCTGGTTATACGGCTTGTTGGCGGCGACACTGTCGCGGATCCACTGCCAGTAAGCCTGGCTCCATTTGGGATTGATGCCGACGGGGAACACCGCCACGCGGAACAAATCGGCGAAGCGGAATGTCCAGTAGTCGATATATTCGGGCGAGGTGAGAAGCGTCTCGATCAGCTTCTCGCGCTTCCGTGGATCTTTGCTCGCCACAAACTCGCGTACACGATGCGGCGGCGGCGCTGCGCCGGCCAGATCCAGGCAGATCCGCCGTAGAAATTCAGCGTCGGAAGAAAGCTCCGAAGGAACGATGCTGAACAATTTGAGCTTGTCGAAGACCTCGTCGTCGATAAAATTATTGCGTGAAACCTGCGGGTAGTCCTTCATCGGTTCGGCGAGTACGCCCACGCCAGCGCGGATCAGGTTGCCCACCGCCTTGATCAGGACGCCGGTTTCTCCCGGCTTTTTGGCCTCCACCCGGCCGCTTGACGACACGCTGGCAACGCTCGAGTGGCCGGCTTCGTAGAGAACCTGATGGGTGAAATCCTCCGCCCTGCCGTCCTCATAGTAAGCGGTCACGAGCAGCCGCTGCGTTTCGCCCGCGCGCAGGAAAATGTCACGGGGGAACACTTCGAGCCGTGCCACTTTAGGATTGCTTTCCTTGTCCGCCGCTCCGTAGGGCGCTCCGCCGCGGACCCAGTTCACAATGGCCTCGTAATCTTCCGAACCTTTCTGAAGGCGGAGTCCGCCACCGTGCGCCACTGCCATGGTTGCCTTTTGCAGAATCAGGCTCTGCTCGGGACTCTTTAGATCGATCCGTGATTTCTTCTGCGCGCTGGTTTCCTCGGTCAACACCTGGAAAACGCCACCCTCCACGATCCATTTGTGGTCTTCCTTCGGATGGATTCCATGCGTGGAAAGCTTAAAGCCCGCCTGGCCTTTGATCCCGCCATGACAGCCCGCTGTGTTACACCCTCTGCGCGTGAAGATTCCGACGATGTCGCGCGGGAAACTGAAGGGCCGCTCGACACCGGAGCCTTCGATCTTTAGGGAAGCTCGCGCCGAGAGACTGCCGACGTTTGCGGTCAGCGCCGTTTCTCCATCGGAAATTGCGAATACCCGGCCCGACTCATCCGCGCGGGCAGAGGCGGGATTCGAAAGCGTGAAACGGGCTTCTCCAGTCAAGTCGCGCTCGCGCTTATCGGAGAACTGGCCAAGCACCAGGAATTGCTGGGACGCCTTCTTCCCCTGGAGAGTGCGCTCGCTGGGCATCAGGCGCAAAGAGACCAGTTTCGCCGGTGCGTCCGCCCAGCAGAATCCGATCGGCAGCGTGCAGAGCAGTGCGTAATGCAGTGTGTACAACGACAGGCGGACAGCGAATCGCCCGAAATCAATCTTCCTCGTTTGCGTGATGATCATTTCAGCGCCTCGTGATTCACTGGTAGATTTGCAGGACTTGGCTTCACTACCGTCAGTAGGATCCTCTTCACCAGTATGGGGCCTCCCGCCTTGCCCTTCATGACCGGCTGAGCAATGATTCGAGCTTCCACGGGATTCGACGTCGCGGGCGCCTCCCGTTCCGTCATGAACAGGAACGTCGCCTTCTGGCTTTCCGGTCTGAAACGCTCGACCTTACCAGGGTTGTAGGGCGGCGGAACCCGCGGCTGCAATTCCGTTCCCATCGTCGCGCGGACGCCTTCCGGCAGGCCCTCAACCGTAAGCGCTATCTGGCCATCGAAACCTTCCTCCTGGTCGGTCTCGACGCTCATTATGCCGACCTCCCCCGCAATCAGGTTGATCTGCTCCTCGGCTACGTGGATCTCGCCGGCGTGCGGAACCTGCTGCCGCAACATTACCCGGTAGACGAAGGCCGAATCTCCATACAGGTGCGTGATATCGCGAATCTCCAGGATGAACTCTCCATCGCGTGGAAATGAATAGGTGGTCTTCGGGTGAATCTGCTTAAGGATGAGGTCGCCGCAAGTGTTCACCGTGGAATGCACGTTCGTGAAGGCTTCATCGCCATCGGCCGAAACGATTCGCAAGTAGGGATTGAATTGCGGGAGCGTCTTCCGCGTCGTCTCGACTTCGACTGCGACGCGATCGCCTGCCTTGACGGCAAATTTCACACGGTGCACCTGCGCGGGGCGATCGATAGCGCCTTCGAGCAGAGCGGGAATGGAAACGGAGACCGGCTGCTCGCCAACCTTGACCACGGCGATCTCCGGAATCGCGCCGGCAAGCGATGGCGCCGCGCGCGACCACAGAGCCTTGAGGCGATCCGGCTTCAGCTCCCGGCTCCAGGAACGCTCCTTCCACGAAATATCGGCGGAAGGCGGCGGCAGGTGCGCAGGACGCATCGGGTCCATGTCAGGATAGTCCGTCGAAGCGCGCCGGACCGAGAGTTGATAGGCGTAGTCCGAACCGCCCTCGCCCAGAAAGCCGTTGACCCGGATCAGATAGCGCCCATTTCGCGCGAACTTGTAGCTGATTCTGCCATTCACCGGTAGCCCGGGGTAAGAAACTTCCTCGTCGTTGAAAGCCAGTTCCGTCAGGCGGTCGGGCCGGAACCAACTTCCGGTTGGCTCGAAGAGCGTCAAGCCCGGATCGAGGCCGCTTCCCGCCGTGAGCGCATCAAAGCGCAAAGTCTCGCCTTGTTGGACTTCAAAGGAGTAGTAATCCAGTTCTCCGCCGCCAGGAAGTTTCCCGTTAATCACAACCGGGAAGGCCGAAATCTGCTGGGCGGCGGCGGGTTCGTTATGGCGGCCTGCGTCTTCCGGAATGCCCGGCTCCGCGTGTATCCGAAAGGGGATGGCATTGGAAACTCCGCGCGGAGTCAATACCCGCAGGTAGTGCATTCCCAGCGCGGATCCGGAAGCTGCCTTCATATCCACGGACATCAACTGAACCGGCGCCGACGACGAGGATTTCTTTTTCTTCGAGGGTGCGGAGGTGGACGCGTCGTTGACTACGCCGGAGATGGTGGCCGAAAGGTGTTCGCAGTCGAACCACACCGCCGAAGCACCCTCGAGCGACCGTCCCCGTATGGTCGCCTTCAAGCCTGCGCCTTGCTGGACGCCGAAGGGGAAAACGGAAATCAGCTCCGGTTCTCCGGGCGCGGCGGCTCGTACCGCGAGCCACAGAGAGGAGGCGATCAACGCCATCCAGAACGTCATCCGCATCGGTGTCCGTCGGTTTCCCGGGATCTAAAGCTCATCATGGCCACCTTCCAAAAAACGCGTTTTGCCATGACCGAAGCTAGAACTGAATGCGTCCTCGCAGCATGATCTGCCGGGCGGGCGCATAACCTTTTGTGCTGCTGACGACGCCGGCGTTTGTCGCATTGATGTTCGCGGCGGGGTTGCTGAAATTCGGGTGGTTGGCGATATTTTGCGCCACCGCCATGAACGTGAACCGCAGCCGTTCCGTGATCGGGAACATCTTGCTCAGCGTCAGGTCGTGCTTGTGCAGGCCGGGTCCTTCCAGGACATTCGTGCCGGAGTTTCCGAATCGTCCGGCTGCCGGCCTCGCGAAGGCGGCCGCATCGAACCATCTGCCGATCGTCCGTTGATCCGATGAGAGATTCCCATTTGCCAGCCGGTCGGGCCGGCCCGAGGTCGTATTGGTGTTCGAGGGATCGGCGCCGCTGAAGGTCGGCCCGAAGAACTGTCCCGTCTCCATAAACGCGATCCAGTAGAGCTGCCATCCCCCGAGGACCCGGTCTGCCACGGGATTGGCGGTGGACATAAATCGCTTGCCCTTTCCAAACGGCAATTGCCACACCGTGTTGATCACCACCCGCTGCCGCACCGTGTTCGGGTCCCGTTCCCAAAAGAGCGGCGCGTATGGATTCTCTAAATTCTGAAAGTTCCAGTAGTTCGAAGCGAGAGTCCAATGCACATCGAAAGTGACGGCGCCGACTTTGCGCTGACCCTCCACGGTGAAAGCATTGAAATTTTGCATGCCGTCGTTCCGCACGAAGCTCGCGCCAACCAACTGGGACCATGGCCGGCGAGCCTGCGCGAAGGGGACAAGGGAGGCCTCCGGCTTATTCCGTTCGATGCTGTAGTTCATGCCGCGCGCGCGCATGCCCTGATACGAGATCCGGAGTCCGACATCTTTAATCTGCCGCTCCACCGTGAAATTGAATTGATGGATTCGCCCATTATCCGTGTCGAGCGGATACCCGGTCACGGACTGCGAAGCGACGGCTCCGGTCCCGCTCGGAAAAGGATTGGGCCACGGCAGAATCGAACTCGCGCTGTTAAAGAACGTCTCCGCCAATTGGAAGGGCCCCGTACCCTGGGCCCGCGCGAATCGCCCGATCTGCTCGGTGAAGGTCCCATAGCCGCCCCGCACGACCCAGTTGGCGCCGAGCGGACGCCACGCGACGCCGATCCGAGGCTGGAAATTCTTGTTCGACGGACGTGTCCGCACGTCTCCGTTCACCACCTTGATCGTATTCACCGGATACAACGGACTGAATTGCGCCCCCTGCGGCGCGGTCACATTCCCCGTGGCCGGGTCCCAATTGTAGATCTTGCCGTCTTCGTACGTCGGCGACCCGAAACGGTCCCACCGAAGACCCAGATCCAACGTGAGTTTCGAGTTCAGCTTCCAGGTATCGTTCGCGTATAGTCCAAGTTCTTTGTCGAGTTGCTTGCGATTGGTAAGCGGGTCGAGCCGCTGCGACGAGAACGGATGACCCAGGTAGAAGTCCGATACAGGATATCCGCTGAGTTGACCCGTGAACGCGAAGTTTCCGTACGTGTTCTCGGGGATATTATTCACCAGATTGCTTGACAGCCGCAGTTCGCCGCCGAGTTTGAGGGTATGAGCGCCCTTCGACCAGGTCACAGCATCGGTGAACGTTTTCAGGATGTCGTTCTGCAGCGGATTGCCGGCGGGGTTCACGCGTAGCGGCTGGAAACCGGTGATGTTGATTGTCGGAAAGCCCATGCCCGACAACCCCTTCGGATTGACACCCTGAATCCCCAATTCCTTGACGACCGTGTCTCCGGCGATCGGTTGAAAGCCGTCCACCACGTCGCCATCGAGCACGATCGGCTGATACCACCCGAAGCGGAACGTGTTGATCAGGGAGGCGGAAAAGATGTGCGTATCTTCGGTCACTATATTGCGTGAGTCGCGTATGCGCGTCCAAGCCATGCCTGGATAATTGCCGGCCAGCACGTATTGCGGTTTGGAGAGAATAGCTCGTCCGAAAATCGTGTTTTTCGAGTTGATGTGGTAATCGAGGCGCTCTTCGAAAGCGTTGTAGTAGAAAAGGTCGGTCGGATAAGGAAACACAAATCCGAAGTTGTTCGTCGTCTGTCCCGCCGCGCCCAGGTTCGGAGCAGGCAGGTACTTGTCGAACACCTTGGCTGAAACAGGATTCAGACGCGACGCGGGAATCTGGTTGTTGGGGAACGGCTGGCTTGTCAGCGGGTCTCGAATCACGGTGCCGCGCGGCAGCAAGGCCGAAAAATCGCCGCGCCGCATCGCGTCGGTGGGTACGTCGCGAAGGATGAAGTTCGAACCCGGCCAGCTTTGGCCCGAAAGCGAAGTGAAAAAGAACAGCCGGTTCTTCAGAATGGGGCCTGAGAGTTCGCCGTGCCATGTGTGAAACAACGTGGACGGCTTCACGGCGGCGAAAAAGTCGCGGGCCGCAAGCGCGTTGTTCTGATGCCAATACGCGCCCTTCCCATGGTACTGATTAGTTCCACCCTTGGTGGTCATGTTGATCTCAGCGGGACGGGAAAACTCGGCCGAGTTATTCCCTACCACTACGTTGACTTCCTCCATGATGTGAACATTGGCGGTTTGCAGCGCGCCGCCGTCCCCAGCGACTCCGTCGATCGCTGTCTGCGTCTGTGCATTCGAGACGCCGGCCACCTGAATGCCATACACGCCGCTGGTCATCTGCACGAGGGGCAGGGTAGCCATCACCATCTGAGGGTTTCGTCCATCGCCGACCCAGGGCGCTTCCTCGAAACGTTGCTTCGTGAAACTCCCCTGAATCTTGGCCGAATCGGTCTCGATCACCGCCGCATTCGCCTGGACGTTTACTTCCGTCCCCACCGCTCCGATCTCGAGCGTGGCGTCGATACGGCGGATCTGAGATGACTCGAGCACAATATTGTCGGCCACGAACATCTTGAACCCGGGTTGCGTCAAGGTAAGCCGGTAGGTTCCGCGCTGCAGATCCGGGGCCTCGTAGTCTCCGTCGTTGTTCGTCGAGATGCTTCTTTCCACGTTGGTCAGCGTGTTGACTATTTTGAGCGGGGCGCCCACGACGGCGGCGCCGCTCGAATCACTCACGTGGCCGCGAATGACGGAGGTGGTTAACTGTGCTGCCGCGAGAAGCGGCAGGAGAAGAGTACCAGTGATCGTTAAGATGATTCTCACTTGTTTTACCTCTTTTTCTCAATGCGAACGGAGGCGTACCCGGCCTGCCCTGATGGTGGTCAGTATAGCATCAAGCGTGGGCTGTTTCGTTCGCCGGCCGGAGGCAACCCAAAAGCCGCCAAACCGCCCCAGGAACGGCCACCCGTGGCAAGCACCGTCAGGCGATTACGCGCGAATCAGCCGTCCTTCAACATCTCCCGCGCCGCGTTGTAGCCGGGCGCACCCATCACGCCGCCGCCTGGATGAGCGCCCGACCCGCATAAATAGAGGCCGCGAAGGGGGGTCCGGTATCGCGCCCAACCCGCCACGGGACGCATGAAGTACATCTGATCGAGACTCATCTCACCGTGAAAAATGTTGCCTCCGGTGATGCCGAAGCGGCGCTCCAGATCGAGTGGCGTGAGCACCTGACGGTCCGTCACGATCGATCGAATGTTCGGCGCGTACTCCTCGATCAGGTCGAACACGCGCTCCGCGAAAGGCTCGCGCTCCGCATCCCAGTCGCCGCCGCGAAGCGTGTAAGGCGCGTACTGGAGGAAAATGCCCATGATGTGGCGGCCCGGTGGCGCGAGCGACGGATCGTAAATTGTGGGGATGGTCATCTCAATCATCGGCCGCTTTGAAGGCATCCCATACTTGGCATCGTCCCATGCCCGCTCCACGTATTCGATGGATGGGCAGATGTGCATGGTAGCCCCATGTTGGGGGCCGGGCGCGCCGGGCAGCGCCCGAAACTCGGGGAGTCCCGCGAGCGCCAGATTGATCTTGAGCGACGTGCCCTCGATGCGCAGGCGGCGAATCGCGCGGGTGAATTCCGGGTCGAGTTCGCCTGATTCGACGAGACGCAGAAACGTCGCGTGCGGATCGAGATTCGACGCCACCGTTTCCGATTCGATCTCCTCGCCGTCCTTCAACCGGACGCCGCGGGCGCGGCCGCCACGGACGAGAATGCGGTCGACTTCCGCGCCGGTCCGAATCCGGACGCCCTTCGCCCGTGCCGACGAGGCGATCGCCTCGCTCACCGCGCCCATGCCGCCGCGAACGAAGCCCCATAGTCCGCGCTTCCCTCCGACGCTCCCCATGCAGTGATGCAGCAGAATATAGGCCGTCCCGGGAGAGCGCGGGCCGCCGTTCGCGCCGATAACGCCATCCGTGGCGAGCGTGACCTTGACTTCGGGCGACTCGAACCATTCGTCCAGGAAATCGCTCGCGCTCGAAGCGAATATTTTCACCAGACCGGCGAGCTCCTTGCGGCCTAATTTCGCGAATCGCGCCGCAACCTTCAGGTATTCGAGAAAATCGCCCGCGCCGCGCGGCGGAAACTCGGGAGGCGTTGTCAGCAGCATCCCTTCGACAACGCGCGACAATCGTTCCAAGTGGTCTTCGTAGCCTCCGTAAGCCTCGGCGTCGCGTTTCGAGAACTTCGCGATTTCCGCCAGCGTCTTCGCGCGATCCTGCCACATGAAAAAGTAGCGCCCGTCGGGAAAAGGAGAAAAGAAAGCCGGATCCTTTGCATCCACTCGATATCCGTAGCGCTCGAGTTCGAGATCCCGTACGATGCGTTCCTGCAGCAGACTCGTAAGGTAGGCGGCGGTCGATACACGATAGCCGGGCCACACTTCCTCGGTGACGGCGCAGCCGCCCACGAGCTCACGCCGCTCAAGCACCAGGACCCGGCGTCCGGCGCGCGCAAGGTAGGCGGCGGCGACCAGGCCGTTGTGCCCGCCGCCGATGACAATCGCGTCCCACATGCTCATGGGACGCGCTTAAACACCGCAACTGCAAGCGGCGGCAGCGTGACTTGAATGCTGTGGTCGCGGCCGTTGCAGTTCACCGGCCGCGACGGCACGCCCGCCGCGTTGACGGCTTCGTTCACCACCACACCGCTTCCGCCCCATCGCAGGTCGTCCGTGTTTAGAATCTCCCGGTAGCGGCCCTCGGCCGGCACTCCGACGCTATAATCTTCGCGCGTTACCGGAGTGAAGTTGCAGCAAACGAGGAGGAAATCGTTCCGGTCTTCCGCGCGCCGCACGAAGGAAATGACGGACGCCTGCATGTCGTGGAAGTCGATCCATTCGAAGCCCAAATAGTGGAAATCCACTTGATGCATGGCGGGTTCGGCCCGGTACAGACGATTCAACTCGGCGGCGAGCGCCTGCAGTTTGTAGTGCGGAGCGAATTCGAGTAGATCCCATCGGACACCGAAATCGTGATTCCACTCCTCGTGCTGCCCGATCTCGGAGCCCATGAAGAGCAGCTTCTTCCCCGGATGCCCGTACATGTAGGCGAGGAACGCGCGCACGCCCGCGAACTTCTGCCATTCGTCGCCCGGCATCTTACCGATGAGCGAGCCCTTCAGATGAACCACTTCGTCGTGCGAGACCGGAAGTACGTAGTTCTCGTGGAAAGCGTAGAGGAGGCTGAAGGTGAGATTCTGATGATGGTATTTCCGATGCACGGGGTCGAGTGCGAAGTAACTCAGCATGTCGTGCATCCAGCCCATGTTCCACTTCATGGTGAAACCAAGGCCGCCCGCGTACACCGGCCGCGAAACCGCGGGGAAAGCGGTCGATTCCTCGGCAACCGTAATCGCCCCGCCCTCGCAGTGCGCCAGTTCGTTGAATTTCCGCAGAAAATCGATGGCTTCGAGATTCTCGTTGCCGCCGTATTGGTTGGGAGTCCATTCGCCGGGATTGCGCGAATAGTCGAGGTAAAGCATTGACGCGACCGCGTCCACGCGCAGTCCATCAATGTGGTATTTCTTCAACCAGAACAGCGCGTTCGAGATCAGGAACTCGCGGACCTCGCTGCGGCCGTAGTTGAAGACGAGCGTGCCCCAGTCCCTGTGCTCGCCTTTGCGCGGGTCTTCGTGCTCGTAGAGCGCCGTGCCGTCGAAGTAGGCAAGGCCGTGCGCGTCCTTGGGGAAATGCGCCGGCACCCAATCGACCAGCACTCCTATACCTTCCCGATGACACCGGTCCACGAAGTACATGAAGTCTTCCGGAGTCCCGAAGCGCGAAGTCGGCGCGAAGTATCCGATGACCTGGTAGCCCCACGAACCGGAGAAGGGGTGCTCCATCATCGGCAACAACTCGATATGCGTGTAGCCCATCCGCCGGGCGTAGGCTGGCAGCGAATCGGCTAGTTCACGATAGGAGAGCGCATGGTTGCCGGGACGTTGGAGCCATGACGCGAGGTGCACCTCGTAAATCGATACAGGCTCTTTCAGCCAGTTCTTCGAAGCGCGCGCCGACATCCACTCGCCGTCGTTCCACTCGTATTTCGAAATATCGCGCACCAGGGAGGCGGAGGCGGGCGGCGTTTCACAATGGAAAGCGTACGGATCGGCCTTCTGCTGCCTGTAACCAAGGTAGCGGGACCGCACGTGGTACTTGTACGCGGCCCCTTCGCCCAGATTCGGAATGAACAACTCCCAGATTCCGGAATCGCGCCGGCGCATGGGATGACGCCGCTCGTCCCAGGAATTGTAGTCGCCAATGACTGAAACCCCTTCGGCGTTCGGCGCCCAGACGGCGAATCGGACACCCGGCACGCCCAGACATTCGGCCAGATGTGCGCCCATCGCGTTGTAGGCCTCGTAGTGCGTGCCTTCGGCGTGAAGATGAATTTCAAAATCGGAGAGCAAGGTCGGGAAGCGGTAGGGGTCGTCGCACTCGGCCGCGGTGCCGTCGCCAAACGTGAGCCGGAAGCGGTAATCGCCGGGAACCGCGGCGAGCGCCGCCACGAAAAAGCCCGATTCGTGCTTTCGGACCATCGGTGTTGCGACACCGCCGACAAGCACTTCAACCGCGGATGCGTGCGGCAGAAACGCGCGAATCTCGCAACCCTTCCCGCTGCGATGCGGTCCCAGAATTCCAAACGGGTCGCCATGGTATGCGCCGGCGATCGCCTCCATCTCCGCAACAGTCATAGGTCTTTTGTCATTATGGCAGGGATGACTCCGTTCTTTCGCGACTTGTCAAAGGCCGAGCTGCACCTGCATCTGGAGGGATCGGTTGAGCCCGATACCTGGAGTGCGCTCGATCCCTCGCTCGCCGCGGAGGAAGGCCGGGATCGATACCGCTTCATCGGCTTCGACGGCTTCCTGCGGTGCTTCAAGTGGTGCGTCGAGCGCCTGCGGACTGCCGAAGACTACGCCTTCATCACCGCGCGCTTGCTCGACCGGCTTGCGGAGCAGAATATTCGCTATGCGGAGATTACGCTTTCCGCGGGCGCCGTGTTGTGGAGGAATCGCGACCTCGACGCCGTCTACGCCGCGGTCCGCGGCGCCTCGAAAGCGCGGCCGGACATTGAAACGCGGTGGATACTGGACGCGATCCGCAACTTTGGCCCCGAGCCCGCAATGGAAGTGGCGCGATTTGGCGCGGCGCGGGTGGAAGATGGCGTGGTGGCTTTTGGAATCGGAGGCGACGAGGAGCGCGGGCCCGCGCACTGGTTCGGAGAAGTCTACGAATTCGCTCGCGGGGCGGGCTTGCGCGTCAATGCGCACGCCGGAGAAACGGTCGGACCGGAATCCGTGTGGGCGGCGCTCAGAATCGGCGCCGAGCGCATCGGGCACGGCATCCGCTCCATCGAAGATCCGGCGCTCCTGCGCGAATTGCGCCAGCGGAACGTGCCGCTCGAAATCTGCATTACGAGCAACGTTATGACGGGGGCGGTGGAGAGCCTGCGCGCGCATCCAGTCCGGAAGCTGTACGACGCCGGCGTGCCTATCATCTTGAATACGGATGACCCGGGCATCTTCGGCGTAACCCTCGGCGGCGAGTTCGAACTTGCGGCGCGCGAGTTCGGATTCAGCGAAACGGAACTGCGCGAGATTGCCGCGAACGGTTTCCGATTCGCATTCTCTACGGCTTCGCCAGTCTGAAATCCCACACCTGGATGTTCACTTTGCCCTCCGTGAATTCCACCACCGCGTACTCGCCTGGCGCGAGCGGGTTCTGCGGCCAGATCTTGTAGAGTCCCTCGTCCACCTGCTGGCGGAAAATCTCGACGGTGTCCTGCTCCTCGACGGTCTCCTTCGTCACCGGGATGATCGTGAGGCGCTCGACGATGCGCACTCCCTTTTGCGGTGTGAGCTTGATGATTCCGAAGCGCTCATCGGTGGCGAGCCGCATGTAGAACTCGGGTCTGTCACCGGTGACAACGTACTTCGATTGTTCGCCGTCAAGTTCGAGAGTCGCTTTCCCAGTGATCACCGGGACGGGAGACAGCGCCTTCAGAATGTTGCGCCCTTTCCTCGTGTGTATCTTCGATTGCGCCAAAGTAAGCGGCTTCAGCGCCTGGCCGTCCACAAGATAAACGCCCGCTTCGGGAGGCACTCGCGCGATCTCACGGCGCAGCTCGCGCTCCGCCTTGTCTTCCGACGCAATGAGCGCGGTCTCCTTGTCGAGCGAAGCCTTGCGCTCGGCGGCTTCCGTAGCCGTGCGCGTCAGGTCCGCCATTTCCAGCGGCAGCTCTTCCCAATCGCCGCGCTCAATACTGTAAAAGCGCACGCGATCCTCTTTGACTTCGTATTCCCGCACCAGATGGTGCGTGCCGTCTTTCATGTAGAGCTTGACGTTCGCCGCGAAGGCGACAAGCGCCGCCACGAGGGAAAGCAAGGCGAGTTTGGCAGCCCGCATAACTTAATGATAGTGCTTTTTGGCGGCCCATCCGGTTCCCGCCCGGCGGGAGAGCGTCCGGCCACCGCCAACGTGCCCGAGGG
Source organism: Candidatus Sulfopaludibacter sp. SbA3 (assembly GCA_945893365.1). Taxonomy (GTDB): domain Bacteria; phylum Acidobacteriota; class Terriglobia; order Bryobacterales; family Bryobacteraceae; genus SYKU01. Next base: position 399 of record CAMDED010000173.1, on the reverse strand, counting down.
GGGGTGCCGCCAGTCGCTTTGCGTGCGGGCCACCGGCGCTACCTTCTCCCGCACGGGTGCGCGACATAGAAGTGGAAAAACGCCGCAACTTGATTTCAAGCGACGCGGACGTCGCGCAAATTCGGGCTCTTTTGGGCTGACAGGGCGCGGCTGCGGCAATCCTTCCTCGTCGCAATGGCGGCGGATGGGGCTGAAGTAGCAAGTACGCCCGGATTCTCCCGCTTTTCCGGGGCAATCTCACAGGTCTCCACTCTCCAGAAACTCACTCCAGTTCATGCGACTTGATCTGTGGCGGGAACGAGGCGGAATCCCCGTGAGCTAGCCTGAGCCTGGAGTTTGGCCAAGTCGCGCGTTTCGCGCATCTGCTCGAACTGTTCGGCTCCACGATCCACCCATGCC
>CAMDED010000172.1 GCA_945893365.1 Candidatus Sulfopaludibacter sp. SbA3 | reverse complement strand
GACTCTACCAAATTCTACAGATTTTGAGCGTCACGCTTTTTGAGAAAACGCCCATTTTACAGGCACTTCAAGCATCCGACTCCGACAACAATTTACCCGATACCGGCAAACAATTGAATCTATTCGACTTCTAGCCGGACACTAGTGATGACAAACATCTAGAGGGGTCTTGAATGACTCCCCAAGAACACTCGCCAGCGTTGCCGACACATCGGTGAGCGATGCAAGTCTTGAGCAAGCGATTCGTGTTTTAGAAGTTCCATCCTTTGAACTTCTGTCTCTGCTTACTGCCGCAGAGATTATGGAACTTCGGGACAAGGGTCGGCGCTATTTTGAATTGGTGAACTTCCATTCAGCCGCGTCTGCCGTCGCCTCAGCAGACGAGGTTGTCAAGCAGTTTTCCTCTGCCGCTGTGGAATATTGGGAGTATATCTCCGAACACCTCGCAACCCGACACTCAGGCATAACACAGAAGCCTACCAAGCTTGCGTTGCTCCTACAGAGAGTTCCCGGACATCTATTGACAGTGCCGAACACGGTCTTCTCGGTCGCTATGGATGTAGGTGCTGCCGTTGGGGAGATCGTACAGCCTGTTGCCGGCGCCGCCAAGCAAGCGATTGCCGAAACTTCGAAGCTCCTCAAGACGGCCAAAGATACGTCTACTCAGGGGTCAAAGGTTCTCAAGCTACGTTTTCTCCTGTTTGCCGATACGGCCGAGATGCGCAGGTTGCGTGAGGCCTTTCCTGATCGCTCATGGTTTGCGAAGAAGTTCCCGGAAATTCTGGATAAAACATTGCGGTGATCACAATCGGGCTCGTCGGGCAAGGTGTTACCAGACGATTGCACGCTCCAGTTTTGGCGGCGTTCGCAAACGTGCGGGTCATCGACATTAGATCGCGAGCCGAGTTGGGTCGGCAAGGCCTCAGTGCCGACTGCGCGTCTGCCTTAGCCCACTGTGACATGGTAGTGATTGGGACACCGCCCGGACTGCATGTTGAGTCTTGCCGGGCGGCAATGGAAGCTTCCGTGCCGGTGTTATGCGAGAAGCCGTTGGGACTGTCAGAGGAGGATGCCAGCTCGGTGCTTGGGTTATCCCAGCAGTTCAAGTGCGATGTGGCCGTAAACTACCAACTGCGTTTCTTGCCGATTCTTCATGATGTTGTGAGTGGGCTCGGACGACCAGTTTCGCAACTCAACATCGTCTACAGATCAGGAGCGCGCAAAGACGTAACGAATGTTCCGGCTTGGTATCGGGATGGCCGACTCGGTGGCGGCGTGGTGTACTCAGTCTTGCCGCACTTAGTGGACTTCGTTCATTGGAGCGGATATGCCATCCAGACAATAACTCTTGTGACCACAACGAGAGGCGTCGAGTCTAAGAATGGCGCGCTGGATGGCTGTGTTATTCGCGCTTGGGCAATGCTCAGGGAGGCACCTGCCGTGAGGCCCACGGAGCTGATAGTCGAGATTGATACTTCGTCGGACTACGCTCAATTCGTAATTAGTGCGCACTGCGGCACTTCGGCTGTCGAAGTCGACATTATCGGTCAGCGGTTGCGGGAGGGCAGCATCGACGAGCTCTCGGAACAGCGTATGCAATATGGTGTCGAGCGACTGCAATCAAGTCAAGCATCACCGTGGAGAGAGGCGCAGCACAGGTACTATCTGAAGGTTCTTTCGGAGGGCCGACCAGCGACGTTCATCTGTAAGGAGTCGGCGACGGTCCGTGACGCCGTCGCGGTTCACAGAGTTCTCGCCGCGATCCGAAGTCGGATCGACATCGAGAAGTGACACGAATCGACGCGGAGTCGACCTGGGCGGCATTGGTGGCGGTACCTGCGCGGATCGTTGCGCAGGATGGATGATGCCTCAACGGTCGTTGATCGGAGTCGTCAGAGGTGATGTTCAAGGCTTGTTCAGGAAACAAGTATCGCCCCGATCAATGGCTCAAGCCAGCGGCGATCCGACGCTGCGGCATAATTGTCCCAAGTTTCAATCGCGACCTTTATCCGCGCGATTTCGGCGTCGGTGAAGTCGAACTCCTTCACTGGGATCGAGAGAGCGGGATTCCATACTGTCCGATCCTGTCCGTTCACCAGTTCGCGCTTGAGTTCGATGGCCTTCTCCTCGTCGGGATCGAGCGCGAGTTTGTCTTGCACCGCCCAAATCGCGCGAATAGATCCAACGTCTGCCCGCTGCACGCCCAGAAGCGCGTGCAAGTTCAGACGCTGGGTGTGGTCCAACGTAAACTTCATCGGTTTGTCCTTTCGGGGATTATGGGTTCGTGTAGAGCAGGAGGTAGCCTGCGGTGACCCCTGCGGGGTTTTTCACTTCAATCACTCCAGACCAGCCGTTGGGATTCAACGCGCCGCGGAGTTGAGAGAGCATGTAGCCGTTGCCGGTGCCGCCCGCGATGGTGACCTCCCCCGCGCCGTTCACCGCGAACAGGAGGTTATCCGCAAGGTTCGATCCAGGGCCGTACGCCCGCAAAGGCGACTCGGTAGTGTCCTTCGCGGAAATCACGACCGCGCCGCAGGCAATTCCGGCGGCGACGAGCGTGGTCTGCGACACCCACGTGCGAGCGTATCCGTTCTTCGGATCGTTGCCCTGCTGCAAGCACGCGCCCCAAAGGTAGATGACGCCGCTCGTCCAGTTGTCGCTGTTCCCGGCGAACTGGCGGACGACGATCCACATTCCCGTCTGCCCGCCAGCCAGCGTACCGGTGATCTTGAACCGCTGCCATGCCGTCGTGAGCGTGATGCTCGTCGGACCCGCGAGGTAGCCAGCATAAGCATTGTCAACGATAGCGACGGACACCTGCTTCGTTCCGGACGCGACCTTGGCCCACACGTAGAACGTGTACTGGCGGCCGGAGGCGAGGCCCGCTATTTGCTGCTGGATGATCGGCGTGGTCGTGACGGCCGTGATGGTGTCGCCGGTCGAGTTGCCATCGGGCGCGGCGGTCGCGTTCGCGGTGACCGAGCAGGACCCGCCGTTCTTGTCCCACGTCCCGACGGTGAAGTCTTCGGAGTATTTCGCCATGTTCTCGAATGCGCCGCCGACGGTCTGGTACGGACCGCATTCGAGATAGGCCTGATCGCCGTCGACTCTCAGCGTCCCGGTGAAGGTGTCGCCAGCCTTTGCAGCTTTGGCCGCGAGATCGGTCACCAGCCCGGTCACGTCGGATTCAGCGTGGGTGTGGACGCTGGCCGCCTTGCCCGCAAGGTCCGTGGTGAGGTTGGTGACGTCCGATTCGGCGTGGGTGTGAACGGCATTCGCTTTCGCCGCGCTCGTCCCATTCACGAGCACACAGTCCGTTGCGGTTCCGGCCGCGCCATCCAGTTGACCCGAGGAGTTGATGACCGCCGTTTTCGAGTTGGCCCACGCGCCGCCCTTCACCGGACGGTTCGTGAGATCCGTCGTCAGATTGGTCACATCAGACTCTGCGTGGATGTGGGTCGGGAGGTCGCCGGCCAGCAGCGTGTCCCACGCCGGAAGGGCGGAAACAGATCCGGTTCCGGTCTGACGCAGGAACTTCCTCGTGGTCGTGGTATTACCCGCGAGTTTCGCCCAGGCTGGCGTCCCATCTGCTGCGACTAGATCGCCCAGGACCGGTGTGGCAGCCACCGTGTCGGGATGCGTCGCAGAGAGTAGGTTGTGGCTGGCTGTGCCAGCCGCCGCGACCGTGACGCTCACGCGGTCATTGCCCCCGTCGTCCGCGACCGTCAACATCACGTTCGCCCCTTCGATCAGATTCAACGCGCGACGCGTCCCGATTGCCGTTCCCGCCTTCTGGATCGTGAACGGCAGCGATCCAGAAACGATGTCGGTGGCGACGTGGGTGTGGGCGGGGAGGTCGCCCGAAACCAACGTTGTCGCGACCGTGACGCGCCCCTTGGCGTCCACGGTGACCTTCGGGTATGTTCCTGCCACGACGCCGGTCGCCGCCAGCGAAAGCACCCCTGCCGCGACCGCGATCCCACCCACCGGGTCGATCTGGACGATGCCCTTGCTGGTGGTTGTGCCATCCGGGTACGAGAACGCACCGAAGGTCTGGCCCGCCGCGAAGTCGATGATGGCGTCCATCGCTACGTGGTCGCTGGCGTTCAGCGCCATCCCGAGATCACCCGAGTTGTCAGCCTTGCGCCACTTGACCGCGCCGAGGTTCGGCAGCCGCACCAGACCGGTGGCCGCTTTGTTTCCGGTGCCGAACTCCGCGCCGTCCTGGAGCGTCTTCAGGCCGGTGATCGTGACGGCGCCGTCTTTCAGAACGTAATTGCGCGCCGCCGCCGTCCCGATCTCGTTTTCGATGGCGAGCACCGCCGACTGGAGCGCCGTGATGAACCCCGAAACCATGTTGGCCTTCACCGCGACTCCACTCGCATGCGTGGCGGCGGTCGTGCCGAACGCCCCGCGCTGGCACCCGGTGAACTGCGTTCCGGTCTTCGTGGAATAGACGATCAACTCGTCGTCGATAGAGAGGATGCCGTAGGTGGCCGCGAATCCTCCCACCGTAGAAGCAACGCTGATGGCGGAGTCCCCCGCACCGATCGCTCCGGTCGCCGTCGTTTCGAGCGGCTTGGTCGAGAACGCATCGACTGGCGAGTAAAGTGTGGACGGCCCGTCCATCGCGGTCGGATAGTTAGCCATTGCATTTCCTCGTGTTCGCTTCGAAGCGATTGAGCGCGCCGCCAGCCACCGCTCCCACCGGCACCACAATCACGGACTCCATCGCACGCGCGGCCAGAGGTTTGTAGTACGTCGCGCCGGTCACCTGCATCAGCCCCGCGATTTCAAGCGCGACCGGACGGGAGTTCAGACAGAACTGATCGAAGGCCCAGTAGCAAAACGAGTAGAGCTTCAGCGGGAGCCACAGCCCGTACGCCTGCGCCATGGGCGGGTCCGGCGGTCCGTACAGCCCACTGAGAAACATGCACTCCGAAGCAGGTCGGCCGAGCGCCGTTGTCGCGAACGTGATGGCCTGCTTCATCAGATTCGAGTTCTTCTGCCACACGTCGTAGTCGAAGCCCTCACAGCGGAAGTACTTAATCCCGTAGGAGGAGTTCTTCCATTGGCTCGGCAGATTCACATAGAAGTTGAGCGCGCGGAACTTCGCGCTGGGCTTCGGCGCGCCCTGGTTTGCGTCGAGAGGCCACAGGCACTCGAACACGGCAGCCGGATGGTAGGAGCGGACGTACGTGATCACATCCTGGCAGTAGGCCCAGATGCGGTCGCGCAGGAAGTCGGCGGTTTCGTTCTGGTGCGCCGGGTCGCCAGCCGGATCGTCCGTGTTCGCGCGGAACGGCCAGATCTGGTGACCCTTGGCTGCAGCGAAGTCGCTGATCGTCTCCAGATCGTAGTAGGGCATCCCGCCGTTCGCGTCCTGTTGCTGGTTATCGAAGTACCACCACTGCGTCTCACCGAACTGGAGGACCACCGGCAGACCGGCGGCCTCGATCTGGTCCGCGCATTCCTTGTACATCTGGCGCAGGTACGTCCGGACGCGCGTGCCAAAGTGCATCTGGTGCGAGGGGACGCCGAGGTCCACGTCCGCGCCTGGCGACACCACGCCGCCCGAGTAGGAGAGATACTTGGCGCGCATCGCAGCCGGAGGGATGTAGCACTCCATCGAGAACGCGAAAGACGCCTTGATCGCGGCAGCCTGGAATTCGGTGGCCAAGTCGCGAATCCACTTCCGCGCGCCCTCAGTCATCACCGGCGACACCGCGTCGATCATTTCCCAGTCGCCCTCGACACCCGCCGTGCCCAGGTTGTTGGTGAGTGTAAGAGTGACGGAGTTTGGCGCGCTCACCGCGACGCCCGTGTACGTCCAGGCTGGCGCTTTCGACTGGATGCGGAGCGTCGTGCTCGATCCGAAGTTATCGTCGGCCCACACGCCGGCAAACAGGCCGTTGATGATCGCGCGCATGTCGGAGACGATCCCCTGCAGCGTCTCGCCGTAGCCGATGGCGTGATTGACAGTGGTGCCGCCAATCGAGAACGAGACCACATCGCCAGCCACGGGCATGCCGGAGAAGACCACGGTGGCATACGGGTAGGTGGCGTTGATGCGCCGTCGCTTGTTGTTCCAGAAGACGCCCATGTAGACATCAGCGTGGCCCGTGAAGCCGAGCTTCTGGAGTTGCCAGAGGTGCCAGGCCGGAGGCTTCTTATAGCCGTGGTCGGTGTCGAAATCCATCGCAAGGGATACATCGGTATAGATCTGCGGCGCGTCCGGAACGTCCTGCGGTTCGAGCGGCCAGAGGTAGTCGAAATAGAAGTAGTACCCGGTGCTCGCCGCATTCTTGTCGAACAGGGCGGTGATCTCAACGGTGTGGTTGCCAGCAGTGACACCACCGCGCACCTTCAGATTGACCGTGGTCCCGCCGTACTCGTTCAGGTAGAGATCATGCGTGGTCGCCACGCCATCAACCGAGACGCTGAACTTTCCGCAGTCGGTGTTGAGGAACGAGCCGAGGTAGAGATCGTGTGTCTGCGAGTACGAGTACCGCAGGACCACCTTGCGAACGTCCAGAACGCTGGCGGGTGCGCATCGTTTCGCGTGGCCGCTGCTCCACCACTGGGACGGGAAGCCGCCCGCGTACTTGTAGTCCTCCCAAAAGCCGGTGTACTTGCAGCGCGGGTCCGCTTCCTCGATCCGATCCGACCCACCGCCAACCTTCAGGCTGCCGTCTCCGGTGACTATGATGTTCGAGATCGTGCATCCCCACTCAGTGTCGCCGTTGAAGCCGGAGACAGGCGAAAGCTTCTTCAGCCGCGCGCCCGCCGACCACGAGCCGGGCGTTGATGCCTCGAAGCCTCGCGTCACGTTGATCTGCGTGGACGAGACCACCGAGAGGAGGTGGATGCGCTCCTCACTGGTTGGTGTGCCGATGAAGTACCTGCCTCCGGTCAGCTTCGACGTGTCATCCACCGTCCATGTCGTATCGGAGGTGCCCACGCCAGCCGCGAGGAAGCATCCGTCCTGGAGGTCTTGCTCGACGTTCTCGAATCGCGGCGCGAAGACCATGTACATTTTCCGGCAATCGCTCATCGGAACCACCGCGCCGAGCTTATCGAGCAACGGCTGCGCGAAGTCGAGCGTCACATGGTATTTCGTGTTGTTGTCGCCGTCCGCGAACAAGAGGCTGGCCCCGCTGCCAGCGCTCCATTGGAATCCCTGCCCACTCCCGACTGGAACGCCGCCGAGCGTGCGCCCATGGGCGAGGAAGACGCGGTCCAGATTGCCGAGCTTCCCGTACCGCGATGTGGTGCCGCTGGCGAGAACGAACGTGATCGTGATGCCGCCGGTACTCGGGCCGCTGGCCCATGCCTGCGCGTGAATCACGCCGCTCTGGTCAGGACCAAATCGGCCAGGGACGGAAGCGCCCGCCGTGTTGATGATGTCCGCGAGCTTCTGCGCCACGTGCCAGGCCTTCGTTTTCCGGGTTACGAAGGAGCCGTTCGGGTGGCCCATCGATACGCTCGCGGTAAGCGAGTTCGAGAGGACTCCGGCCACCGTAGTCTGCTCCTCATTGGTGCCGGCGCGTTCGATCCAGATGCCATCCGCAGCTGAGAAGCCTGCCGTGCTCTGCACCGGCAGGCTGGCATCGCCCGCGTTCACCGTGGCGGTCAATTGAGTTTCAACCCGGCAGTCCGTGCTGGTTACAGTGAAGCGGGTATCGCGGAAGTAGAGGTGGAGCCAATCGATCCCGCCGTCCATGTTCTCGTCGCCGCTGATATCGATGAGGACGCTGGCGGCGGTTTCGCTTTCGGAGACCACGGTCGCGTGATCGAGCAGGCGTACCTCGTGGATGTCGCCCGCGCCAGTGACGAACGACATCGCGTCCCATGAGACGGACGGGAACTTGGCTGCATCGAAGCGCATCGCGCCGTCGAGCGTCTGGTCGTACTCGATGTCGAACTCCAGTTTCAGGCCGGAAAGATCGGTCTTCGGCAGGTGCTTCAGGCGCAGGTGATTGAAGTAATCGTAGGCGTTCCACCAACCCAGCACCGCGAAGTCCTCGGCAGCCTGAAAGATCCCGGAGATGGAGACACCTGTCTCCGTGGCGTCATGGATCGTGGTGGTCGCGGCGCGCCCGGCAAAGCCCTGCAACTGGAGGTTGCGGCGTGGATCGAAGATGTGGATTGGCGTCGACACTTTCGCCGGAAAGACTGTAGAATCTATGAAGTAGACAGAAGTCGCCTAACTGTGACAAAACCTCTCATATTCATCAGCCACATACACGAGGACCAGCTGATCGCCGCCGCGCTGGAAAGTATGATTCAAGAAGCCCTCCTCGGCGGGGTAGAAATGTTCAATGCCTCTAATCGGCAGTCGCTCGCTGTTGGAGACCCATGGCGAGATCTCATCATTGAACGGCTTGGAACCTGTCGAACACTGCTGGTCGTGGCGACGCCCGACAGTGTACGAAGTCCATGGGTAAACTTCGAAGCTGGAGGCGCGTGGGTTTCCGGCAAGCGCGTAATTCCCTGTTGTGCGAAGGGCATGCAGCCGACAAGCCTTCCAGCACCATTAAGTCATCTTCAGGCGATTGACATTTCCTCCGCCAACGGTACCCGGAGTTTGATCGAATTCTTGGCGAGCGTCGCATCGCTGAATGCCCCTGGAAGATTCGACTATGAAGAGGCCGCCAAAGCACTGAACGCTAGCTGGATTAGCGCGTCTACTAGCGATTCTAACGAAGATTTTCTCTCGTGGATTACGAAGGCTCAAGCGCGACCAAAGAAGTTGATGGGCGGATCATCTGTCGGTCTTGCGAAAGTAAGCCACATTTCAGACGTCGACCAATTCGAAGCTGATCAACTCAGATCGCACGGCGTCGTAGCGGGAGACAGCGTGAAGTGCTGGGTGGAGCCCCTTGGCCGAAGCCCCTCAACCCTTTTCAACTGTTTCGCCAATGGACCCGCCGCTGACTTGCTAGCCGACGTGCAGTTACCCGCCGATTTGCGCATACGTTTGAAGTGTGTGGGGCAGATCAAAGTCTTCGAGACGATCATTGAGATGAGCGATCCAGAGCGCGGAATATCGTATCCGACTGCGTTCTTAATTGACAGCGTCGAAGAAACGAAGCGCTGATCAGGCTCTTCCCCCGCTCGACACTACGTCTGGATCACCACGGTCAGATCGGAACCCGAATCAGGCGAAGCGACCGCCTTGATATCGAACGCCAGGTCGTTGCCCTCGAGGAGCACGACGGTCGGCCAGATCGAGGGCCGTATGCTCGATCCCGCCGGATGATCCATAGTCACGATGGCGGTGAAGGTCTGGTCCACCGTGTCCACCGAGATCACGTTGACGTGCTCCTCGTCGGCTAGGCCGAACTCCAGGAATACGAAGTCGCCGGGCACCAGTCCGCTCGTCGATCCGTCATAGGAAGCCGTTGCTACCGCTTGCGCGACGCCGCTGCCGGTGATCGGCGCGGTCGTGACCAATCCGTAGTCGTCGTCCGGCAGGCGACGCGTCTCCGGCTTGCCGTAGCCCTGCCCCACGAGGAAGTCCCAAGTGTTCTTGAACGCCGTAGGGAGGCTCTGCGCGATGCCCATCTTCTCCAGTACGTTCCATGTCGCGCCTCCGTCGGCGGAGTACTTCACAACGTATGCTGACTGGCCGTCGCTGGTCCCTTGCTGGATGTACGCATAGACACACCGGATCGAAGCGGCGTTCTGAACCTTCAACGGGATCGCGACGTTATCCTGCGCTGCCAGCGGGCCGGGGATCTGGAACGTGTAGGCGCCACCGGAGCAAGTGCGGTCGCCGGGCATGAATGGCTCGTTGTGATGGCTCTGCGGGAAGACAGTGAACGGACCATAGCCGAAGTGATTTGCTACGCCGACCAATGCTGCCACGACGCACACGGAGGGGATCGTCGCCTCGACGCGCGGCGGCAGACCGGGCGTGCGGAAGAATCCCTTCTTGACCGCGAACGTAAAGAGTCTCAGGTCGAGCTTGTAGAACTTCACGCCCGCCAGATGCGCGCAGCGAAGAGTGCCGAACGTCGCCTGCTCCGAAGGAACGCCAGGGTAGGCCCGCTGGAATTGGAACGATCCGGTCGGAAGCACATCGCCAGTGTTGCCTGGGCCGACGATCTGCGCGCACTCATAGGACCGGCGACCGGCGTGGTCCACATCCGCAGCCTCGTCGTTGAATACTACGAAGTCGCCAACCATGAAGACGCGGGGAGTGCCCGGATTCACCGTGCAGTTCAGCGTGGCCGGGTCCGTCGCCGCATCCACCGCGGAGTCGATGCTGGCCCACAGGTCGGTCGCCAGTTCATCGACGTAGTAGAGCCCCATCGCGATCTCGGTCGCGCCCGTGATGTTCGCGTTGCCCGCCGCGTCGGGCTGAACCTCGATCTCGTCCACCACATACGACCCGAAATCCGTGAGCTTCGGCGTACCGAGAACGATCCCAGGAACGCCGGTGTCGTGGAAGACCTCCTCCGGCACCGGCGACGCATCCACATCGGCGGGCTTCGGCCCGTCCACGAGGTCGTACATCGAGTCCGTGGTGGTGCGGCCCTGGATATCAATCGAGTAATCCGGGTTGAGCTTCCAGCCGGTGACGCGGAACTCGCCCAAGCCAGCGGGCATGTCCGGGTGCGTCATCGAGCAGACCATCCCCGGCTCCGTGTTGAGCGCGAGCACCGTCGTCCGGAACGACAGCATGCGCGCGGCTTTCCATTCCGCGGTGCTGATACCGCCCAACTCCTCGCGCAGCCGGGTGCTGATGATCCGAGCCGCCTGCGACTTCGAGAAGGTGCCGGAGAGGTTGACGTTCGACTTCAGGAACAGCGGACCCGCCCCGCTGCCGATCTGCGTGGCGTAATCGATATCGTAGACGGTGACCGAGTTGTTGACGAAGTTGTAATCCTCGTCCGCGAAGTTGGCGGTCAGATGGTTGAAGGCCGGTTTGAGCGGCGACAACTGGAGCGAGTTGAACAGGATGTTCCCGGTGGTGAACGGCTCCACCGTCGAGGAGTTTCCCCGAACGCCTATCTTCAGCCGGCCAAAGGCGAACGTGTAATAGCCCAGGCAGTTCATCAGCACTTCCTGGAGCCAGTCGCGGAGGGGCTTTTCCTCCTGCAGGACGCCTCGGAATTTGAACTGCGGCTCGCTGCCGGAGCCGACCATCTTCGTGACGCTGTCGTCGCAGATCGCCGCCGCGTCGATGGCGGCTTGCACATCGAAGAACGTTTCGGCGAGATCCAATTGCGGCGTCGTGGCCGACCCGCCCAGCCGGAGGCCTCTGGCGCGCAGCAGCATGTTGATGGCGATCCACACCGGGTTCGTCAACGGCGGGCCGAACACGCGGACGCCGATCGACGTCCACACCCACCCGCTCATGCCAGCCTGAACGTTGGCGATCATCGCATGGTCGCCAGGCTTCGACAGTTGCAGGCCCTTCGCATCCGACCGCCGAATGACGACGAAGGCGGTTCCGGCCGCGAAGTTGTCCTTGTAGGTCGATGCGCCGGAGAACACCTTGCGCCAGTCGCCGCCCGTGGTGTTGCCGGATTGGTCGAGCGAAAAGAAGTCGGTCGCGCCAGCCGGATCGGAGCCCAGGCACTGCCGCAGGCCGAAGGAATTGGTCGGATAGCCGTGGTGGGCTTGGCCATCGAGCGTGCTGCCCACGAACGTCTCGTCGGTGCCGTCGCCGTCCAGGTCCTCGTAGTGCGGGGCGGTGTACGCGATGAGCGGCCCTTCGCCGACGATCCCTAACGCCTCGTAGAAGTCGCTCTCGTCCCGGCCCGCCGCGACCTTGCAGTTCACCGGCATCTCGCTGTCGGTATAGATCTCGGGCACGATCTGGTCGTAGATCGAATCCGCCACCAGCGACACGCTGGTAATCCTGGACCGCCCGAAGCCGAACACGCCTGTCGAGTTGTCCTTGATCGTGACGCCCTGCGGTTCCGCAATCAGCCCGCCGTAGGAACGCTTCATTCCATGCGCCAGGCAACCGTTCTCCGTCTCGTAACCCTTGTCGCACTTCGAACCATCGGCTGACGGGAAGTGGACGAGATCGAGAGCACCAGATGTGGAGTAAGGGCAGGACTGCGAGTCGAAGACCTTCCAGCAGGTGCGCGAGATCTTTCGGCACGGGTAGGGCAGGTTCAGTTCGTACAGACCATCGGCGGCGGTGACTTTGAACTCCGGTCCGGAGTCGAACGACCAGTTGACGATGTCGCCCTTCCACAGGTCAAGCTTGATCTTCGTGCCTACGTGCAGGAGCGAGAACTCGATGGACGCGCGGAACAGATCCACGTCGTTGGCTAGGTCCCGCATGACGCGATCGGCGTTACCGAAGGTGAACGTGGCGTCGTCTGCCTCGTTCCCCATGCTCTGCGAGACGCCATCGAAAGCCACCAGGCGAGGAAGATACAACTGCGCGCCCACGGTGCAGCGCCGGTCGGATAAGTAGATCGCCGAGTAACCTGTCTGGAGCGGCTGGATCTTGATCAGTGGAATCATCTGCTGCGCCTGCGGCAGCAGTGCGTCCTTGAGCGTCGCAGAGGGGAAGCGGGTAACGACTGTAACTGGAGCGTAGGTGGGGCTTGATGCCGGGATCTCGACCAGGGTAATCCCGACGCTGCACACCCAATCGGCAACCATCTCCCACGACAGCGGCTCGTTGGCGAACCTGCAGGTGTACGCCGTCGTGCCGTTGCCATCGTCGTTCGGCGCGTTGTAAGTGAACGCACCGAACGGGCCGCACTTCGACTCCCAGAAATTCCGGAGCGCGATGCGCTGCGGCTCGTTCATCCAGGACCGCCGCACGGTGAACCGCTTGGCTCCATCGCCCAGCAGGAACCGCTGCTCGATCTTGGCGTTGCCGGAGCCGAACTGGTGGATGACGACGTCCGGATTGCTGGACCGGCCATACGGGTAGTCCGGAACGATGGGAAAGGTTCCGCTCGCGACGATCTCCGGAACGGTGATGTTGCCGATGAGGTCGGACATGGCTTATGCGGCGAGCGGGGCCTTGGGCTGAAACTCGATGTGGTGATGGTCGGCTTATGCCAGTTCGACTAATTCAATCTGCAAGTCGGACCTTCCGGGTGTGGCTGATTGCTGCCAAGCGCCGTTGAACCGGACGGTGTACCGGCCAACGGTCACGACGCCGGTGGGATCGGACGAGAACCGCGGGCTGGTCTCGTACGGGTCGTAAAAGTAGAACGCTTCGGTCGCGCCGTGGCGCGCGTCATAAAAGTCACGAAGGGTTTGAAGCAACGTGGCTGGCAGGCGCTTGGCCAGCCGCCACCGTTTCCGGCTGTTAGTTGCGAGTACCGAACGTTGCGACTCGCCGTTCTTGTACTCGTTCTCGATCATCGGGTACGCCCGCTCGTGCGCGAATGCGCGCGACAAGGACTGCGGCAGTACCGAGGCGGGCGCGGCGTTCTGAACGCTTCCGGGCATTACGACACCAACGTCCCAGGACTCAACTGGAGTGCGGTCATCTCCCGCCTGCCAGCGTTGCTCTTCATCGCGGAGATGGCTCCCTGTGTCACGACGCGACCGTTCTGGATGACCACATTCCCGACAGCCTGCGAGTCGATCTGGAGCGGGATGACAATGGTCCCGCCCGCGTTCGAAGCCACACCGCCGCCGACCTTATCGAGCGACGGCAGGCCAGCCAGGCCCGAGAGCGGCTGTCCGTTCTGATACTGGCTGGTTTGGAACAGCCCGCCACCCGTCTGCACCAGCGACAACGGCGTGACGTTGGCCGGCATCCCCGTGGTTTTTTGGCCGGTGGTCATCGCGTACATCTGGATCAGGTCGCGGATCTGCGGCGAGCGGAGGGCCAAGTCGAGGTTGCCACCGAACGCGGACTTGGCGGTTTCCACGATCTGCTGGATCACTCCCTTATCGGAGATATCGACGCCGTAGAGCGCCTTGACCTTCTCCTTCGCTTTCTCCGCTGCGCCCTTCACGAACAACCGGACGATGCCGGCCATGAAGCCGACTCCTGCGCCGATCGCGGCCCCCAACGGCCCACCGAACTTCGCGCCGATCATCGCTCCGCCAGCAGTCGTCTCGCCGACGCCCAGCCAGCCGCCGCGGCGGAGTCCGTCCATCGCAAGCATTGCGCCGGCAGCCAGAAGCGCGCCGCCCTTCATGCCGCCGATGCCCTTGGCGTTCGCGAGCTTGGTCATGTT
>CAMDED010000171.1 GCA_945893365.1 Candidatus Sulfopaludibacter sp. SbA3 | reverse complement strand
TCGGGGGCGGTGTCCCACCTCCCGTTGGTCGGCCCCGGAGATTGTACGGCGTATGGGCAGTTTTTGGTCATTCTCAACTCAAGAAAGGAGGCCCCGCGGCTGTTCGCTCCCTTCCTCCTTCAGGCTCATTCTTCGATTGGAATATACTTTTAGCCCCCAAGCTGCCAAAACGATGCCGTTCTTCGGGTAGTGTTCCAGTGTGCGGCGAATGATTTGCCGGTGACGGGCGTGCGTACGAATATGCTCGCGATAAGGCGGACTTTCGCCGTCCGCCGGATGCCAAAGCCGGGGCGTCCGCTGCGTCCCGCTAAGCATAGTGCATCACTTAATGATGCACTATGCATCACTGAATGCTATAGTGGGTCCATGACGATTTCTTTGCGCAACCTGCCAGCGGAAGTCGAAAAGGCGATTCTTGAAACCAGCCATCGCGAAGGAATCAGCCTAAACAAGGCAACCATTCGATTGCTGCAAGCATCGCTGTCGAAGCCGGCCAGGAACTCCGATTTTGAAGAATTCTATGGAACGTGGTCGAGCGTTGAGTCCGCTGCGTTCGATGCGGCTCTAGCCGAGATGCGCCAGGTCAATCCCGCGGACTGGGAGTAAGCCGAGTGAATGTGCTGCTCGACACGTCGGCCTACTCGGCCCTGCGCGGCGGACACCAGGCAATTCTCGATGTAATGCGACGATCGGAGACTGTCGCGGTACCGGCGATTGTGTTGGGCGAATTACATAGTGGATTCCGGGCTGGAAATCGCTGCGCGGAGAACATCGCCCAGTTGACGCAATTCCTGAGTAAGCCTTCAGTTCGCATCCTGAACGTAACGGAGGAGACCGCACTGCGTTACGCGGAGGTGGACGTCTATTTACGAAAGAAAGGCCGGCCCATTCCGCGCAATGATGTCTGGATCGCAGCCGCTACGCTTGAGCACGGGCTGCAGCTCCTTACGCTGGATGTTCACTTTCGCGAGATTCCATTACTCCTGATTCAGCCGTGAAGGGGTTCAGGCCCGCCATCAGGGGCACACTGAAGAAACCGTTCATCCGTGTTTCGCGACACTGCCGGATACGACGACCGGACATGCGCCCGTGGGCCCGCCCAGCCCGGCTGAAAACCCGCAAGCAGATCCGCGACGAAGTGTCATAGCCACCAGCCATCAACCCGCGTGCTCGTGATACGGTCTTTCCGGCAGCCGTCCGACAGCGAGTAGAATTCCGTGGAGAAGAGCTTGCGGCCGGGGTGGACAGCCCGGAATATAAACGTCCACGGGCAAGACCTTGTCGACTCCTCCAAGAGACGCGTAGTTCTCGCCGAAGATACCGCCGCTGATACCGCAGGCGCCTACTGCGACGACTACCTTCGGCTCGGGCATCGCCCTATACGTTTTCAAGAGCGCGAGCTCCATGTTCCGGGTGACGGGACCGGTTACAAGGAGCATATCGGCGTGACGGGGAGATGCGACGAAGTGAATGCCGAACCGTTCGATATCGTAGATCGGATTGTTCAGCGCGACGATCTCCACCTCGCATCCGTTGCATGACCCTGCATCCACTTCCCGTATGGAGAGAGACCGGCCCAGCAGTTTGTGAATCTTCTCGCGCGCTTTCCGTCCGACGTTCTCGACGTCCTCGCCGGCGTTCCGGAATCCGCGATTCACCGCGCGCAACTGCCGATGCGTGCCGTCGGCATTCAACGTGTATTCCACGGTAAGAACGAGGTTCATGCGTTCGGCAGTCGCCAGTTCGAAGTCCTGGGTAATTCGCACGGCTTGGTCGGGCGAAGCTTCCGCGCACAAGCCGCAGAAGACGCACAGGCCGTAATCGACAGTGACCGTCCTCACGTCTCCGTTGCCGCCAAGCGAGATTGCCCCGGTCGGACAGACCTCCGCGCCGGTTCGCGCATCCTTCCACTTTTCGAAATCGAAGCTGGGGCGTCCGCGGAAGTGGTTGGAGATTTGCGCCGGCGCGCCTGGATATGCCGTCGTCACGATGCCGGCCCCGATCGACTTCTGGAGTATTTTAAACATCGCTTACCGGTCCGTTCCCGAGTACGACAGGTTGAAACTCTTGTTGATCACGGGGAAGTCCGCGATGATGTTTCCCTGCACCGCCTCGACCACGGCAGGCCAATTATTGAGCGAGGGATCCTTGATCTTGCAGCGTTCCAGGTGGTTGTCAGGGCCCGTGCGAATCCAATGGATGATTTCGCCGCGCCATCCCTCGACGGCGCTCAGGGCACAGCGATCCGGCGGGATGGCGGGGACAGGCGCGCGGAACTCTCCGCGCAGGCTATGATCGGCGGCGGTCCGGATAATGCCCAGGGATTCGTTCACCTCGTCGATCCGGACTTGCATCCGGTGCCAGACATCGCCAGCCTGGTAAACCGGCACGCGAAATGAATAGGTGCGATAGGCGGCGTAGGGGTGATCGCGCCGAACATCCAAGTCGATTCCCGAAGCCCGCCCCGCCACGCCCACGATGCCCAAGTCCTTCGCCTTTTCAGGCCGGAGAATGCCGGTCCGCTCCAAGCGATCCTGGGTGGATTCGGAGGAGTGAACCAGCGCGATCAGATCCCGAAATTCGACTGCGAAAGCATCGATCGTGCCGCGCAGCAAATCGAGTTGCCCGTCATTCCAGATCCTGCGGACTCCGCCGGGGCAAACCATGCCTCGCAAGAGGCGATTGCCCGTCAACCGTTCGTTCAATTCGAACAATGTCTCCTTCAGGCGGCTGGCGTGTGCATTAGCCACGACGAAGCCGACATCGTTTGCAATGGCCCCGATGTCGCCAACATGATTGCAGATTCGCTCAAGCTCCAACAAAATGGTGCGCATCACCAGAGCGGTGAGGGGGACTTCTATCCGAGCCGCTCGTTCGATGGCCTGGCAGAACGCCGCGCCATGAGAGAAACTCGAATCTCCGGAAATGCTCTCGGCGAGAAACACGGCTCTGTGAATCGGCAGCTTCTCGAAAAGCTTTTCGGTGCCCTTGTGGGTGTAAAACATTCGAAGCTGAAGGTAGAGTATCGGCTCACCCGCCACGGCGAAGCTGAAATGGCCGGGCTCGATGATCCCCGCATGGACCGGCCCCACGGGCACTTGAAAGACGCCTTCGCCCAACGCGGGCCGGTAGAGGTGGCGCTCTCCTTCGAATGGAGGCAATACGGTGTCGATCGGAAAGTCCTTGCATAAGGGGTGAACGTCGGGCCAATTGTCATGCAGGGCGACCTTTCGGGGATTCGGATGTCCAATGGCCTTCAGTCCAAACCAGTCCTGAATTTCACGTTCCTGCCAATTGACAGCCGGGAGTTTGGCCGAGAGCGACGTGAACTCGAGACCGCCCTCGGGCGCCGGCACGCGCACCATCAGATATTGCGTGTCGCCCCTCCTCTCAAATACGTAGTAGTTGAAGAAAACGCCTTCCGCGGAGCGGCGGTCCTCGGCGAATACCGTGACTAGTCTGGCATCGCATTCATCGGTCAGGTATTCCGCGATGGCTCGAACGTCCGGATCGCGGGCAACCAGATAAATCTCATCCTCGCGGCCGGCGTGCATCGATTGAACCTGGCAGCCGAACTTCCGCTGAAGCGCCTCGACGAGCGGAAACATCGCTTCCGTCATCTTCCAATCACCACAATGTCGGCTGCGCTCCGGATCAGGCTGAACAACGGCGCGGGTATCCAAAAGCCCAGGACGACGATCACCGTTGCCAAGCCGATGACAGAGGATTTCTTCCACTTGCAGCTCTCTCCCGAAGGGAGACCCGGGTCAGGGCCGAGAACAAGATTGGAAATGTGCACGAGAAACCCGGAGAAGATCGCGACGAGAAAAGAAACGCTAAGAATCGCCGGCAGGTAGCCTCGTCCGAACGCCGCCCGCAGAATCGTGAATTCGCTCTGGAACAGACTGAACGGCGGCGACCCTGTGACGGCGAGAGTCCCCAAAAGAATGCCCGCGCCGCTCCAGGGCATTGAATGGATCAAACCGCCCTTTGCTTTGCGGAACAAGTCCGTCTTCATCTGTTGTTGAATGTTGCCGGCGCAAAAAAATAGCAGGGGCTTGGTAATCGAATGAAATGTCATGTGGAGGAACAGACCGAGGGCGCCCAAGGGCCCTCCGAAGCCGAGCGCGAGCACCATGATCCCGGCGTGGTCGATGCTCGAATAGGCGAGCAGGCGCCGGAAGCTCTTCTGGACAAGGATGAACGGAACCGCGACTCCCATCGAAAGCAGTCCGAAAACAATCAACAACTGCGACCCAAACTGCGGGCCCAGACATTTTGCAGTCAGAATGTAGAATCGAATGAGACCGTAAAGAGCGCAGTTGAGCACGCCGGCGGCCAGCATTGCCGCCACCGGGACTGGCGCTTCACTGTAAGCATCCGGCTTCCATGTATGCATGGGAGCGATTCCGGCCTTCGTTCCGTAGCCGAGCAGGATGAGGATGAAAGCCAGCCGCATGGTCGTCTTGTCAAGCCGGGCCGCATTTTGGACCAGAACCGACCAGTTCAGTCCCGCGAGGGTTTCGGTCCCCTCGATCCGATGAGCCGCGTAGTAAGTCAGAATCGTCCCAAAGAGCGCCATTGAGAGACCGACACCCCCGATAATGGCATACTTCCACGCCGCTTCCAGAGAAGTTTTGCGTCCATAAAAGGTGACGAGGAAGACCGAGACCAGCGTGGAGGCTTCGATGGCTACCCAGAGTATGCCGAGGTTGTTCGCGAGAGCGACGAGAAGCATGGAAAAAACAAACAGCGGCGCGAGGGAGTAGTATTTCCGCAGCTTGAAAACCGCAATCTCAGCAACTACTTCTTTGTTCTCGTTGAAGAAGGTGTATTGCTCGTCGTGACGGAAATAGCCTACCGCATAGATGGAACATACGAGGGCCACGAACGCGGTCAAGAGAACAATCAGCGCGCTGAGAGCGTCCGCGTACAGGAATCCATCCCATAGTGAAACCGGGCCGCTCTGAAGGACGCGAATACCCAGAGCGGCCGCAAGGCACGCCACAACCGCGAAGGCGGCCAGATTGACGGCCTCCATGAGGGGCCGCCGTCGCAGAAAGAACGCCAGCGGGCCGGCGGCGAACGGAATCAGAAGGAGCCAGAGCAGAATCATGCTTTCGATCAGCCTCGTAAGCTCCGTAGCTTACCGACGTCCATCGAATCGAACGTTTCACCGATTCGGTAGGCGAGAATACCTAGAACCATAACGGCGACGATAACATCGAAGAAAACGCCGAGCTCAACGACCAATGGCATTCCATACGTTAACGAGATAGCGGCCAGGAAGAGCCCGTTCTCCATGGACAACAGGCCGAGGACCTGCGTCAGAGCCTTGCGGCGGTTCAGCATAATAAAGAAGCCGATGAGGAACAGGGAGATCGCCACCGCGAGGGTGTTATGGCCAAGAGCCGAGCGGGCGGAAGTCTCTTCGGGGTGGTAGAAGGATTCCGCAACCACATAGCCCACCAAAGTCAGGCAGCCTGAGATGAGAAGCGATAGCGGGACATTGATGAGAGGTTCGATTTCCTTTCGGATCCCGACTCTGTCCACGGTGCGCTCCAATAGATAGGGAAGAACCATGGCTTTCAGAACAAGCGTGAGCAACGCGGCGATATAGAGATGGCCGGCCTGATTGAAGAAAGCAATAGTGCAGGCTATCGAGGCCAGGAAAAAAGACTGCAGGGCGAACATGCGAATCGTCGTGATCAGCCCTCTCTGCCCCACCGTGGCGATTTGGAGTACGAGGACCAGCGCCGCCATCAGCGTGATCATTGTGTTGCCGAACTGTGGATCGTAGATGAAGTACATGTAAGAGCCTCAGAATAGAAACGTGGAAATGAGCGCGAGCGCTCCCAGAATGAAGGCGACCGCCAGCAGCTCCGGAACCCGAAAGAGGCGCATCTTGGCGTTTGTAGTTTCCACCAGGACAATGCAGCAAGACAAGAGAAGAAGCTTTAGGAGGTAAAAGAAAAGACCCGCGCCAAGCTCGGACACCGACCAGCCGGAGCTCAGGCCGAACGGGAAGAAGGTGTTGACCAGGAGCGTCATGAGGACAAGTTGCTTGATCGACGCCCCCCATTCGATCAGAGCCAGGTAGGGTCCCGAATACTCGAGAATCATGGCTTCGTGAATCATCGTCAGTTCGAGGTGGGTCGCCGGGTTATCGACGGGGATTCGGCCCGTTTCCGCGATGACCACAATAAATAAAGCCGCAAAGGCCAGCATTTGCGACGGCGCTAAAAATCTCCAGCTTTGGCTTACGGCGGATCTGGCCATCTCGCTCAGGTTCGTGGAATTGGCGCCTAGCGCGACAGCGAAGATCGCAAGCATCATGGCAGGCTCGGCGATCGCGGAAATGGTCATTTCACGGCTGCTGCCAAGGCCGCCGAACGAGCTTCCCGTATCGAGCCCGCTGAGGGCGAGGAAAAACCTCCCAAGCGCCAGAAGATACACGACGGCGAGAACACCACCGAAGAGACTGAGAGGAGCATCGGTCGCGGTCATGGGGGTCATTAACCCGACAAGGGCTGCCGTCACGAAGACGACATACGGCGCGGCCGGGAAGATCCAGGACGCGGTGTCGGGGATCACCATCCCTTTGCGCAGCAGCTTGACCAGATCTCGATAGGGCTGTAGGATATCCGGGCCGCGGCGTGTCTGGAGCCGGGCTTTCAAAGTCCTGATAACGCCGCTGACGAGGGGCGCAACGAGCAACAACAGCAGCAGCTGGAATCCGGATTTCGCCAGCGTCTCCGTCATGAGCGAACTCCAAACACCAAGAGTACGACCAGGGTTATGAAAATGTATGCCAGATAGGCGTGAATGCCGCCGGCCTGAATCGTTCGAAAACGGCTGGCGCGGGCCATGATCCGCTCGACGAGCGGGGAGTAGAAGTGGGTCTCGAAGGCGGGTGCGACCTCACTCTCAAAGCGGACGGATGTCGGGTAGTAGGCGGAAACCTCAAACTCGGTTTGAATTTCACGGCGTGGCTGATAGAGGGCTGCAAATATCATCCTTAGCGGCTTGGAGAAGGCGGTGGCCGTAAATTCGTTGTACTCCGTCAATCCAGGCAAACCGCAATCCCAGGCCGGGCCTGGAATCTTGCGCCCGCGACGCCACCAGATAGCGCATAGGGCCCATGGCACCAGGGCGAGCAAGATAAGGGCGCCTGCAATCCCCGCGGGAGCCACTGTCCCGCCTGTGGGGGAGCCCGGCGAAAGGGCAAGGCCGCCATGCACGACAAGGTTGCCGCTCATTCCGACGCCCAGCAATTGGTTCGTCAAGGGGTCCAGAATAGGCAGACACACTGTGGCGCCAAGTCCAAGACCGATGCAAAGCAGGGCTAGCATCCCCATGCCCGCGAGCATCGCAGGGTGGGCCTCGTGCGCATGGCCTGCCTGGGGACTGCGAGGCAGTGCGAGAAATCCGATTCCGAAAGCGCGCACAAAGCACGCCGCCGCGAGCGCGCCGGTTAGCGCCAGTAACGAGCCCGCAACCGGAAAGACGATTCGCGTCAGGCTAAGCGTGCTCCCAAATCCCCCAAGCAGAGCCTGGTAAGTCAGCCACTCGCTCACAAAGCCGTTGAGCGGCGGAAGGCCCGATATCGCGATAGCCCCAACCAGAAAACACAGCGCGGTTAGCGGCATGGGGCGTATGAGCCCTCCCATGCGCTCCAGATTACGGGACCCGGTTGCGTGCACCACCGCGCCCGCGCTGAGAAACAGCAACGATTTGAAGACGGCGTGATTGAAGATGTGGAACAGACAAGCCACCAGCGCAACGGCGGCGAGCGCCGGACGGCCATACGACCGAAACACCATCGAACCGCCGAGCGCCATGAGGATGATGCCGGCATTCTCAATTGTCGAATAGGCCAGCATCCGCTTAAGATCCGGCTCGATCAACGCATAAAGAACGCCCAGAATGGCGGAGGCGGTTCCCGCGGCGAGCACGAGAAGTCCGCACCATAAAGGGGGAAGCCCCAGAAAGTCGAACGAGATCCGAATGATGCCGTAGATGCCTGTCTTGATGAGGATCGCGGACATCAGCGCCGACACATTGCCAGGCGCCGCGGGGTGTGCCGCGGGCAGCCAGATGTGGACGGGAATCATGCCGGCTTTCACGCCAAACCCGAAAAAGAACAAGAGAAAGAGCGAGCCTTGCCGAATGGGAGTCAGCGCAGCGCCGGCGAGATGGAAAGCGGAGAAGTCGAGGCTACCGGCCCAGGTTCCCAGGAGAAGGAATCCCGCCATGAGAGCCCCGGTACCAACATGCGACATGACGAAAAAGAGATTTCCAGCGCTTTTGTTTTCATCCCGTTCGTGGTCGAAGCAGACGAGGAAGTAGGCTGAAACAGCCATTACTTCCCAGGCGATCAGAAACAGGAACGCATTGTTGGCGGTGAAGACGGCAGTTAGACTGACGAGGAGCAGACTGTAAAAGAAACAGAAAATCCCTAAAGGCTTTCGGACATCAAAGCCGTCGAGGTATCCGAGGGAATAGACGGACACTGCCAAACTCACCACCGCGAACGCAAGGTTGAAGTAACTCGACACCGGGTCTAAACGAAACGTGTATTGAAGAAACGGGATTCCGGAAGGAATCGAGATCAAAGTTGCACTGGCATTCAGGAGCGCCGCAAGCGACGCGATGCCTTCGAGCAAAGCGCCCAGACAAGTGAACGCGCAGAACACGATTCGCGTCGCGCGCCGATACCGGTGAGCCGATAGTCCGAAGAGGCCGGCGGCGGCATACGAGGTCAAGCCGCCAAGAAACAGTCCGGATATGGGAATCTGATTCACGCCTCGCTCTCCGGACAATTCGGCGGGAACGAGGCGCGTTTGCACAAATAGTTGGAAGACGCAGCCAAGTCAGACGGCGTCGTGACTAATATGAGCGACGTAGTCGAACGGCGTAACGGCAAAGAAGCTTGGCGCGCCGCGAAACGGCCGCTACGGCTCCCGGGTTCGGCGTCTGGGGCGGCGACGCGCCTCATTGCCGTGAGACCAGGAGCAGCAGCACAACCAATGTGATGAAAATGTATGCCAAATAGGCGTGGATACTGCCCGCCTGTATCGCCCGCATTCTAGTAGAAATCCATAGTATGAGGTTTTGAAGCGGATTGTAAAGCCTTTTCTCGAACGCCGGCTCGATCTCACTTTCGAAATGGATCTCTTTCGGATAGTAGGGTGACACGTCGAATAGCGCCTGAATTTCGCGGCGCGGCTGATAGAGCGCGGAGAAGATCATCCGCAATGGTTTCGAGAACGCGGTAGCGGTGTACTCGTTCTCGGCCGAGAGCCCGGGCAACCCGCAGTCCCAGGTTGGTCCGTGCCTTCGAGCGAACCGCCTCGCGCGAATTGCAATCAGAAGAACCGTTGGAGCCAGCAACACCAGGAGTCCCAGACCGATGATTGCGGTGGAGACGGTACCTCCATGAGGCGTCCCTACCGAGAGAACGAAACCGCTTCCGGCAATGAGATTGGCGCCGACTCTCAGGCCGAGCAGTTGTCCGGTTAGCGAATCGAATACAGGGAGGAACCACGTAACGCCTAGTCCGAGACCAATGCAGGCCATCGTCAGCCAACCCATGCCGATCAGCATCGAGCGTGGCGCTTCGCGCACGTGACGGGACTCGGCCCCGCGCGGCAAGGCCAAAAAGGTGATACCGAACGCTTTCACGAAGCAAGCCGCGGCCAAAGCGCCCGTCAACGCGAGCATTGAGCCGGCGATCGGAAACAGTATTCGCGTCACGCCCGCGGTCGCGCCAAATCCGGCCAAAAGACTCTGATATGTCAGCCACTCGCTGACAAATCCGTTGAGGGGCGGGAGACCGGAGATGGCGACCGCCCCGATCAGAAAGCAAAACGCCGTCACCGGCATCGGACGGATGAGTCCGCCGAGTTTTTCCATATTTCGCGTCCCGGTCGAATGGAGGACCGACCCGGCTCCCAGGAACAGGAGACACTTGAAGATAGCGTGGTTCAGCGTGTGAAACATCGCAGCGATCAGGGCTATCGCCGCCAACTGCGGATGTCCAACAACGCGGAAAATCAAAGCGGCGCCAAGTCCCATGAGAATGATGCCGATATTCTCGATGCTGTGGTAGGCCAGTAGCCGTTTGAGATCATGCTCCATCAAAGCGTACAGGACGCCGAGAACGGCGGAGGCGACTCCAAGGATGAGGACCACGACACCGGCCCACGCCGGCAGCACCCCCAAGGCGTCGAAGAAGAAGCGGGCCATGCCATAGATACCCGTTTTGATCACGATGCCGGAAAGCAGAGCCGAAATATTGCTCGGCGCGACCGGATGAGCCGCCGGCAGCCAGACATGAAATGGAATGACACCCGCCTTAATGCTGAAGGCCAGGAAGAACAGGACAAACGCAGCAGCTTGCCGGCTATTCGACAAGTGCGGACCGGCCGCGCGGAAGCTCGCGAATTCGACGCTGCCGCCAGCCTGAGTGAGCAGGGCAAAACCGAGGAGCAGGCACCCGGCATCGATGTGGGCCATGATGATGTACAGAAGTCCGGCCTGTCTGGTCTCCCCGTCTTCGTGGTAAAAGGTCACTAGACCATAGGCGGCGAGCGCCGTGACTTCCCAAGCAATCAGGAACAGGAACGCATTTGCGGCAGTAAAGACGACTGTCAAGGCGAGAAGCAAAATATGGTAAAAGAAGCCGAAAAGGCTGATGTTCCTCTTATTCTCGAATTCTTTCAGGTAGCCGAACGAGTAGATAGCAATCGCCACCGCAAGCACGGCTAGGGTTAGATTAAAGAAGCCGGCCAGCGCGTCGTAGTTGAAACTGTATGCGAACAGCGGCACGCCCGAAGAGATGCGCCACCGGACCGGCGTGCCTTGAAGGGCGCCAAGCAGGGCGGCGAGACCTTCCAGGACACCCCCTGCCAGTGCCATGCCGCAACAGAGACGGCGGGCAAGCGCGGGTTTTCGCCAGCTAGCGAGACAGGCGAACGCGCCTGCGGTGTACGCTGCAATACCCAAGGCAAACGTCTCGCCAACGGGAAGCGTGTTCATGAGGCTCGTCTACGACGGGCGAGTCGAAAGGATTCGTGGCTTCGCCGGGCCCTCCGCTTGTGCGCGGTTGATTGGCCGTCACTCATTCCTCGTGAAATGCGCGGAACCAGCCGGAAATCGTAGCCGGCGGAAGGAACTCCGGAACCGATTTCCCGGTGAGCGTGAGCTCTCGTCAATGGGCTGCGGGAACTTAAGCCAGTCTCCCGCGGCGGTCCGAGCCGTGCGATGCCGCGCCATGGCCTGGAACGCGGGATCATGGGATTGTCCTCCCGAGCGCCGCGCTCAGGTCGCCGATCAGATCCTCCACGCTCTCAAGCCCGATCGACATCCGAAGCAGGCCCTGCGGCGTCTTGCTGGTGGGCCCTTCGACGGACGCGCGATGTTCCACCAGGCTGTGCGTTCCGCCGAGGCTTGTGGCGCGCGTGAACACCTTCATCCGCGCGGCCGCGGCCATGGCTTCCGCTTTTCCGCCAAACACTTCGATTGACAGCATCGCGCCGAATCCGGACATCTGGCGCGCCGCGATCTCATGGCCGGGGTGATGGGCGAGTCCCGGATAATGCACGGTCTCAACGGCGGGGTGGGTCCCCAAAAAGCTTGCGATGCGCGCGGCGCTTTCCGCCATCGCACGCACCCGGAGCGGCAGCGTCGAGATGCCGCGCAGGGTCAGCCAGCAATCGAAGGGCGAAGGCGCCGAGCCGCCGTATCTTTGGCTCTTCCGCGCCCGCTCGAAGAGATAATTATCGAACCGGGTCACGAGCGCGCCACCGAGCACGTCGCTGTGTCCGGCAACGTATTTCGTCGTCGAATGCATCACCATATCGATGCCGTGTTCGAAGGGCCGCTGCAACACCGGCGTGGCGAAGGTCCCATCACAGACGCTGATCGCGTTCGCTTTCCGCGCGATTCCGGCGATCGCCGCGAGATCGGTGATCTTGAGCAGTGGATTCGACGGCGTCTCTACCAGCACGAGTCGCGTCGTGGGCCTTACCGCCGCGCGGACGGCGGCGAGATCCGTCATATCCACGTACGCCGTTTCGATATTCCACTTCCCAAAGACTTCGCCAATGACTTTCCGAAGGCCGTAGTAGACGTCGTCCGGCGCGATGATGTGGTCGCCCGGCTCGAGTCCCTGCACGAGCGCGGTTGCCACAGCCAGACCGGATGAAAACGCCAGTGCTTCCTTTCCTCCTTCAAGCGCCGCCAGACACTCCTCAAGCGCCTTGCGGTTTGGATTGTCCTCGCGCGTATAGCTGAAGCCATGCGGGTACTCGCCGTCAGGGCCGCGCTCAAACGTCGTCGAAAGATGGATGGGAGGAGTTACGGCCCCGGTGGACGGGTCTATCCGGCGTCCGGAGTGGACGGCCAGAGTGTCGATCTTCACTGTTTCAGTATAACTTCACTCGCCCGCCGCTTCCGCCACCGCGCGGGATGGCGCGGTCAGCTGCAGGAGCGCGACGCCCAGCAAAACAAGCGCGTAGGCGACCCACTCTCCGGCGTTCGGAACCTTGTGTTCGAAGACGATCTGGAGCACGACTCCCCAGATGAGCGAGGTGAGCGCGAGAACACTCGCCACCTGCGGCCGGACATAGAGAAAAGACCGCGTCATCAGCACCTGTCCCATCATTCCCGCCGCCCCGACACCCGCAATGAGCAGCCACAATCGCCCGTGAGGCATGAGCCACACCGCTCCCGGAGCGAAGAGGCACGCGAGCATGGTGACCGCGCTCAGACACCAGACGACGAGCAGAGAGCTGAATTCGAGAGCCGCCTCCCGCAGAGCGAGGTACGAGACGCTCGCTGTCAGTGCGCCGATCACACCAATCGCCGTGACCATCCCTCGAGGCGGGTTCGCCCAGGGCGCGTTGATCGTGAGCGCTCCGGCGACGGCGAGTGCAATCCCCGCCGCTTCGGGCCGGTTGATCGTCTCACGAAGAAACGTCCATGCGAGCAGCGCCACGAAAACCGGCGCGAGATTGGTAAAGGTATTCGCCGTTCCGACGTTCGAATTCTGCAAGTTCCAGAAATAGCACTGCATCGAAACCGCGCCAGACACACTGCGAAGCCAGAGCGTTCCGGACCGGTTTGAAAACGCCTTCCGCACATGGGCGGTCACGAATGGCGTGAGCGCGATGAAGCTGAAGGCCGCGCGCATGAACGCCAGCTCCGCGGAGGGGATTCTTCCCGCCCCCGCGTATACGAGATAGCTCATGATTCCGAAGAAGACGCCTGAAAGCAGGCCTAAGAAAAAGCCGAGGGACAACCGCCAATTCTATAATGCCCATGCCGTATGATACAAATTCATGTCTATCGATCCCTCGGCGACGATCGCCCCGACGGCGCGTGTCCATCAAGATGCGGCTATCGGGCCCGGCGTTCGCATTGGCGATTTCTCGATCGTCGAGGCGGATGTTTCGATCGGCGCGGGCACCGTGCTTGAACCGTACGTTTACGTGAAGCGATGGACCACTCTCGGCGAGCGCAACGAGATTTCCGCGTGCGCCGTCCTTGGCACGGACCCGCTCGACAAGAACTTCGCGGGCGCGCGCAGTTATCTGCGCATCGGCAATGGAAACAAGATTCGCGAGCATTACACCATCTCGCGCGGCACCGAGCCGGAGTCGGCGACCGTGATTGGCGACGGCAACTACGTCATGACGTCCGGCCACATCGCCCACAATTGCAGGATCGGCAACAACACCGTCGTCTGCAGCTGCGCCTTGATTGCCGGTTACGCCGAGGTGGACGACATGGCGTTCATTTCGGGCGGCGTGGTGGTTCATCAGTTTTCGAAAATCGGACGCCTCGCCATGATCGGCGGCAACACTCGCGTCAACACGGATGTGCCGCCGTATGTCATGTGCGTGGGCTTCAACGGCGAGCCGAAAGGACTGAATCTTGTGGGCCTGAAGCGCGCCGGAATCAAGAGCGAGGAGATCGCCGAGTTAAAGAAGGCCTACCGGATTTTCTACCGGTCGGGATTGAAGATGGCGGAGGCGCTCACGCGCATGGACGCGGAACTTCGCTCCGAACAGGCGGCTCACTTCGCGGCCTTCATCCGCCGGAGCGAGCGCGGCGTCTGCCGTTAGCGCGGCGAGGGTGCGGAACACAGGGCCTACACGGGCTAGCTCTGGGCTAGCTGTCAATACTGTTCACTTAACGATCCCGATCCGCTTGGCAACGTTGAGACGACGAGTGCGTTGAGGCGCTCGCGGTCGCAGGGGGTAGTTGCTCATCTTCCGCTTTACTCCGCGCGGGTTGGCGCGATTACGGCTGGAACTGACACGCTCTTGCGGGATCTCGTCGAGGATGGTTTCATGCAGGGCTTTCCTGTGCCGAGGGGGGAATAGCGGCAA
>CAMDED010000170.1 GCA_945893365.1 Candidatus Sulfopaludibacter sp. SbA3 | reverse complement strand
GCCTTGGGGATCTCTTGCGTGCTGAAAAACAGCACCACCTGCTTCGCTTTCCGCTTGCCCATCGCCATACCCTCTATGACGCCTGAAACATTCAAGAGGTAACATGTTTCCGTGTTCTTTTCCTGCCACTTCTACCACGGGCTGTTAGGACTCGTCACGAAATAACTGTTGCAAATTTGCCGATGGAACTGTGGTAGCGGTGGGGCAGGCCATCGTCGTTTGTGGCCTGCCATTTTCGCGGTAGAAAGGCAGGGTCGAAAAACCAACCTAACCCCATGAAAACACGAGAGCCCAAAAAAGCGAAGCTCGGGCCAAGCCTGCATTTGCCGCCTTTGGTTTTTCATGAAGTTTCGCGGGCCGTAGGCCCTCCCCAACAGGCGACAAAAGACGATCGCCCGCCCCACCGGCTGCCAATTGCAACAGTTGTTTCCTTCCAAGTCCTTAGTGGCGCCGATGTGCTTGACGCTCATCCGAAAAACGGAGATTGGTCCACGGCAACGAACGGCATAAACCATTCTGCCATCGAAATGTCCCTTCTTGGACGGATCAAGAGAACGCTCATCCATCAGTTCGCCAACGGCGGCCCGCCTGGAACCAGTATCGGCGCGCCTCCCGCTGGATAACCGTGCCGCTTGGCTGTGAACTTGGCGTTGAGGTATTCACCCATGTAGATAGGACCCAAAATGGTGTCGCCCGAAAGGGCGCCGTCGAAGATAAAGACGACGGAATCTCCGCTGCCGCGTTCGGCGCTCGCGCTGCGAAGCCGTACCCGATCCCCCTCAATGGTTCCGAATACGTCGCGAACGGCGAAGTCCCCCTTGTGCGTGCCTTGTATCCGGTTACCCTCCTGCTCGATGAAAAGCGTATGGCGGCTCTGGCTGCTGAAGAACTCGACGTCGACGTCCCAACGGCCGGCGAGGTTCGCCGCCGGAGCCTTGATCGCCGGTCTTGGACTACGCTGCCTGGAAAGCACGCCGAAGACCCGGTCCGCGACGATCTTTTCGTCGCCGGGCTGCATCATCCACGCGGTTATCGAAATGGAAGTCGATCCCGGATCCGGCTCGCTCCCCCGGCGGCCGCCACCCGCGCCTAGCGCAATCCGCGGCTTGTTTCTGGCAAGGTCCTCGGCAACTTCCTCTCCGGTGATGTTGAGTTTAGCCGGGTCCCACGAAACCGTCAATTCGGGGCTGCGGTTGGAGAGGGCGGTTGGTTCGCGCACGGCGGTCTTGACGCCGTCGATCGCCGAAACCCGTTTCGAAATGACGTCGAGCCAGTGAAGCCACGTCTTCCATTCGCCTGCGTGATCCCGTTTTACCCACGCTTCAACGGCGGCCAGCATGCCGCACGTCTCTTCGCGTCCCACTTTATTGTCGCGGCCGGGACCGTGATGCGGGGAACTGGCCTGCCACGCCGACATCAAAATATCCTTCTTGCCCAGCAGCAGCCCCGCGCACTGCGGGCCGCGGATGGCTTTTCCCCCGCTATACGCAACGATCGTCGCGCCCCGCTGCAGATGCACGCTTGGAATCGTCAGCACTTCGGCGGCCGCATCCACGAGGATGGGGATATTCCTCGGCTTGGCGATTCCGGCGACGGTTTCGAGAGCCAGCGGCCCCGACTGGGTCTGACCGCCCGCTGTGAGGTAAATCATCGCCGTTCGCGGATTCAGCGCACCCTCGAGCTCCTGCGGCGTATCCACCATGACGATCTTCACGCCGATGTTGCGTATCGCGTGGTCGTAAGCGGTTCGCGAACTCCTGGGGATGACGACCTCGGTCTTGTCGCAACCGGTGAGATCGGGAATGCGGATGAGCTTCTCCGGATTACCGCCGGCCACGCACGCGGCGGTGACGTGTTTTAGTCCAGCGGCGCAGCCGGCCGAAACCATCCCCCACTCAGCGCCTGTCAGCGCCGCCAGCCGCCGCCCGACCGCTTCGGCCAATTCGTCCAACTGAACGTAGTGTTGGGATGCCGCGTCCATAGCTGCCCGAACCTCGGGCAGTTCGATCGAGGCTCCGATGATGGTGAAAGTCCCACGGCAATTGATGACGGGCTCAACGCCGATCGACTGGTATATCTCCGGTCCAGGCCTGAGCGGACCGGACACCGCCGCCACGGCTTCAGCGCCGCCCAACAGCATGGGCAGGGCTAGCGCGTTCCCAATCTGGAACAACTCACGCCTGGTTGCGCCCTCCGAGGGCTTTTCGGATAATCGTTCGCGAGTTCTCTCGGGCATACTTCCTCCAGTGCTTTTGCAGGACCAGACCTTGCAGCGCGGCGCGGGACGGCCTCGCGTGAAGTATATCGCAGTCGGGATTGAAGGCGGTGCCGGCCGCGGCGAGCGCGGCTGCCAACCACAAGCCGCTTGATCGCATGGGACACTACCCGGGATATAGGTAATGAACCGGCCCCCCCCGCCCAATGTCACTTAGTACTCGCTTTCAGAAGTTCGGTCACGTATTTGCGAGCAACACCAGCAAGTGTCAGAAAACGCTTCGTCACGGCGCGCGGCCGCTCGTCGGGCCGTTCGACATGCACCGCGGCGTCTTTCGCGAGCAATGCCGCGCAACTTCCCAGATCCGGACTTGGGGACGAATCGATGCACATTTGCATTTTAGTCACGCTATTGGTGGCTATTTGAGGTCTTCGGGGAACTCGAGGTCGAACACGACGTCAGCCCCATTGTTGACGTTTTGGACGCTTACGTCTACGTGCTCCACGTCAGTCAGGCTAGTGACGCTTTCGTACGCTATCAAGAGCTCGAAGGGGATGCGGACGGTCCGTTGCACCATTTCCGTGTTTGTCGCCATGAAGTATATAGTCTTGTCTTCGGAGTCATAGATGCCAGTGTTGGGATCCTCGTAAGTTGCGGTGGCAGTGAACGTGATGTGAGCGGTGGCGGCGAGCGTGGCCGCGTGTTCTTCGATCTCCGTCACGCGTGGTCTGTCGAGTTCCACGTTGTCAATGCTGTCGATCTCCACGTCTGCGCCGTTATCCGTGAGAAAGCCGAGGTTCTCGAACTCGTCCGTGAGCAGGCCAGTGATTTTGTCGCGTCGTTGCTCAAAGATCTGGAGGAGTTCATATGGTGCAGTCTGCTGTTCGCGCAGTGCGTGAATCGCCGCGCCTTCGATGGCTTTGTGGTCGATTTTGATGCCGAGTTCTGTCTCCGTCGTCAATAGGACGGGGTTTTGGTCAACATCATTGAGTTGGAGGCCGGTGATGGTCGCGAGGTGGAGGCTGTCGGCGCGGACGATGGCGAGTTGTTCGCCGATTCGCAACATGCATGGCTTGACATGGCTGATGATCACCGTGCCGTACTGGTACGTTTTCTCGATGGTTCCGAGTTTTGGGAAGTGGCCGAGAGCGTGTCGGCGGTTGATCAGTTCGTAAGTCACGATCTCGGCGAGGGCGTTCCCGACGTGTTGAATGAAGTCCGCGGTTTGCTTGATTTCGTCGGTGGCGACGATGTCGTTGATGCCGCTGTGGGCTGCTTCGTTACGCCGCTTGACGAACTGGTCGAGTTCATTCTGCACGGTAGTCGCGCCGGGCTTGATCGGCTCCAGGAAGGCAAGAATCACGCGGTTGTTGCTGAGGTGTTGTGTCCCGTTCTCGATGCCGAGGTACCCGAGGAGCCGCCCAAGGACCTCCATGCGGTAGTTTTGCCGGTCCGTGAGGAACGCGTGCTTGAGGAGTTTGTAGGGTGTGCCACCGGCGAGGCCGTGGGAGAGTGTCGTGACGATGGTTTTCTCGCCGAGGTAGTTGTATGAGCCGCCGTCTCCGATTTTTCCGAGGATGAGGCCGAGGCCGACGCGGTGCTGAGTCGTGATGGCTTTGGGGAGGTCCCCATATGTCGTATAGAGGGTGGGAAGGATGTCGAGGTAGGTTTCGATGAGTTCCTCGACGTAGGTGGCGTAAATCGCGTAGAGGCGTGTGAATGCGGCGCAGTGGTCGTAGATGTGCCAGCCCGTTTTCGTGATGGTCGTTGCGCGTGTTGCGGCCCACTGGTCCGGAGTTGCTGGTAGTGCGTCGTAGAGAGCGCGGGCGTGGTCGTGCGCGTCCATGACGTGTTTGAAGGTCTCGATGTCTTGGCGTAGCCGTTCCGTGAGTCCTTCCAGCATAGGGCGATTAGTCGTTCGCGTGCTCTGCGAGCATGGCCTCGTAGAGGATGATTCGGTCTTGCACGTCCTTTTTGGTGTTGCCGCGGCCGGTGAAAGTGCCTGATGGGTATGTTGCGAAGAGTTGCTTGGTGCTCTCGACGATGGCATCGCGTTTCGCGACGAGCGTCGCGGCCTTGTCGGTGTGTCGGCTGATACCTACCAACACGGCGTCGGCGAACGCGACTTGTGGGCGGAGCCAGTCGTGCTTCTGCGTGTCCCATGGTCGCGCGAGGAGGTCGCCGTAAATGTCGCGGGCGAGGGCGATGGTGTTCTCAAACAGGTTGCGGAGTAACGCGATGTCCTCGTCCGTAAAGGACCGGGCGCGGATCATGTATAGAGTAAGGAATCCTTTCATGCCACGTTGATAATTTTCGGCGTGCCGGAGTGCGAAGAAGCGTAGGACGATTTCGACGTCACGCATGTCGACGTAGACTCTGTTGTTGACCAGTTCTGGTGACCGGTTCATTTCAGCGCTTTCGCTGTAGGTGGGGAGTCCCCAGATGTTGCGGAAGATCGGGTTTTTGACAAGTTCGAGCAGGAGTGTATTGAGTTTTCCCTGATAGAGGGCGTTGCGGGTTTCTTGGTTGCTGAGCTTGATGCCGCCCGTGTTGAGTCGCTCGAACACTTCTTGACGCAGGAGTGCTTCTTCCTCGGTGGTGCTTGCTGATTCTTTCAGGAGGACGATATAGGAGATGCTGCGTCGATCGATGCCCTTTTTAATCTCGGGTGGGAGGCTGTCATAGATGCGCCCGTTGAGTTCAGGCCATTGTTCGAGGCCTTCCAGCGTGAGTTTGTTCGTGTAGAAGTCCAGGACTGCGGTGATGCGTTGTTGTCCGTCCATGACTTCGTACTTCGCGAGGTCTGACTCGTACACGAAGAGCGGCGGCACGGGGACGTTCATGATGAAGGACTCTATGAGCTTGCTCTGTCGTGCTTTGTCCCATCGTGGGCGTCGTTGATAGAAGGGCCGGAGTTCCATCCAGCCGAGTCGTTTGAGCGCCTCCACGAAGTTCGGGAGTTGTTCCCTGTTGGATTCGGTGACGATGCGCAGTTCTCGTTTTGCGTATTTGGCGTTGATTTCTTCGTCGGTCAGTTGTGGCGGGCTGGGCTTGGTGGGCAGCTTCCACATATCCTTTTCAGTCGGAGCGAGATGATCCATAAGCGTACCCGCGTAAAGTCGTGTCTTGTTGAGTATCTGATTCTACCAAGTCGGCTCTTCTGCCCGTCCTATTGGACTTCTGCGGCTCCGCCTCCCGCCTCCGCAACGGGATGCGTTTGCACGGCATCGCAAGGAATGTCCTCCTTGAGGGCGGGAGTGCTGGTCCCGCTGGCGATGTCCGGTCTGGGTCGGGGACCGGGCGAACTATATCTCTCAAACGGCCGGCCTGAGACAGCCATCTAGCGCTTCCGGCGTCAGATTAGAGCGGTATTCGGCTTCGTTGTTCAGAAACGGCGTTGAACCGCAGCAGCATCGTATTCAAAACGCAT
This sequence comes from Candidatus Sulfopaludibacter sp. SbA3, assembly GCA_945893365.1. Taxonomy (GTDB): domain Bacteria; phylum Acidobacteriota; class Terriglobia; order Bryobacterales; family Bryobacteraceae; genus SYKU01. Next base: position 8,900 of record CAMDED010000170.1, on the reverse strand, counting down.
AGCTCTTTCGTGCCGTTCCGCAGAGCTTCCTTCAACGCGCTGTATCGAAAGCACCGCGGCGCGACCACCCAGCCGCTCCGAATGCTTACCCTGCCGCGCTGCTTCCGATGCGGTCCTAGGGCGTTCTGGGAAACAGTTCCCGCCTGACCACGGTCTTGGTAGTCCGATTCCAGCTCACCTGCCGGAGCTGTCACGCATGGAATTCCCCGGAGCCCAGGGACTCACGGGCGAATCATTCGAGCCGAAATTCGCCAGCATCCCTCTATGGGCGCCGGGAATACGTGAGTGAACTTCTGAAACCGAATACTTAGTTTTCGCTCCCTTTCCGTGCGGGAACCCGGCGTTTCTCCGCCGGATCTCCCGTGGACTGAATGCGGTTGATTGCGCCTGGCCGAACCTGGCGGCGGCAACCACCGCCGCATCGTTCCAACATCGCTCGTATCATGCGCGAAGCTCAGTTGGCTCGGGTCGATGCGGCTTTTTCGGGCAGCCAAGCCCATCACGGCGCGCACCGGATTCTAAGCTGAGACCGCCATCGGAAGTTCTTTCTCCAGCATGTCGTTGCTCTTCACCATCAGGTAATGAAGCCGCATGGTCCGCTTCGGCCATCCGGCCGATGGCTCGCAAAACCTGGGGGCAATCGCACGGCGAACGGCGCCCGTACGCCAGATTTTGGCCGGCGTCTTGTGCACCTGCCGGCAGCAAGGCAATCCATCCCGCACTTCAAATCCATCATCAAACGCAACCGTCTGCGCTAGTGCCGACCTGTGCCTTGCCGTCGTGGTAAACATACTCGGCAAATGCGTCGTCTGAGATCCGGCGGGGCTTGCCGGGCCGAGGCAATCCTCCCAGAGCCGCCTCCAGCTCGAGCTTCAGGAGCTTATTGACGCACCTTGCGATGCCGATTCATGCGATGGGCAGCGGCGCCCGCTTTTCTCCGCCACGCGATCGGCGCGGAATCTCCAGTTTCTCCCGGTCCTCCGCCGACAGAGTTAAGGGTGGTCGCTTCGTAACGAACGGCATAAACCATTCTGACATAGAAATGTTCCCTTTGATGTTCCAAGTAGCAGGGTCCGGCGCTCAGGCCCAATAGCCGGAAACCAATCCATAGAGGACTCCAACCACGACGCCCGCGCCGGGAAAAAGCGCGAGCGCCACAACGAGTCTCATCCGCCAACCCCACCCCGAGGGCCAAATGCAGACCGCAAGTTGAGCCGCGAGGATGAGCCCCAGCGCAAGCGGGAACCCTCCGTGGCCGTAACTGCACCAGGGACAGTGTCGGCCTCCCGCGGCATGGATGTTGCAGTGCTCGGCGGCGCCGGCCCACAAGGCCCGGCACCCACAGGCGAATACCGCCGCGCACAAATTGATGATGAAGGTCGCGGTCACGGCCGCCGCGAATAGAAATACCAAGCCCTTGCGAGCGGCCGAAACGGGCGGTGGGGAAGCCATCGGCGTATTCTTGCACGATGCCCGTATTCCTGCATAATGAAGCCAGGTGATCGAACTCAGCGCGGCGGCTCCGGACTCGAAAAAGCGTCTCGATCGCTTCTTGCACGAAAAGCTCCCGGACTTCAGCCGGTCCCGGCTTCAGGACTGGATTCGCCAGTGCCGCGTCCTGGTTAACGGGACCGCGAGCTCGCCCGCCGCTCCGCTCCGGGATGGAGATCGCGTGACCGTCGAACCGGGCCCCCCGGCGCCGCTGCACGCCGTCGCCGAGCGGATTCCGCTATCGATTCTCTACGAGGACGAAAACATGGTCGCGGTCGACAAGCCGGCCGGCATGGTGGTTCACGCCGGGGCGGGCGTGCATTCGGGAACGCTCGTCAACGCCCTCCTCGCCCGCTTCGAATCGCTTTCGAGCACGGGCGGCGAGCTGCGTCCTGGTATCGTCCACCGGCTCGACCGGTACACGAGCGGCGTTCTCCTGGTGGCGAAGCACGACGCGGCCCATCGCGCGCTCGCCGCTCAGTTCTCCGGACGTGGAATCTCGAAGATTTACCTTGCTCTGGTGCATGGCGCGGTCGAGCGCGAAAGCGGGCGCATCGAAAAGCCGATATCCCGCGACCCGGTGCGCCGCGTCCGGATGACGGCGCGTCTCGCAACCGGACGTTCCGCGATCACTACCTACAAGGTGCTCGAACGGCTGAAAGGTTTCACATTTCTGGAGGTGCGGATCTCGACCGGCCGCACGCACCAGATTCGCGTGCATCTTTCGGACCTCGGTCATCCCGTCGCAGGCGACCCCCTTTATGGCGCTCCACGGGAAGTTGCCGGCATGCCTCCTCTTGGCCGCTATTTTCTGCACGCGCATTCGATCCGGTTCCGCCATCCCGCGACGGGGGAGGAGGTTTCGGTCTCCGCGCCACTGCCCCGGGAGCTTGAGGCATGGAAGAAAGCGCTGGCATCGCCGCCCTCATAAAGATAGTGGGGGTCTTCGTGTAATCGTGTGGGTAAAAAATGCCGGTTTTCGCCCTCGGCGCATAGCCCCCAAGACTTCCTGGTAAGGGCCCCAGCCAACGCCAGTTCGACTGGAAGGAGCGCAGCTGCACCGAAATTGCGTATCGTTACGATTCGATTACGGCTCCTCCCGGCGAAGTGGTATAAACAGACCAGAGGAGAAGGAGCGCCGAAATGAAAGCGAAGAAAGCCCTGAAGCGCCTAACCGAAGTTGAGACTTTACTGACGGACGTGATCGACCGGTACACGGGCGTCGAACGCGATATGAGAGAGCTGCTCCACGATGCCAAGGCGTCTGTGGTTCGCGCGAAGAAAACTGTGAATGTGAAGGCATCCGCGAGAGCTGCGAAGCCCCCGGTCAAAGCCGTCAATTCCGAGAGCCCGAGCACCGCGGAAGCGCGGAAAAAGCCTTCGCCTTCCGCGAAGAGACGGCCGCCACAAGCCGAGCGTAAAGGAATTGGCGCGGTCGCCGACCGGGCTCTGAGCAAGACTGCTGTTTAAGGAATCTCTCCGCGGGGTTCATGCCGCCCATGGAACCGGGATGAGCCGGAAGCCGAGAGCGGGCGCCTGCGGGGCCGAGGGCGGCAGGCCCATCCGCGATTGTTCCGGTTGCCGGAATAGCCGTCGCGGTCTAACACCGCAATCTTCCGGGCTGCCTCGGGACGACCTGGACCAGGGCGCCGCTGCCGGATGCCGGCGTCTTCACGGCGTAGTAGACGCAGCGCATCTCTATCGTCGATTGCGGCGGCGTCGATCTTTCGGAGCCGGAGAACCTTCCAAACGCGCGCACCTTTCTCGCCCGTAACGTGGCCATTGCCCTCGTCGCGCAGACGGTACCGGCGGAAGTTGTCGCGCGCATAACGGAGAGCCGCCAGCGACTGCGTCTGGCGGCGCCTCCGTTGCTACACTGCCCGGTTGGATGCCCGCTATTTCTTTTTCGGTTTCGGCGCCGGGCTCCGCTTCTTCGAAACGGCCTTTTTCGGCGCCGTGCGCTTCTTTACGGACGCTACCGCCTTCCTGGCGCGCGGCGGCTTGGCTTTCGCCTTTGCTGCGAGGCCGTCGCCGTGGCCGGCGTCTTGCGCCATGTCGAGTCCGAAGATGGCGGCGAGGTCTTCGCCGCCAAGGACCTTGCTCGCGGCCGGCGCCCGCTTCGTCAAAGGAAGATCCCGGCCCGCGTGCGCGATCAGATCTCCCTCGTTCACTTCCCGCAAGCGGAAAAGCAGTTCGGGTTGGCTATCGAATCGCGCGCCGACGCCGTAGAGCACCGCTGCCACATGCTTGCACATGCCCGCCGAGTCCGGGCAGCTACACGAAAGCTTGATCTCGGCCGGCGCCGGAAACAGGCCCTCCTTCTGCCGGCAAATCCGCTCCATCACGCCCTTTGAGAACTGTCCTCGCAGAAGTTCGACCAGTGAATCGATGGCGCCGGCGCAATCGCGGCAAATGGACTGCCAGCGCGCCTTGCCGACCGGCGAAACTTTGAGCTTCACCTTGTATAGCTCCGAGCCGCTGACCAACGCATCGATCACGCCGGGCGAAATTTGCAAATCGACCACCGAGCCGTTGCGCACATAAGTCCGCCCGCGCGGCAGGCGGTTCTCATAGTCGCTGTATCGTTCCAGATTCTCGCACCAGGCCTCGCCCCAAAACGTCTTCGCAATCGTGCGGCCCTCGATATGGACGGGCGCGACTTTTCGCCCTTGCTTTTTCAGCTTCTCCATCTCGAGCGCCGCGTTGCGCCGCCGCTTCCACACGGGAACATAAGGTCTGAATCCCCAGCCGCCGTAGTAGGACATCGATTACGTCTCCTGAAGAGCTTTATTGATATCAAGCGCCACGAGCTTGAGCAATTCCTCGTCCTTCATTTCAGTCAGCAGCAGATCCGCGCCGCCTTCCAGTAAATCATGCGAGAGCTGACGTTTTGATTCGATCATCTCGTCGATCTTTTCTTCCACGGTGCCGCGGCACACGAATTTATGCACCAGCACGTTCTTCGTCTGGCCGATGCGGAAGGCGCGGTCCGTGGCCTGATTCTCCACGGCCGGGTTCCACCAGCGGTCGAAATGCACGACGTGGGAGGCCGCGGTCAGGTTCAAGCCGGCGCCTCCGGCCTTGAGCGAGAGCACGAAGAATCCGATGCCTTCGTCTTCCTGAAAACGCCGCACCAGGTCTTTACGTTTCTTCACCTCGGTCTCACCGTGCAGCGCGAGGCCGGGTCGTCCGAAGATCGATCCCAAGAACTGGACGAGCGGCGCAATCACCTCGCGAAACTGCGTGAACACGAGCATCTTCTCCTGCTTGGCGGCGATCACTTCGGCGATCTCTCGCAAACGCACCCACTTGCCGCTGCCCTCTTCGCGCCAGGCGCCATCGCCCAACCACTGCGAGGGATGGTTGCAGATCTGCTTGAAGCGCATCAGGAACGACAATACCAAACCCCTGCGCTGGATTCCCGTTGCCGCCGCGAGTTGCGCGGCCAAATCGTTCACGGCCTGTTGGTAGAGCGCGGCCTGCTGCCGGCTAAGGGGGCAGAACGCCTTGATCTCGGTCTTGTCCGGGAGGTCCGCGATCACCGTCCTGTCGGTCTTCAAGCGCCGTAGAATGTACGGGCGCACCAACTCGCGCAAAGGAGCATAAGAACCGCGGGTCTGGCTGGCGAGGCGCTTGGCGAAGCTCGTGAATTCCTTGGACGACCCAAGCAGTCCCGGGTTAACGAAGTCGAAGATCGACCACAAATCTCCGAGCCGGTTCTCGACCGGCGTTCCGGTGAGTGCCAATCTTGAACTCGCGCGCAGCTTCTTGACGGTCCGCGTTTGCTTGGCATCCGGATTCTTGATCGCCTGGGCTTCGTCCAGCACCACCAGACGCCACTGATTCTCCGCGATCCACGGCAGGCGAAGGAGCGAGCCGTAGCTGGTGACGACCAGGTCGACATTCAGCATCCGCTCCGGCGCAAGCGTCTTGAGCTCGGCCGCCGGCAGCGCGGATTGGTGCGCGACCAATGCCTTCAAGCTCGGCGCGAAACGCTCGATTTCCGACGCCCAATTGGCCAGTAGCGAAGCCGGCGCTACAAGCAGACTCGGCCGCGGCGCTTCGCTCTCGGAGCGGGCTTCGGCCTGCCGCTTGAGGATCAGCAGCAGCGAGAGCACCTGAATCGTCTTGCCCAGTCCCATGTCGTCGGCCAGGCACGCGCCGAGTCCGAGTCTGGCGAGTAGATAGAGCCAGCGCACTCCGACTTGCTGGTACGGCCGCAGCGTGCCCCGCAGCGCATCGCCGGGTTCGACTTGCGCCAACCCCTGGGGACTGCGCAGCCCCTGCAAGGTTTCCGCGAGCCACGTGCCGGCCACCACTTGCGCCCAACCGGAGTCTCCGTCCACATCCGCATCGCCTGCCGCCACATTCGCTCCGGCGAGCAGCCGCATCGCTTCGCCGAAGTTCAGTCCGGTTTCGCCGGCCGTGCGCTCGACCTCGCGGAAGCGCTCGATCATGCCTTGGAGATGTTCCCGGTCGAGTTCGATCCAGCGTCCTCGCACGAGGGCGAGCCCATCCGATTGCGCCAACAGAGCTTTGATTTCGGCGGCGCTGAGCGCTTCGCCGTCGAGAGTGACCTCCATTTGAAAATCGAGCAGCGCGTCCCGGCCAAGTCCGGACGGCGCCTTGCCGCCTACCGTGCCCGTGACGCGCGGCCGCGGCGGCCGATTCCCCCGCCACGCCGCGGGCATACGAACCACCACGCCCGCCGTCTCCAAATGCGGAACGTCCCGCAGCAACTGCAGCGCTTCGCGCGGCGTCCACCGCAGCGGATGGAAGATCTCGCCGGCGTCCACCATGTTCTTCAACCACGGGCATGTCTCCGACGCGGCCTGAACCGGAACGAGCAGAGACAAAAGCCGTTCTCGATTGGCCGCGCCCGCGTATTCGCGCAGGGCCTGCCCCAGCGGAAGATGTTGCGCCTTGGCCTGCGCCGAAAGGCGCGTGGTGTAGGTCGCGAGAAAGGCGAACGGGTAATCGGGGTCCTGGCGGTTCTCGGCGACGTTGAAATGCACGCGGCCCACGAGGCGCCACGCGGGGTTCCGGCGCTTCAGGAACTCCTGCACCGTGCATTTGGATTCGATCAACTCGATGCCGAAGGCTGTGTCGAGTTCGTGCCACAGAGTCCGCAGCACCCCGCCGGCGAGATATTCAGCGCCCGTCATGGGCGGCGCCGCAAGTGCGATGGGCTCGAGATCCTCTTCCGCGGGAGCCGCCACGCGCACATTCTTCGCCGGCGCGTCGCCGTCCTGCTGCGTGCACAGCGCCGTGACATAGCGCGCGGCGAATGCGCGCCAATAGGAAGGGACCGGCGGCAGCGCGGTTCCGGCCTCGTCCGCTCCCAGGAGTAAGAGGCCGTGGCCGGGCCCGCGCTCGAAAGCTCGCTGTAGCCGCTCCGCAAGCCCTGCCTCAAGGCCCGCTTCGCCGGCATCGCGCTCCAGCACGAGCCGCCCGTTCGGCGTCAAACTCAAGCGGAGCGAGACCGTATCCATGTCAGCGACCCCTCAGCTTAGCAAACCACGGCTCGATGCCGCGCTCGTTCCCATGATTGATCCGGACGGCGCGGCCACTCAGGGCCGCGGTCGCCCCGCTCCGCGAGGAAGCCTCGCCCCATTCACTACCAAGCCTCCGGTTTGGCTTGCGGACAGCGGGCAGCCGTCGTAGAGTGGGTTATGCGGGGCTATTTTCAGCGCAGATCCGCGCATTCCCGACCGAGACTTATACGTTAGCCCATGGCCAAGAGCGCTCTTCTTTATTTCCACTCACCGTGTTTTGACGGCATAGTGTCCGCCGTGATCGCGTCGGACTTCCTCGAAGCTCACTACCGTTGGAACTTTGAACGCTTTTGTGCGGTGGATTACAACGATCGAGCCTGCTGGCTGTCCCGCGAGCTACATTCTCCGTGTGCGGTAGTCGACTTCATCTATCATCCGCAGGCGACGTTTTGGGCTGACCATCATTCGACCACTTTTCTCACTGCGGATGCGAAACGGGACTATGACCGGCGAAGGAACGCTCCAACTATTTTCTACAATGATCGGATGGGTTCCTGCTCGAAGCTCCTATGGCATCAATTGAAGGATCGTTTCGATTACAGGAATCAGGTGTATTCGGACATCGTGGAGTGGGCCGAAAAAATCGATTCGGCGCGTTACTCCTCAGTGACGGAAGCAGTTTTCGGCGATGCCCCGGCGCTTCGAATCAGAGCTAGCCTGGGAGTCAACCCGGAACCGGAGTTCTTCGATCGCTTAATCGGAGAACTCCGTGTCAAGCCGCTCGAGGAGGTGGCGAGCCTCCCTCAGGTTGAGATTCGCGCAAGTGAACTCCGGTCGCAGGTTCAGGAGGGGTTGGCGCGGCTGAAGAACAATATCCGGATTGACGACAACGGAATTGTTTCATTCGATGTCGACAGCGCCGGAGTAGCGATAAGCCGGTATGCTCCCTACCTTTTCTTTCCGGATGGCCGATATTCAGCCGGCGTCGTACGGTCGAGCGCCGGAGCGAAAATCACGGCGATGCGAAACCCGTGGCGGGATTTTCCGTCCGTGAATCTGGGCAAGATATTTGAACGATTCGGAGGAGGGGGCCACGAGCGGGTTGGGGCTGTTCTGGTACCCGATGCGGAAGAGGCGGCAGCAACTCTCGACGGAATCATAGACGAGATTCGTCGTGAAGATGCCGGACCGCAACTGCGGACAGGGACAGTTTGATCGATAAGTTCAATTTCTACGATGTCTACGGCTACTTCCTGCCAGGGTTGGTATTGCTCAGTGTGTTTTGGTTGCCCTTCGGAATCGTATTCGGCCGGTGGCCGACTGGTGAACCGGTCTCCGCTCTGCTGGCGATTCCGCTCGCGTATGTTGCAGGGCACATCCTTCAGAACTTTGCCGTTCCCGTTTTCCCTTCGACAGTGAGCGGTGGCCGTTTTCCTTCCGATGTGCTTCTGGATGAGACGAATACGACGTTCTCATCTGAATTCAAGGCAAAGTTGGCTTCAAAAATAAGAGACGCCTTCGGCTTGGAAATCGCCGGAAAATCCGGGCAGCGCAGTGAAGCGTTTCTCCTATGCCGGAGCGCGCTGATCAGGGTGAAAACCGCATCCTATGGCGAACAATTCCAGGGCCTGTACTCGCTCCTGAGAGGCCTTACGGTGGCATTCCTGCTAGGAGCATTCTATATCGCTGGTTGGTGCCTTGTCCTTGCGAAGGGGTGTGCGACATCAAAGTGCGATGGCGGTAGGTTTCTTTTTTGTGGCGTAAGGCTTAGCGTTGTTATACGCTAAGAGAGGAGGCCCCACCATGAACGACTCTTTGCCTCAGTTGGAAGCCCAAAAAGCCGCTCTGCTGCACCAACTCGCGGCCGTCGGTGATCTCCGCCGCGGGTCCATCACGACCACTTCCGGCAAGTGC
>CAMDED010000169.1 GCA_945893365.1 Candidatus Sulfopaludibacter sp. SbA3 | reverse complement strand
CAGGTGATCGCGAAGCCGGGATCGATCAAACCGCACACGAAGTTCAAGGGCGAAGTGTACGTGCTGAGCAAGGAAGAGGGCGGGCGGCACACGCCGTTCTTCAAGGGATACCGGCCGCAGTTCTACTTCCGGACGACGGATGTGACGGGAGTGGCGCAGATGCCGGAAGGGACGGAGATGGTGATGCCTGGGGATAACGTGTCGCTCGAGGTGGAATTGATCACACCGGTGGCGATGGACAAAGGGCTGCGGTTTGCGATTCGCGAAGGCGGACGCACGGTCGGCGCGGGCACCGTAACCGAAGTGTTGGCATAGGCGGATTCATGACTCTCAGAGAACGCATCCGCATCCGCCTGAAGGCTTACGATCATCGAGTGCTCGACCAGTCCACGTCTGAAATCGTGGATACGGCGAAGCGCACGGGCGCGAGCGTGGCCGGTCCGATCCCGTTGCCAACGGTTCGGGTCAGGACGACCGTGTTGCGGTCTCCGCACGTCGATAAGAAATCCCGCGAGCAGTTCGAGATCCGCACGCACAAGCGGCTGCTCGACATCCTCGAGCCGACGCAGCAAACCGTGGACGCGCTGATGAAGCTCGATCTGCCGGCGGGCGTCGATGTGGAAATCAAGGCCTTTGGAAAAGATCACAAGTAGGAGTCCGGAAGCAAGGTAGCGGCGAAAGCCGCCCGGCTTTACGGCGCGAAGGATTTTATGAGTCCAGGAATACTCGGCAAGAAGATCGGGATGACACAGCTTTTCAGGCCGGACGGGCAGGTAGTTCCCGTGACCCTGCTCAAGGCCGGTCCGTGCATGGTGGTGCAGCGCCGGACGCCGGCGACCGACGGCTACGATGCGGTACAGCTTGGTCTGGTCGAGTTCGTCAAGCCGTCCCGGATCAACAAGCCGTCGACAGGCCACCTGAAGAAGGCCGGCGCCGAGGGTACGCGTTTTCTGCGCGAGCTGCTGCTTGAGCCGGGGACGGACCTGAAGCAGGGCGATAAGGTTCTGGTCGGAGAATTCAAGCCGGCGGATAAAGTGGACGTGATCGGGATCAGCAAAGGCCGCGGCTTCGCGGGCGTGGTCAAGAGGCATCATTTTCGGGGCGGAGACGGGTCGCACGGCTCGATGTTCCACCGCGCGCCGGGGTCGATCGGGGCTTCGAGCTATCCTTCCCGCGTCGTGCCCGGAATGCGCATGGGCGGACATATGGGGAACGACCGCGTCACGGTGCGGAATCTGGAGATCATCGAAGTGGATACCGAGGACAACGTCCTTGTGGTGAAGGGCGCGGTGCCGGGACCGAATGGCGGCTATGTGGTCGTCAGAAGGGCGAAGAGGTAACGGCGATGCCCAAAGTTGACGTGGTCGATTTGAACAATGCGAAGGTCGGGGAGGTCGAGCTCTCGGACGACGTCTTCGCCGCTCCGGTGAATCAGGCGCTGCTCTATGAAGCGGTGCGCCATTATCAGGCGGGTGAGCGGTCCGGCACGGTGAAGACGAAGGTTCGGGGCGCGGTGGCCGGTTCGGGCAAGAAGCTGTGGAAGCAGAAAGGAACGGGCCGCGCGCGCATGGGTTCGGTGCGGTCGCCCATCTGGCGTCATGGCGGCACGGTACACGGACCGCAGCCGCGCAGCTACGCCTACAACCTGCCGAAGAAGATGCAGGTGGGGGCGCTGCGCTCGGCGCTGACGGCGAAGTTGAACGATGGCGAGCTGAAGGTGGTGGATTCGTTTCAATTCTCCGATCCGAAGACGAAGGGAGTGCGGGGCGCGCTCGACCGGTTGGAGGCGAAGCGGAAAACGCTGCTGGTGGATAACGGCGAGAACCGCAATCTGGCTCTCGGCGCCCGCAACCTTCAAGGCGTGACGCTGCTCGCAAGCTATGCGGTGAATGTTTACCACTTGCTCGGCCACGACCGCGTTTTGATGTCGAAGTCGGCTGCGGAGAAGCTTTCGGAGGCGCTGGCGTTATGACGATTCATGAAGTGATCAAGCGTCCGATCGTGACGGAAAAGGGCATCGAGAAAAAGGACGGCGAAGACACGCTTTGTTTCGAGGTGTCGCCCGCGGCGAACAAGACTCAGGTCAAGCAGGCCGTCGAAAAGCTGTTCAAGGTCAAGGTTGCGGAAGTGCGGACGAGCAATATCGAAGGCAAGCTGCGGCGCAGGGGCCGCTTCGCCGGATACCGTTCGGACTGGAAGAAGGCGTACGTGAAGCTGAAGCCGGGGCAGAAGACGCCGGAATACGCGGAGCTTTAAACTATGGCGATCAAAACCTATCGTCCGACGACGCCGACCCGTCGATTTCAGACCAGCGTCTCGCGCGAAGACATCACGAAGCAGACGCCGGAAAAGTCGCTGGTCGAGCCGATCAGGCGTTCCGGCGGGCGCAACAGCACGGGACGGGTCACCTCCCGCTTTATCAGCGGCGGCCACAAGAAAGCGTATCGCGTGATCGATTTCAAGCGGGACAAGACCGGAGTGCCCGCGGTAGTGGCGTCGATCGAGTACGATCCGAACCGGTCGTCGCGAATCGCGCTGCTGCACTATGCGGACGGAGAGAAGCGTTACATCCTGCAGCCGGACGGGCTGAAGGTCGGACAGAAGGTGGTCTCCGGGCCCGAGGCGGATATTCTGCTCGGGAACGCCCTGCCGCTGAAGAATATCCCGGCCGGCACGATCGTTCACAACGTGGAGCTGCGGCCCGGCAAGGGCGCGCAGATGGCGCGGTCGGCAGGCGCGCAGGTACAGCTGATTTCGAAGGAAGGCGAGCTGGCGCTGCTGAAGCTGCCGTCGGGCGAAATCAGGCGCGTTCCGGTGGGTTCGATGGCCACAATCGGCCAGGTGGGCAACACGGATCACGAAAACGTCTCGCTCGGTAAGGCGGGACGCAAGCGCTGGCTGGGTAAGAGCCCGCACAATCGCGGCGTGTCGATGAACCCGGTCGACCACCCGCATGGCGGCGGCGAAGGCAAGACTTCGGGCGGACGCCATCCGGTGACGCCTTGGGGCCAGCCGACGCGCGGTTACAAGACGCGGAACAACAAGCGCACGGATAAGTGGATCGTCAACCGGAAGAGTAAGAAGAGGTAGCGAGGCGATATGGGTCGATCAGTCAGTAAAGGGCCGTTCACGGATTTGCACCTGGTGGTGAAGGTGGAGAAATTGAACGCCGCGAACGAGAAGAAAGTGGTCCGGACCTGGTCCCGGCGCTCGACGATTCTGCCCGAATTTGTGGGCCATACCCTTGCCGTCCATAACGGCAGAAAGTTTATCCCGGTCTATGTGACCGAGAACATGGTGGGGCACAAGCTGGGCGAATTTTCGCCGACCCGCACCTTTAAGGGTCATTCCGTGAAGGCGGCGACGGAGAAATCTTCGAAGCCTTCCTGAGCGGCGGGCAGAGATTGAAGCAGGGCTGAGAGTCTAAAACGATGGCGACAACAGTGGAAATTCCGACAGCGAAAGCCGCGGCGAGGTACCTCCGGGTTTCGGCGCAAAAGGCCCGGCTGGTGGTGGATCTGATCCGCGGCCAGAGCGCGGGCCAGGCGCTGGTCACGCTGCGGACGACGAACAAGCGGGTCGCGCCGAGCGTAGAGAAGGTTTTGAAGTCGGCGATCGCGAATGCGCGGAACAAGTTTGAAGGCATCGACGTCGACGCGCTGGTGGTGAGCGAGGCGTATGTGCAGGAAGGGCCGCGCATGAAGCGGATCCGCCCGGCGCCGATGGGGCGCGCGTACCGCTATCAGCGGCGCATGTCTCACATTGTGGTGAAGGTGTCGGAAAAGCAAAAGGGGATTCCTCTTAACAGGGCTTCGAGCGCGAAAGGCTAACGCATGGGACAGAAAGTACATCCAATCGGGTTTCGTCTTGGCTTCAGCAAGACGTGGCGGTCGCGCTGGTTCGCTCAACACGGTTTTGCGAAGCTGCTGCAGGAAGACCAGGAGTTGAAGAAGGCGCTGCGGGACCGCCTGAAGTCGGCCGGCGTCAGCTCGATCGAAGTGGATCGCCCGGGCAATAAACTTCGGGTGACGATCCGGACTTCGCGTCCGGGCATTATCATCGGCCGCAAGGGCGCGGAGATCGAGAAGCTCAAGCAGGATCTGGCGAAGCGCACGAAGCGCGAAGTGTTCATCGATATTCAGGAAGTGCATAAGCCCGAGCTCGATGCGCAACTGGTCTCGGAGTCGATTGCGCTGCAGCTTGAAAAGCGCGTGGCGTTTCGCCGGGCGATGCGGAAATCGGTCGATTCGGCGCTCCGGTTCGGCTGCAAGGGGATCAAGATTCGCGTTTCGGGGCGCCTGAACGGCGCGGAAATCGCCCGCAGCGAATGGTATTTGCAGGGTCAGTTGCCGCTGCATACGCTGCGCGCGGACATCGACTACGGATTTACGGAAGCGAGCACGACTTACGGCGTGATCGGCATCAAGGCTTGGATCTACAAGGGCGAGATTCTTCCCACGGCGAAGGGCCGCCGGTCGCTCTCGTCCGATCCCGAGCCGCGCCGGCGTGAGCCGCGTGAACAGCGCGAACCGAGAGGCGACAGAGGAGATCGTGGCGGGGACCGTGGAGGGGATCGCGGCAGGGACCGCCGTCCGCCGCAAGGCGGCGCGGCGCCGACGCCCATTTCGTCCGGTCCGGCCGTGCAGGCGGCTCCCGCGGACATGCCACACCCGGCGAAGTCTTCCGGACCGATCGCGCCGCCCTTGATGCCGCCGCAGCCGGCGTGGAAGCAGGAAGCCAGAACCGGAGCAACGCCCGCGGCGACGCCCGATGCGGCCCCGGAGGCGAGCGCGGCGCCGAAGGCCCCCGCGTCCGCGGAAATCAAGCCGGAGGAGAACTAAACCATGTTGATGCCGAAGAAGGTAAAGTTCCGCAAGGTCCAGCGCGGCCGCATGTGCGGTAAGGCGTGGCGGGGGGCTGAGGTTTCCTTTGGAGAGTTCGGGCTGAAGGCGATGCGGTGCGGCTGGATCACGGACCGGCAGATTGAAGCCGCCCGTATCGCGATGACGCGGTCGATCAAGCGCGGCGGCAAAGTGTGGGTCCGCTTATTTCCGGACAAGCCGATCACGAAGAAGCCGGCCGAGACCCGTATGGGTAAAGGTAAAGGCGCGCCGGACCAGTGGGTCTGCGTCATCCGGCCGGGAAAGATTTTGTTTGAGATGGAGGGCGTGCCGCTCGAAACGGCGCAGGCCGCCATGCGTCTGGCGGCGCATAAACTGCCGCTGCCGACGAAGTTCGTCACCCGCGAGCGGGGCGAGTAGCGGAAATCAGGTGGAAGCATGAAAGCGCAAAAGGTTCGGGATCTCGAAGAACGCGAGTTGAAGACGCAGCTCCTTGAAATGGACGAGCAGTTGTTCCGGCTGCGGTTCCAGATGTCGATGGGTCAGGCCGACGGATTGAAGAAAATCCGTATCATGCGGAAGGACCGCGCGCGGATTCATACCGTGCTGCGGGAGCGCGAACTGGCCGCGGCGGCCGTCTCGGGCAAGCAGGGTTGACAATGAGCGAAATCGGTCACAAGAACGAAAAAATCGGCGAAGTCGTCTCGACGAAAATGCAGAAGACGATCGTGGTCGTGGTGGCGCGCCGCGTCCCGCATCCGCTCTACAAGCGCATCGTGACGAAGCGGAAGAAGTTTTACGCCCACGACGAAAAGGGCGACGCGAAGCTCGGCGACGTGGTGCGGATTGTGGAGTGCCGCCCGTTGAGCCGGCTGAAGCGCTGGACGCTCGGTTCGGTGGTGCGCAGGTCGGCCCAGGTCGCAGCCCAGCCGGCCGATCTCGACGTGAAGGTCTAGGAGCATATAGCCATGATTGGGATGCGGACGATTTTGGAGGTCGCCGACAACAGCGGCGCGCGAAGGCTTAGTTGTATCCTTCCCCGCGGCGGCGACCTTGGATTGAGAGCCGGGCTCGGCGACGTGATTACGGCGAGCGTGAAGGAAGCGGCGCCGGATTCGGCGATCAAGAAGGGTAAAGTCGTCCGCTGCGTGGTGGTCCGGATGCGCAAGGAAACGCGGCGCAAGGATGGCACCTACATCCGCTTCGATTCGAACGCGGCCGTGCTGATCAACGACGTGGGGGAGCCGGTCGGCACGCGCGTGTTCGGCCCGGTGGCCCGCGAGCTGCGCGATAAGCGGTTCATGAAAATCGTATCGCTCGCGCCGGAGGTGATTTAATGGCGCGCGGAGTCAAGACGAGAGCGAAGACCCTCGAGCCGGTTCGCATTCAGTTCAAGAAGAACGATACGGTCAAGGTGATCGCCGGCAAAGATAGCGGGAAGACCGGACGGGTGTTGAGCGTCGACCGTGAAACGGGCCGTGTGCTCGTCGAGCACGTGATGATGATCAAACGGCATACGCGTCCGAATCCGCAAAAGCAGATTAAGGGCGGCATCGCCGAAAAGGAAAGTCCGATCGCGGTTTCGAATTTGATGATCCTGTGTCCCCATTGCAACAAGGCGGTGCGGATCGCGCACTCCGTGGATGCGGCGCCGGGCGGAAAGACCAGGCGTAAACGCGCCTGCCGCAAGTGCGGGCAGCCGCTCGATCAGAAGTAAGGACGGCGTATTATGGCAGCGAGATTAAGAGAGCACTACAACAAAACGGTAGCCCCGGTTCTGATGAAGGAATTCGGGTATACGAACGTCATGGCCCTTCCGCGTCTGGACAAGATCTCGATCAATATCGGGCTGGGTGAAGCGACGCAGAATGCGAAGCTGATGGACGGCGCGGTGAACGAGTTGACCCAGATCGCCGGCCAGAAGCCCGTCGTGACCAAGGCTACGAAGTCCATCGCGGCGTTTAAGCTTCGCGAAGGCATGCCGATCGGCTGCATGGTGACGCTGCGCGGCGACCGGATGTATGAATTCTTCGACCGCCTGGTGAACGTGGCGCTGCCGCGCGTGCGCGATTTCCGCGGAATTTCCGCGAAGTCGTTCGACGGACGGGGCAACTATACGCTCGGGGTGAAGGATCAGTTGATCTTTCCCGAGATCGACTACTCCAAGGTCGACAAGACCAAGGGCATGAACATCTGCATCACGACGACCGCCAAGACCGACCGGGAAGGTCTGGCGCTTTTGAAGGGCATGGGAATGCCCTTCCGCAGTTAGGTAAACACAAGCCGGGTTAGAAGAAGCCAGGGAAATGAAGCCAAGCGAGACGAAATAATGGCCACTACCGCCAAGATAGCCAAAGATTTGAAAAAGCCGAAGTTTGCCTGCCGCCACCGCAACCGTTGCTGGCGCTGCGGCCGCCCGCGCGGCTATCTGAGGAAGTTCGGCATTTGCCGGCTTTGTTTTCGCCACCTCGGGCTGAACGGGGAAATTCCCGGCGTCATTAAGTCGAGCTGGTAGGAGGAAATTCGTGACAAGCGATCCCATTGCCGACATGCTGACGAGAGTGCGGAACGCGCTCTCGGCGCGCCACCCGAAGGTGGACGTGCCCGCGTCGAAGCTCAAGGCCGAAATCGCGCGGATCATGAAGGAAGAAGGATATATCCTCAACTTCAAGGTCGCCGAGGAAGGCGTTAAGAAAACCATCAAGATTTACCTCAAGTACGGCGACAACAACTCGCCGGTGATCTCGCGAATCGAGCGCGTTTCGCGTCCGGGCTGCCGCGTCTATGTCGGCCAGGACGATATTCCGCGGGTGCTGGGCGGTCTGGGAATCAACATTCTCACCACTCCGCGCGGCGTGATGACGGGGCGCACGGCGCATAAGGAAGGAATTGGCGGGGAAATCCTCTGCCAGATCTGGTAAGCGAACATGTCCAGAGTCGGAAAAAAACCGATCCCGCTGCCGAAAGGCGTGAAGATCAATATCGGCGAAGAATTGCAGGTTGAAGGGCCGAAGGGGAAACTGACGGTCCCGATTCCGGGAGGTATCAGCTTTTCGCAGAGCGAAGGACGGCTCGACGTGCTGCGCGAAAGCGACAAGCACGCCGCGCTGCACGGTCTTACGCGCGCGCTCGCGGCGAACGCGATCCAGGGCGTGTCGGGCGGATTCACGCGAGAGATGGATATCGTCGGCATCGGGTACCGCGCCGACGTGAAGGGGAAGGTCGCAACCTTCGTTCTCGGCTACTCGCATCCGATCGAAGTGCTGCTCCCGGACGGCGTGGATCTGAAGATCGATAAGCAGACTCACCTCGTGCTGACCGGCTACGACAAGCAGATGCTGGGACAGGTGGCGGCGAACATCCGCGCGCTGCGCAAGCCCGATCCCTACAAGAATAAAGGGATCCGCTACACCGGCGAAGCGCTGCGGAAGAAGGTTGGAAAGACCGGCGCGAGCGCGAAGTAACGGCGGAGCGAACATGATCAAAAAGACTTCGAAAAACGAGATTCGCCTCCGGATTCATAAGAGGATCAGGCGCAAGGTGGCGGGGTCGGCCGAGCGTCCGCGTCTCGCGGTGTTCCGGAGCGTGGCTCATATCTACGCTCAGTTGATCGACGACGGCGCGGGAAAGACGCTGGTGGCGGCTTCGACGGTCGAGAAGACGGAAGTCAGGACCGCCGGCGGCAACGTGGCCGCGGCGAAATTGGTCGGGAAGCTGGTGGCTGAGCGGGCGAAGGAAAAAGGCATCCAGAAAGTCGTTTTCGACCGCGGCGGATATTTGTATCACGGACGGGTCAAGGCGCTGGCGGATGCGGCGCGGGAAGCGGGACTGGAGTTTTAGCGTATGATATCGGCAACGGTGAAACGCGTCAACCCTCAGCAGTACAATCTGAAGGAGCAAGTGGTTTCGATCAACCGCGTGACGAAGGTGGTCAAGGGCGGTAAGAATATGAGTTTCTCGGCGCTCGTGGTAGTGGGCGATCCGGCGGCCCGAGTGGTCGGGTTCGGCATCGGCAAGGCGAAGGAAGTGCCCTCGGCGATTCGCAAGGGCATCGAGTCCGCGAAGAAGAACCTGCGCAAGATTCATCTGCTTGAGACGACGATCGCTCACCAGGTGCTCGGCAGGTTCGGCAGCGGGCTTGTCCTTCTCAAGCCGGCTCCCGCCGGGACGGGCGTGATCGCCGGCGGACCCGTGCGGGCGGTCATCCAGGCCGTGGGAATTGCGAACGTACTCACGAAGTCGATCGGCACGCACAATCCTCACAACGTGGTGAAGGCGACGATCGCGGCGCTCGAGCAGCTGCGCGACAGGAACATGGTCGCCGAAATGCGCGGGATTGCGGTTGAGAAGCTCTGATGGGAGAAGCTCCAATGGACGGCAGAATCAAGATCAAGTTGATCGGCAGCCCGATCTGCACCCCGGAAAAGCACAAGCGAATCGTCCGGTCGCTCGGCTTGCGGAAAATGAATCAGATCGCGGAGCGGCCGGATACGGCTGCCTGGCGGGGCATGGTGAAGAAAGTGCCGCACCTGCTGGCTTTGGTTGACTGACGACGGGACGAACGGGAGAAGCGCATGAACCTCAGTGGATTGAAACCGCCGGCCGGGCAAACGCACGTGAAGAAGCGCGTCGGGCGCGGCATGGGCTCCGGGCATGGAAAGACGTCTACGCGCGGCCACAAGGGCCAGTACGCGGGCACCGGTTTCGGACAGAAACGCGGATTTGAGGGCGGCCAAATGCCGCTTCACCGCCGCCTTCCGAAGCGTGGCTTTACCAATATTTTCAAGAAAGAATACGCTATCGTCAACCTGGGAACGCTGGACAACCTCGCCGGGGACAGCTTCAGCCCGGATTCGCTGATGGCTTTGGGAATTGTGAAGAAACTCGGAGATGGCTTGAAGATTCTGGGTTCGGGTGAGCTGACGCGTGCGATCCGCGTTGAAGCCCACATGTTCTCAAAGTCGGCCATGGAGAAGATCGCGGCGCGCGGAGGCGTGGCCGAAACCATTGGCGGCAGCGCGCCGCCGGCAGCGGAGTAAGACCCCGGAAATCGAGCCGAACATGAAGGTTTTCGAAGCTATCGCCAATGTCTTCCGGATCCCGGACCTCCGGAAGAGAGTCCTGTTCACGCTGGGTCTGCTTGCGGTCTACCGGATTGGCGGACACGTCCCCACGCCTGGAGTTAACTTCCAGCGGTGGGAGGAGTTCTTTTCGCAAAACGCGGGCAGCATATTCGGCTTCCTCGATTTGTTTGCGGGCGGCAACATTAGCCGCATGACGGTTTTCGCCCTGGGCATCATGCCCTATATCACGGCGTCGATCATCCTGCAATTGCTCACCGTGGTTATTCCCACGCTCGAAAAACTTCAGAAGGAAGGCGAGCTCGGCCGCCGCAAGATTACCCAGTGGACGCGGTACCTCACAGTCGCGCTTGCCTTGATGCAATCTTTTGGAATCGCCATTAGCCTGCAGGGGATGGAAGGCAATATCGTCAT
This sequence comes from Candidatus Sulfopaludibacter sp. SbA3, assembly GCA_945893365.1. GTDB lineage: Bacteria > Acidobacteriota > Terriglobia > Bryobacterales > Bryobacteraceae > SYKU01. Next base: position 4,830 of record CAMDED010000169.1, on the reverse strand, counting down.
CAATCCGGGCTTCGGGTTCATCGCGCTGACGATGTTCTCGCTCACCACAGGCACCGCTTTCATCATGTGGCTGGGGGAACAGATTACCGAGCGCGGCGTCGGCAACGGGATGTCGCTGATCATTTTCGCGGGTATCGTGGTGGGTCTGCCGTCGGCGATATCGAACATTTACACCAACGTATTCGTGACGGGCGAGTGGAACACGCTGCAGTTGATCGTCATTCTTGTGATGATGGTCGCGGTGGTTGCGTTCATCGTGCTGGTGGAGCGGGGTGAAAGGCGGATTCCGGTCCAATACGCGAAGCGCGTGGTCGGGCGCCGCGTGATGGGCGGGCAGTCGACGCACATGCCCCTCAAAGTCAACGCGGGCGGCGTGATTCCGGTTATCTTCGCATCTTCGATTCTCGCGTTTCCGCAGACGCTCGCGCCGGTTCCGTTCTTCAAGAACAACGCATGGCTATCGGCGATGCTTGGTTCGATCCGCCATGGCGAGCCGTTGTACGTGCTGCTGTTCGTGGTCGGCATCGTTTTTTTCTGCTTCTTCTACGTTTCAATCATTTTCAATCCGAACGAAGCCGCGGACAACATGCGCAAGTACGGCGGTTTTATCCCGGGCATCCGTCCGGGCAAGAATACCGCCCAGTACATGAACAACATTCTCACCAAGATCACGGTCGTGGGCGGTCTTTATCTCTCGATCCTCTGTCTGATTCCGGACATCATGATTTCCGGGATCAAGCTGCAGCATCTGCCGCTCGTCGGAAACTTCGTCGATTCCTATTTCCCCCGATTCCTGCTGGACGGGCTGAACGTCCAGTTCTACTTCGGCGGAACGTCGCTGCTCATTGTCGTGGGTGTGGCCATGGATACGGTGAATCAGATCGAAGCGCAGTTGATCATGCGTCATTACGAAGGATTTACGCCGCGAGCGGGTCGTATTCGCGGCCGCCGGAGTTCGTTCTAGCGGGTATTTCCAAGTGAACAACGGCCAAAAGAGGTCCCCGCGCGCAGTCGTGCTGTTTGGCCCTCCCGGTTCCGGGAAGGGTACGCAGGCAAAATTATTGACGGAGCGGACCGGTTTCCCCCAGATCTCGACCGGGGACATGCTCCGGGAGCATGTCCAGGCGGGGGATGAGATCGGCAGGGAAGTCGCGAAATTGATGCATGCCGGATCTCTGGTTCCGGACGAACTGGTGAACGCGCTGGTAAAGCAGAGAGTCGCCCGGCCGGATTGCAGGGACGGATTTATTCTCGACGGGTATCCGAGAACGCAGCAGCAGGCCGAGAGGCTGGGAGTGTTACTCGAGGGGCGGGGTATCGACCAGGTGGTGATCCATCTGGTAGTCGATTACAATAAGGTAATAGCCCGGCTAAGCGGGCGGAGGCAGTGTCCCGTCTGCGGCACGTTGTACAATGTGTTATCCCGGCCGCCGAAGCAGGCCGATGTGTGCGATCTCGATGGGGCGGGCCTGGTCATTCGCGAAGACGACAGCGAAGCGGTGATTCGCGAGCGTTTGGAAGAATATGAACGGCAAACCCGGCCGGTGTTGGAGTATTTCCATAGCGCGGGAAGACGACTGTACGAAGTTGACGCAGGCCGGGAAGTGCCGCCCGTCGTGTGCGAGAGAATTTACAAACTGATCGAGAACGGCGGATGATCATTCGTAAGACGCCGGCGGAATTGGAGAAGATGCGCCGCAGCGGTCTGCTGGTCTGGGAGATTCTCCAGAAAACGGGCGCGATGGCGGTTGAGGGCGTTTCGACCTGGGACCTGGAAGTCGCCGCCGCGGCGATGATGAAGGACGCGGGGGCGCTCCCGGCTTTTAAGGGGTATTATGTGCCGGCCGCGGGCGAGCGGTTCAAGTTTGTGCTTTGCACCTCGATTAACAGCGAGATCGTGCACGGAATGCCGTCGGAACGGCGCAAGTTGAAGAATGGCGATCTATTGAAGATCGATACCGGAGTGCAGTTGAATGGCTATTTCGGCGATTCGGCCATTACGGTCGGAATTGGAGATGTCGGTGCGGAAGCGGAGCGGTTGATGACTGTTACCCGGGAGTCGCTCGAACTGGCGATTTCCCAGGTTCGCGCCGGGAATCGATTATTCGATATTTGTAGTACGGTCGAGCGGCATGTGGTGTCGAACGGATTCTCGATTGTGAGGGAATACGTGGGGCACGGGATCGGGACGCGGCTTCACGAGGAACCTCAGGTTCCGAACTATGTCGAGCGGAAGAATGAGAATCCGCGGTTGAAGGAAGGCATGGTACTGGCGGTCGAGCCTATGGTGAACGCCGGGAAGGCCGACGCGAAGGTATTGAGCGACAAATGGACGGCTGTGACGAAGGACGGGTCGAACTCAGCCCACTTCGAGCACTGCGTGGCGGTAACAGGCAACGGCCCGTGGGTATTGACCCGGCCCTAAGCTCGCTACGATAGAAATAGAAGATGACAGGCAAGGTTGTGGACCAGTTGCCGAACGGGCTTTACCGGGTGCGGCTGGAAAACCAGCATGAAGTGCTGGCGCATGCGGGCGGCGCGGCGGGCGCGAAGAGCGCGGGAAATTTCGTCCGGCTTTCGGCGGGCGATCGGGTTGAAGTGGAGCTTTCTCCGCTCGATCCAACCAGAGGAAGAATTCGGTACCGCGCGAATATCGCTGGAAGCGCGGCGGGAACAAAGAGCGGCGCAGCGGGAATTGAGGGATCATGAAAGTACGGGCTTCGGTCAAGAAGATTTGCGACAAATGCAAGGTGATTCACCGCGAAGGCGTGGTGCGGGTCATCTGCGTCAACCCCAAGCACAAGCAGAGGCAGGGTTAGGAGAACTATGGCACGCATCGCCGGTGTGGATCTGCCGCCAAAGAAACGGGCGGAAATCGGTCTAACCTACATCTACGGGATCGGGCGGACGCGCTCGAAATCCCTGCTGTACCGGGCTGGAATCGACTTCGACAAGAAGGTCGGCGACTTGAGCGAAGACGAAGTAAACCGCGTTCGTCAGATTCTTGAGGATGAAGGAGCCGTCGAAGGCGATCTCCGCAAGGAGATCTCGATGAATATCAAGCGGCACATCGAGATGGGTTCCTATCGCGGCTTGCGTCATCGCCGCGGACTGCCGGTGCGCGGCCAGCGTACGCACACCAACGCCCGCACCCGGAAGGGACCGCGCCGCGGGACCGTGGCTAACAAGAAGAAAGCTACAGGGAAGACATAAGAATATGGCTAAGGCGCCCGTAAAGGCCACCAAGAAGAAGAGCTTCAAGAAGAAAGAGAAACGGATTGTCCACGTGGGAACGGTGCACGTGCAGGCTACTTTTAACAATACGATCGTCACGATTTCCGATATCGAAGGGAATGTCGTGTCCTGGTCGAGTTCCGGTTCGCTCGGTTTTCGCGGTTCTCGCAAGGGGACCCCGTTCGCCGCGCAGCAGGCGGCGCTAACCGCAGCCGGAAAAGCGAAGGAAGTCGGTCTCCGCACCGTGGAAGTGCGTGTCAGCGGCCCCGGATCCGGCCGTGAGTCGGCGGTCCGTGCCTTGTCGACGGCCGGTCTCGAGGTGCGTTCGATTCGCGATACTACCCCGATTCCGCACAACGGCTGCCGTCCGCCCAAGAAGCGGAGAGTCTAGCCGCTAGAAGCGGAGAGTCTAGCCGCCCCCACCGGCGTCCGGCCGTGAGCTTAGCGCCGTCCTGAAGTTTGAGCCGGGCGCGGTAGTTGGTTGGTAAGCAGGACGAAGATCCCGCAAGGGATCGTAAACTGCACCTTGAGAGTAAGGTTAAGGAGGAAGTTTGGCACGTTATATTGGCCCCGTTTGCCGGCTTTGCCGGCGCGAGGGCACAAAGTTGTTCTTGAAGGGTGAGCGCTGTCACAGCGAAAAGTGCGCCATCGAGAAGCGCAATTTCGTCCCGGGCCAGCACGGCAAAGACCGCAAAGCCAAGATCTCCGGTTACGGTATGCAGTTGCGCGAGAAGCAGAAGGTTCGCCGCATCTACGGGGTTCTGGAGACTCAATTCCGTAATGCGTTCGAAAAAGCCAGCGCGATGAAAGGCATCACGGGCGAAAACCTCCTCGGCATGCTGGAGCGGCGTCTGGACAATGCGATCTACCGGATGGGCTTCGGCACCAGCCACGCCCAAGCCCGGCAGATTGTGCGCCACGGACACATTCAGGTGAACGGACGCAAGCTTGACATTCCGTCCGCCCTCGTGAAACCCGGCGACGTGATCGAGGTGCGGGAACCCAGCAGGAAGAATCCCACGATTCTGGCCGCCCGAGACGCCACCGCTCACGCGCCGGCTCCCAACTGGATCGACGTCGATCGCGAAGCGCTAAAGGGCTCCGTTACGGGAATGCCGAAGCGCGAGGAACTCGTTCAGATTCAGGTGAACGAGCAGCTGATCGTCGAATTGTATAGCAAGTAAGATTCGGTAAGCGAGGCCTGGCGGACGGGCAAGTGTTGTGTAAGCGGGCTGGATTCATGCGGCCCGCTTCGAGGAAAGATTATGCTGAAAGGCTTTCAGAAACCTAAGAGATTGGTCGCGAATACCGAGACGCTGAATGAGCGTTTTGGGCAGTTTACCGCGCAGCCGTTCCAACGCGGCTTCGGCACCACCATCGGAAACAGCCTGCGCCGCGTTCTGCTCAGTTCGATCGAAGGGGCGGCAATCACGGCGGTTCGAATCGCGGGCGTGGAACACGAGTTCAGCCCGATTCCAGGCGTGGTCGAAGACGCAACCGATATCATTCTCAATCTGAAGCAGATCCCGTTTAAGATCATGGGCGACGCCGTGAAAACGGTGACGCTCACGGTTACCGAAGCGGGTGAGATCTTGA
>CAMDED010000168.1 GCA_945893365.1 Candidatus Sulfopaludibacter sp. SbA3 | reverse complement strand
GGTTGCCTCGTCCCAGGGTGGTGCATCCTTACCCGGAGCAGCGCTTTGCCGTTATCCATCCAAGGTAAGAGCCGTATGCGTCAATCGCGCTTGTACGGATCTGTGCGGGGGTGCGGGGTAACTTGCATCCCTACCGCGACATCGTCTTTTGTCGCCTGTTGGGGAGGGCCCACGGCCCGCGAATTTCCATGAAAAAGCGGTCGGCGGCAATGTGGGGTTTCGCCCGGGCTTCGCTTTTTGAGGCTCTCGTGTTTTCATGGGGTTAGGTTGGTTTTTCGACCCTGCCGTCTGCCGCGCGTGTAGCAGGCCGCAAAACGACGATGCCCCGCCCCACCGGCGCCACAGTTTCATCGGCAAATGTGGAACGGTTATTTCCCGGCGAGCCTTTTACCGTCGCTCAGGTTTCGGGCGATGGTCCGAATCTGGCGTCGGCCGCGTTGCCGGCCCTGGGTCTGTTGGCGTTGGGTGGCGTGCGGCAGGGGATCCCGCCGGGCGATCGTTACGAGACGAGATCGAGCTTCCCGGTGCTATCGGCGAAGCGCTCAGTCTCCATCCCTACGCAGTTCATCATTTGCACGAATAGATTCGCCACCGGGGTCTTCGGTTCCGCGGCCACGTGACGTCCGCCGCGAAGCCCTCCCGCGCGGCCCGCCAGCACCAGCGGCAGATCGAAATTCGAATGGGCGTTCCCGTCGCTTAGCGCGCTTCCATAAAGGATGGCGGAATGATCGAGCAGCGTGCCGTCGCCATCGGCGGTTGCCTTCAGGCGTCCCAGGAAGTAGGCGAACAGTTCCACGTGCAGACAGTTGATCTTCGTCACCTTCTCGATAAAGTCCGGATGGCCGCGGTGATGCGTGAGCGGATGGTGCGGGTCGGGCACGCCGATCTCGGGATACGTCCGGACGCTTCCCTCGCGGCCGAGCATCATCGTCGAAACGCGCGTGAGGTCCGACTGGAAAGCGAGCACCTGCAGATCGAACATCAGCTTGACGTAGGCTGCGTACTCAAAGGGAATTCCCGAGGGCTTCTCGGAGGGCGGAGTCACGGGGTCGTTCTCGGAAGCGGTGATCCGCTTCTCCACCTCGCGTATTCCGGTCAGATACTCGTCCATCTTACGCTGATCCGCCGTACCCAAACTGGAGATCAGCCGTTCCGTATTGCCGCGCGTCAAGTCGAGGATACTTCTGCGGTAGAGAACGCGCCGCGCGCGAACTTCGGGAGAAAGGCTGGGATCGACGGCGCCGTACAGGCGCTCGAAGACGGAGCGTGGGTTCACTTCCACGGCGAGCGGCGTTTCCGGATTCTTCCAAGACAAGCTGTTGGTGTAGGCGCAGCTCGACCCCGTATCGCAGTTCCCGACCATGCGCGAATCCTCGCAGCCGATTTGAAGGGAAGGAACGCGGGTCTCGGCGGCGAAACGCTCGGCGGCAAGCTGGTCGAAGGTGACGCCGGCGCGCACGTCGGCGCCTGCCGTGTATTTCGGTGAGGTGCCGGAAAGGAAGCTGCCCGTGGCTTTCGCATGCCCGCCGCCCTTGCCGGCGATTGCAGCATGATTCGCCAGTCCGGACAGCACAATCATGTCCTCGCGGAAGGGCTCGAGAGGCTTGAGTATGCGCGTGAAAGTGTAGTCCCTGCCTGTCTCCGCCAGCTTCCAGTCCTTCATGACGATGCCATTCGGCACATATACCACCGCCACGCGGCCGGGCTGTTTTCCGGTCCTCGACTTCGCGGGGGCCGCCATGGCCGGGCGCATGGCGTCGAGCGAAGGAAGAGCGATAGCCGCGCCGATGCCTCTCAGCAGCGTGCGCCGGTTGAGGTGTTTGCCTGTTAGAAACGTCATTTCGATCTCTCCTTCATGATAGCCGCTACCTGGGCGGGCGCAATCCCACTCACTTCCCTCGCGCTTCTATTTTGGAATGGGAGGCTGTCGACCACCCCCAAAATCAGCTGCGAAAACCGGTAATCCCCGGCAGCGACTCTTGCGGTGATGCCCATCACCGCCGGACGATCGTACCGCTCAAGGCCCCTGCCCAGAGCATAGGTCAGCAACTTTTCCGTCAACCCGCGGACAAACGCCTCGCGGCCTGTCTTGAGAATGGTTTTTAGTTCGGCCGGCGTCCGGAAGGAGCGGCCGTCGGGCAGCGTCCCCTTGGCATCCACGGGGAACTTGCCGTCTTCGGTTCGCCAGGCGCCGATGGCGTTGAAGTTCTCAAGGCCGAAGCCGAGCGGGTCCATGATCGAATGGCACGACGCGCAGGCCGGATTCTTGCGATGCTCTTCCATCTGCTGACGAAGAGTGCCGGACTGCCCGACCTTGGCGTCGTCGAGCGGCGGCACCGACGCCGGCGGCGCGGGTGGAGGCGCATTGAGCAGGTTTTCGAGAATCCATTTGCCGCGTAGAACGGGTGACGTCCGGGTCGAGTAGGACGATACGGTGAGTACGCTCGCGTGCGCGAGAACGCCGCCGCCACGCACGGTGCCCCCAACGTCGACGCGCCGGAACTCCGGGCCGGTAACTCCGGGGATGCCGTAGAAACGCGCCAGCCGCTCATTCAGAAATGTGTAGTTGGCATCCAATAGGTCGAGTACTGCGCCGTCCTCCCGCACAATACTCCCGATGAACAACTCGGTCTCGCGCCGCATGGCTTGGCGCAGGCCGTCGTCAAACGCCGGGAAGCGCTCCTGATCCGGCTTCACCACGTCGATGTTCCTGAATTGCAGCCACTGCCCGGCGAATCCTTCGACCAGCGCGCTCGACTTCGAGTCCCGAAGCATTCGCGAGACCTGTGCGCCGAGCACAGCGGGATTCTTCAGCCCGCCTTGGCCCGCCACGCGGAGCAGTTCTTCATCGGGCATGCTGCTCCATAGGAAGTAGGACAGCCGCGACGCCAATTCATACGGACCGACCGGGACGGACGCGAGTCCGGCTTGCGCCTGATCCCTCTCCATGCGGTAAAGGAAGTTGGGCGATACCAAAATGGCTTGCAGAGCAGTGGCGATGCCTTCCTCGAACGAATCGCCCTGCTTCCGCGCCAGAGCCACGAGGGTCGCGTATTGCGCCACTTCGCTCGATCTTACGGGCCTGCGGAAGGCGCGGGTGGCGAAACGAGCCAGCACCGTCCGCGCGCAAGCGTCCATTTGCCTGCCCGGCGGGTGCTTGCCCGGCGCGTGTCCGCAAACGTAGATTCTGCGAAGGCTTTCGGGCGACGCGCCGGTGACTTGCGTGAAAGGACCGCCGATGTCGAGCGACTCGAACCGGTTGTCGACGCGCGTTTCAATCGAATCGGTCTTGATCCTGGTTCCGAACTTACGCAGCGTCTCGATATCTTTCTCGCTGAGCTTCCCGCGGGCGCTGATCAGCGGCTCGGAGGGACGTTTCGAAGGCTCCGGTCCCTTGTAGCTGGGCGGGAGACCGTGGTAGGCGCGCAGGTAGGACGCCGAGAGCAGATGCTCGCCGGCGGTGACCTGGGTTCGCAGCTCGACGATCTGCCCTTCGAGGTCCGTCGCGTCCACTTCGAACTCCCGGATCATCTTGCCATCGATAAAAAGCGCGGGGCGCGCCGGTTCCGACTGGTTCGGACGATGTCCGTTCAGCACCAGGCGAAAACTGTATTCTCCATCCACGGGAAACCGGTGAACCACGTGCATCGAGTGGAGCGTACTCAAACCGGTCAAGTCGTAGTTGAACAGGTCCTTCGGCAGGGAGGACCGTCCGCGCGTTTCATTGATGCGAACCGGCGCGGAGTAATGTACAGCCGCCGGCTTGCGTTTTTCCGGTCCGAACAGAGCCGCGCGCACGGCGCGCTCCGCCGCGTCCACGTAGTTTTCGAGCAGCGCCGGGGAAAGATTCAGCGCATCGCTGATGTTGTCGAACCCGAAGGCGGCCGTGTCGGCGGGGAAGCTGTCCGCGGGACGAACGTCGACGCCGAGCAGGTCGCGAATCGTGTTGTTATACTCGGCGCGGTTGAGGCGGTGGGCGGACACTCGTCCGGCGGCGGGCTTTACCGCCCGATCCTGCCGGTCAAACTCCGCTTGCAGCCAATTTATGATCTCTTCCGTTGTGGCGGCCGGTGCCCTCGGCGCGCCTGGAGGAGGCATCTGCCCGGTCTTCAGTTTCTCAACGGCCTTCTCCCAGATTTCCCTGTCTTCGTCGAATGTCTTGACGGTTCGCGCGGAGGCCAGATCGACGTCGCCGGACTTGACTTTGGCATTGTGGCAGGCAACGCAACTCTTGTCGACAAACGCAAACACTTCCGGCGGGCCCGCGATCGCCAGCGGCAAGGAAAGCACGCAGAGAATGGGTAGTGCGGAGAAAACGCGGGTCATGGACTAAGTGATAAGACTCCGGGCGAGACTGGAAGGTAACGCATGCCACCCGCCGAGCGCCTACACCATGGTAGCACTTGACCGGAATCCCCAGGCGTTAGAAGATTGATTGCAATGACCATGACAACGTTTTTTGCGAAGCTGGCGGTGTCGGCCTTCGCCATCGCGGCGCCGCTTTTTGCCGTCGAGCCAAAGAGCCCAGCCTCGGGCGTACCCTTTAATATTCCGTTGTGGGAGCAAGGCAAGGTACCGCTGGCGACGGGTACCGATCCGCTCGACGCGCCGTTTCTGACCGTGTTCATGCCCACGGAGAGCAAACGTAACGGAACGTCTTTAATCGTCGCGCCGGGCGGCGGCAACATCATGATGATGTACGGAACGGAGGGGATGGAGATCGCGGAACGGTTCAACGACTGGGGCTCGGCGGCGTTCGTGCTCACCTACCGGCTGTCGCCGAAGTATCGAGAGGACGCGCGGGTGCTCGACGGAAATCGTGCGGTGCAACTGGTGCGCGCCCGGGCCAGGGAGTGGAAGCTCGACCCCGGCAAGATCGGTTTCGCCGGGTTCTCGGCCGGGTCGACCCTCGGACGATCCGTTGTGGCTGCCGCCAGGACAGCCGACGCCACGGCGGCAGATCCTCTGGACCGTGTCGGCTCGCGCCCCGACTTTCTGTTGCTTGTCTATGGCCCGGGACGGCCGTCTGCCGGGGAGCAATTGAAAAACTTCCCGCCGACGTTTCTGCTTTGCGCCGCGGCGGACCGGGGCAACGCGAATGGCAGCGCGCAGTTGTTCATGGATCTGAACCGCGCTGGAGCGGTGGCGGAGCTTCATCTTTATCAGAAAGGCCGGCATGGGTTCGGGGCGGCCTACGGGAGTCCGGAATTTTCACCCTGGATGGCGGCCTTGCGCCATTTCCTGCAGCAGGACGGGTTTTTGCCGAAGGGCAAATAGGCCATGCGCGGACTTGCTTGTATTGGCCTGACTCTTGCCGTTCTGATCCTGGCCCTGCCTTTGCGATCGGCTGCGCCTCCCATAGTCGATGACGGCTACGGAGAATTAGTCTACGTTCCTGCCGGCGCATTCCGAATGGGAGACAACTTCGGCGACGGCGAACCGCGCGAACGCCCGGTGCATCTGGTTGAGCTCGATTCCTATTACATCGGAAAGTTCGAGGTGACGAACCTCCAGTGGCGCAAGTTCCGGGACGATCCGGGATACGACGATCCGAAGTTTTGGCCGGGAGGCAAGCCGTTTCCGAAAGACCTTATCCCCTACTGGTCGCAGGCGAACAATCACGGCGGCGGCACGCCGGATAGCGACAATTATCCGGTCATCGGCGTGAATTGGGACTCGGCGGTCGCATTCTGCAACTGGATCGGCGAGAAGACCGGGAAGAAGTACCGGTTGCCTACCGAGGCCGAGTGGGAGAAGGCGGCTCGCGGCGCGGACCAGCGAAGATATCCATGGGGGAACTCGATCGATCCTTCCCATGCAAACTTCGTGGGGACGCAAAGCTACGATACGGTGCGCCCAGTGGGATTCCACGACGGAAGCCGGCGCGGCGAGATGGCGACGCACAGCGGCGCTTCCCCTTACGGCGCCTTCGACATGGCGGGCAACCTGATGGAGTGGTGTCAGGATTGGTATAGCCGCGACTACTACGCGTCGTCTCCGCGCAAGAATCCGCAGGGTCCGGCGGCCGGGGCTTACCGGGTGGTTCGGGGAGGGTCGTTCTTCATCGATCCTTTCGACCTCCGTAGCTACGCGCGATCGGCGGCTTGGCCGTCGCTGCAATCGCATCGAATGATCGGCTTCAGGGTGGCCCGGACGCCCTAAGGCCTTGGAATGAAACAACTGTTGCCATTGGCGGGCGGGGGTGCGGGCGATCGTCCTTTGTCGCCTGCTTTTTATCCCGCAAATGGCAGGCCGCAAACGACCACGGCCTGCTCCACCGCCACCACAGTTCCATCGGCAGATTCGGAACGGTTATTTCCCGGCGAGCCCTAAGATTTCATGGCTCGAAAGCAACCCACCTCGCAGTCCTTGTGCCGGATCGCAACTGCCAGCCTTCGGCGTACCGCGCGCGCCACTGTTCTTGCGGCGGCGCTCACCTGGCCGCCGGCGAGAGTCTCCGCCGAGTCGCCCGCCTGGCCGGACACATCCTTGACGCGGTTGCAGGCTCTGGCTCTGATTCAGAGCCTTAACGCTGAGATTCTCGGAAGCCGAAGCGCGACCCTAAGCTTGGAGAAGTGGTGCCGCGACCACAAGCTGGCCATCGAGCCGAAGATCGTCGCGCGCGTGATTCCGGGCGCTGTCCGTGCGCCTGCCGCCGAGCAACTGGAGCGGCTCGAGGTCTCAAGCGCCGGCGAGGTGAAATATCGCCGGGTGCAGCTTGAGTGTGGCGGCCAGGTCCTTTCAGTGGCGGATAACTGGTACGTGCCTGGCCGGCTGAGCGCGGAAACGAACCTTCTGCTTGAGACGACTGGTACGCCATTTGGAACCGCGGTGCGGGCATTGAAGCCGTACCGGCAGACGCTGGCGGTGAAGCTGCTGTGGTTGCCATTGCCGGACGGCTGGGAACTCGGCTCATCGGTTGCGCCGCCCGCCCCGTCGACAGGGTCCCTCGCGATTCCGGATGCGCTATTCGAGCACCGCGCGGTCCTCTACACTCGCGATCACAAGCCCTTCTCCGAGGTCCACGAGGTGTACCAGCGGCAGATTCTGGCCTTTCCGCCGCCGCGGCCTTGATTACCTGTGAAAAAGCGATGCCGTATGTGGGACACGCCTCCCGGCCTGTCGACGGCCTCGTCGGAGGTCTACAGCGCGCTCCAGCGACATTATCTTTATCCCGCAGGGCATCCATCCAGCATTTGCGCAGCCAATTCACACGTTTCCGAGGCCCCGCACCACATTTTCCGGCACGTCAAAATTCTGCCGATACCGCGGTCTTTTGCCGGTCGTGAGCAAAAGGTCGAGCCGCGCGGCCTGAGCCGTTCTTGAGCGGTACGCCGTTAGAAATCCAGTCCCACCTGCGCTCTCTCCCGCCCCGAGGGCGAATACGTATCAGGCAGAGGGCGGCGCGTCGAGACTGCGGCTGGCATTATCTGTACTCCCTCTTCCAGGATACGTCACCGGCAGAAGGAAACCGACTACGCCCGTGGGTCTGCTCAGTGGCGCCGCGGCAGGGGCTTGCTCTCGACTCCGTTCGCATAGATATGTCGTGCCCCGGTTCGTTGCTTTTCGCTGCCGGGGGCTGGTCGCGCACGCTTCCTCGAAGGCGGCCCCAGAGTCCACGCCGCGCCAGCCATGGATCTTACGTCCTCAGCCGGCGGACTGGCGGAGCGCCAGCGGCGCCTGATACCGCTCGACGGGCTTTGGCCGCAGCGCGCTATCGTACAGGTTTCGCGCGTCATTCTTCAGGGAACGAAACTCCGGTTCGCTGATGTGCATTTCCGCGCAAATCTGCTGCCGGGGCTGTTCCAGAATGTAGTGGCGCCGCAAAATCTCCTTTTGCCGTGAAGACAGCTCTCCGAGCACCTTGCGAACAGCCGCCCCGGCCTCGCCGGACACGGCCCTGGCGGCTTCGGTGGAAGCCGCGCGGCTCTCGCGAAGTGCGGAGACCTCGCGCTTCAATCGGGACCTCACCGCGCTGGCCAGCGTGTCGCTTATAATGGACACGTCCTGCCGGATGTCGTTGGCTGCCGCCGCTAGAATTCTCTCGACGTTTCCTTCGACCTGGTCGGGACCCAGATCGCGCGCCAATAGGAGGGAAATACCCCGCGAGAACAATTCCGCAAATTCCTCCCTCGCGCCCGGTTCAGCGCCGCGAATTCGGTCTACAAGTCCGTCGAGTTCCCGGCGGGACTCCCGTCCGCCAAGCCCCAAATCGTCGTTTCTCGTGAGTGTAGTGTCCATATCGTGAGAGCCAATGGAGGCACTTGCCACCATTTGGCTGTGTACCAAGCGTCATGTCAGAACCAAAAACCGTCAACAGGAACTTCGTGAGCGGGTCCAGGGAAAAGCTGCCGGCACAGGTCCATACTCCTGATAAAGGAAAGGTTATAAATGCTCGCGGAGCATCGCATCGTTCGCGAGGACGGGACTCTGGAGAGGTTTTCCGCTACCCTCTATTTCAAGGTGAAATAGTCCCGGAAGTCCTAGGACGGAAGCTGGCGGTACCACCCCTCCCAGCCTTGTGAGTAATTACTATCCAAGATACTTATAGTACATCAGTATAGATTTCTATTGCCTTATAGTAAAGGATTTGCTATAGTAGCGGAATCCCATTGGGCGTAGGCCGCCCGACGTGTACCCCGTCGTCAGGAGCTGAAATGAGTCCCACGAAACTGAGCCATGGTCTGCCTGCCGCCGCCGGCTTGTATGACCCCCGCAACGAGCACGACGCTTGCGGAATCGGCTTCGTGGCCAGCGTGAAAGGCCACAAGTCGCACGATATCATTCAAAAGGGTTTACAAGTCTTGATCAACCTGACGCACCGCGGAGCCTGCGGCTGCGACCCGGAGACAGGCGACGGAGCCGGCGTTCTCATTCAGGTTCCGCACAAGTTCTTCGTCCGCGAATGTTCGAAGCTCGGGTTCACGCTTCCGGCCGCCGGCGAGTATGGCGTGGGAATGGTGTTCCTTCCGGTCGAGAAACATCCGCGCCTCACTTGCGAGGGAATTCTCGAGCGCATCGTTCGCGAAGAGGGCCTCGACGTTCTCGGCTGGCGCGACACGCCGATCGACGGGATGGCCATCGGCCGCGTGGCGCGGAAGTCGCAACCTTACATCGAGCAGATTTTTGTGCGCCGCACTCCGGGGATGGACGAGGACGCTCTCGAGCGCAAGCTCTACGTGGTTCGCAAGAGGGCCGAATCGGAGATCGGCGCTTCGGATATCGAAGACAAGGATTATTTCTACATTCCGTCGTTTTCGGCGCGCACGATCGTGTATAAGGGCCTCCTGCTCGCGCCGCAGATCGCGCATTTTTACAAGGAGCTCTCCGATCCGGACGTGATGAGCGCCCTGTGTCTGGTCCATCAGCGTTTCTCGACCAACACGTTTCCCACGTGGCAGCTTGCGCATCCGTTCCGTTACATCGCCCACAATGGCGAGATCAACACGCTGAAAGGGAACGTGAACTGGATGCACGCCCGCGAACGGGTGCTGGATTCACCGGCCTTCGGCGCGGATCTCCAAAAGACATTTCCGGTAATCGCGCCGGATGGGAGCGATTCTTCGAGCTTCGATAACGCTCTGGAGATGCTGTATCTTTCGGGACGCAGCATCCCTCACGCAATGGCGATGATGATTCCCGAGGCGTGGTCGTCGAACGCGCACATGGATCCCGACAAGAAGGCGTTCTACGAATACCACGCGTCGTTGATGGAACCGTGGGACGGTCCGGCCGCAATTGCGTTTACCGATGGCCGCGTCATCGGCGCGACGCTCGACCGCAACGGCCTCCGTCCCGCGCGTTATCTCGTGACGAAGGACGATCTGGTCATTATGGCTTCGGAAACGGGCGTTCTGCCCGTGAAACCGGAAGACGTCAAACTGAAAGGCCGCCTTCAGCCGGGCAAGATGTTTCTGGTCGACACCGTCGAGGGCCGTATCGTTTCCGACAAGGAGTTGAAGCGCAATCTCTACAGCCGCCAGCGTTACGCCCAGTGGCTGAGCGAGAATCAGATCTCGCTCGATCAACTGCCTGAGCCGCAGCACGTGCATGGCTCCGATCGCGACACGATTCTTCTCCGGCAGCGCGCCTTCGGCTATACGGACGAGGATCTCAAGACCATTCTCGCCCCCATGGCCGCGGGCGGCGAAGAGCCCATCGGCTCGATGGGCACGGATACGCCGTTAGCCTGTCTTTCGGACCGGCCACAGCCGCTATTCAATTATTTCAAGCAGCTTTTCGCTCAGGTGACGAACCCGCCTATCGATCCGATCCGGGAAGAGATGGTGATGTCTCTCATCAGCTATATCGGCCGGGAGCGCAACATTCTCGTCGAGACGCCCGAACACTGCCACACGCTGAAGCTTCCACAGCCCATCCTGACGAATTACGATTTGGAAAAGCTGCGCCGGGTTGCCAAGGGGGATGTGCTTGCGAATACGCTGCCCACTTTGTTTGAAGTCGGCGACTGCGAGAAAGGGCTCGAAAGGGCGCTCGAAAGCCTGTGCCGCGGCGCCTCGCTCGCGATCCAAGCCGGCTACACGCTGCTGATTCTCTCCGATCGAGGGTTGAATCGCGAATACGCGCCCATTCCCAGCCTGCTCGCGCTGACCGCCGTGCATAATCACCTGGTGCGGGAAGGCACTCGCACTCAGGTCGCGCTGGTTGTCGAGTCCGGCGAGCCGCGAGAAGTGATGCACTTCGCTCTTCTGATCGGCTACGGGGCAAGCGCCGTGAATCCGTACCTCGCCATCGAAACACTGGAAGAGATGGCGAAGCGCGGGTATCTGGCGGACGGGATCACGTTCGAAAAAGCGCTCTATAACTTCACCAAGGCGATAAACAAGGGCCTGCTCAAGACGTTCTCGAAGATGGGGATCTCGACGCTGCAAAGCTATCGCGGCGCCCAGGTGTTCGAAGCGATCGGCCTGAACAAGGAGATCGTGGAGAAGTACTTCACGGGGACGTCCTCGCGAATCGAGGGGATCGGGCTGGGCGTGCTGGCGGAAGAAGCGCGCATGAAGCACGATCACGCCTTCCGTCCACTGGCGGATTCCGACACCGAGCTCGCGGTCGGCGGCAACTATCAGTACCGCGTCCGCGGCGAGTACCACCTGTTCAATCCGCTTACCGTGAGCAAGCTGCAGCACGCGGTAAGGCAGAACAGCTTCAAGACGTTCGAGGAATACACCAACCTGATCGACGATCAGAGCAAGCAGCTCGCGACGCTGCGCGGATTGTTCGAGTTCAAGAAATCCGCGAACCCGGTCCCGATCGGCGAGGTGGAGCCGGCAAAGGAGATCGTCAAGCGCTTCTGTACCGGCGCGATGTCGTACGGCTCGATCAGCAAGGAAGCGCACGAGACGCTTGCGATCGCCATGAATCGCATCGGCGGCAAGTCGAACACCGGCGAAGGCGGAGAAGACGAAGAGCGGTTCAAACCCGACGCGAACGGCGATCTGCGGCGCAGCGCCATCAAGCAGGTGGCTTCGGCGCGGTTCGGCGTCACGACGAACTATCTGGTTAACGCCGACGAGCTGCAGATCAAGATGGCGCAGGGAGCAAAGCCCGGTGAAGGCGGCCAGCTGCCCGGGCACAAGGTGGACGAAACCATCGCCCGAGTGCGCCATTCGATCCCCGGCGTTGGATTGATCTCCCCGCCGCCGCACCACGATATCTACTCGATTGAAGATCTGGCGCAGTTGATATTCGATTTGAAGAACGCGAATCCGCGGGCGCGCATCGCCGTGAAGCTGGTGGCGGAAGTTGGCGTGGGCACGGTCGCCGCGGGAGTTTCGAAGGCGCATGCCGACGTCGTGCTGATCAGCGGCGACACGGGCGGCACGGGCGCTTCGCCGCTCTCCTCGTTGAAACACGCCGGCGCGCCGTGGGAGCTCGGCCTCGCGGAAACACAGCAGGTGCTGGTGATGAACGACCTGCGCAGCCGCATCGTCGTCCAGACCGACGGCAAGCTCCAGACCGGCCGCGATGTCGCGATCGCCGCATTGCTGGGAGCGGAGGAATTCGGTTTTTCGACGGCCCCTCTGGTGAGTCTGGGCTGCATCATGATGCGCAAGTGCCACCTCAACACCTGTCCCGTCGGCGTCGCCACGCAGGACCCGGTTCTGCGGGCAAAATTCAGCGGCGCTCCGGAGCACGCGATCAACTTTTTCTTCTTCATCGCCGAGCAGGTTCGCCGGTATATGGCGCAACTCGGCTTTCGAAGCATGGACGAAATGGTCGGGCGCGTCGACATGCTCGAAATGCGCGCCGCCGTCGAGCACTGGAAGGCGCGCGGCCTCGATTTCTCGTCGATTTTGTATAACCCGCCGATGCCCTCGCGGGTTGCCCGCCGCTGCGTCGACGCGCAGGATCACGGCCTGACCGATGCGCTCGATTACACGTTGATCAAGCTCGCGAAGGACTCGATAGAAAATCTGACGCCGGTCGAAATCAAGCTGCCTATCCGCAACGTGCACCGCACCGTGGGCGCAATGCTGAGCGGGGAGATCGCGCGCAGGCATGGATCGGCCGGGCTGCCGGAAGATACGATCCGCTGCGAATTTAACGGTTCCGCGGGCCAGAGTTTTGGGGCGTTTCTCGCGAACGGCGTCAGCTTGACGCTTGAGGGCGAAGCGAACGATTACGTCGGGAAGGGTCTGTCCGGGGGCAAGCTGGTGGTCTATCCGCCACGTTCGTCGACGTTCCTTCCGGAGGAGAATATCATCATCGGCAACGTGGCGCTTTACGGCGCGACCAGCGGCGAGGCGTTCTTCAACGGGATGGCGGGCGAGCGGTTCGCGGTACGCAACTCCGGCGCGACCGCGGTCGTGGAAGGTCTGGGAGATCACGGCTGCGAGTACATGACCAGGGGACTCGTCGTCGTTCTGGGGCGCTGCGGCCGCAACTTCGCGGCGGGCATGAGCGGCGGCATCGCGTACGTCCTGGACGATAAGGGCGACTTTAGCGAGAAGCGCTGCAATCCGGCCATGGTGGATATCGAAGAAGTATGCGATACGCGCGACCAGCAGTTGCTGAAGGGCCTGATTCTCAAACATGCGGAGCTGACGGCCAGCCCGCGCGCCCGGTGGATTCTCGAAAACTGGGAGGCGATGCTGCCGAAGTTCCTCAAGATTTTCCCGCACGAGTTCAAGCGCGTGCTGGGCATTCCAAGGAAGGTTCAGCTCGCGCCCGCGGCCGTGCTAACCGGCGTCAGGATGGAGCCGAAGCAGGTGGTGCATGGGTAAAGTTACCGGATTCCTGGAGGAGACGAGGGAATTGCCTTCGCGGCGCCCGCCCGAAACACGCGTTAACGACTATCTGGAGATCTACAATCCGTTCCCCGAGGATAAGATTAAGGCACAGGGCGCGCGTTGCATGGATTGCGGCGTGCCCTTCTGCCACACCGGCTGCCCCCTTTCGAACATCATTCCCGATTGGAACGACCTGGTTTACCGCGGACGCTGGAAGGAAGCGATCCGCGTCCTGCATTCGACCAACAATTTTCCGGAATTTACCGGCCGCATTTGTCCGGCGCCGTGCGAAGCGGCATGCGTGCTTGGAATTATCGATCCGCCCGTGGCCATCAAGCAGATCGAGAAGACCATCGTCGACCGGGGGTTTGAAGAGGGGTACATCCTTCCGGAACCGCCTGAGTTCCAGACGGGTAAGCGGGTGGCTATCGTAGGCTCCGGGCCCTCCGGCCTCGCGGCGGCGCAGCAACTGACGCGCGCCGGACACGCCGTCACTGTTTTCGAGAAGAGCGACCGCATTGGCGGCCTGCTGCGCTACGGCATTCCGAACTTCAAGATGGAAAAGCATCTCATCGACCGCAGGCTCGACCAGATGCGGAGAGAGGGGACGGCGTTCGAGACAAATGCGCATGTCGGCCGGAACGTTTCCGTGGAGGATCTCCGCCGGGACTACGACGCGATCCTGCTCACCGGCGGCGCGGAATGGAGCCGCGATCTGCCCGTGCCTGGGCGCGAGTTGAAGGGCATTCATTTCGCGATGGAGTTTCTGCCACAGCAGAACAAGGTCTGCGAAGGCGACACCGTGCCCAACCAGATTTTGGCGACCGGCAAGCGCGTGGTAATCATCGGAGGCGGAGACACGGGAGCGGATTGCCTGGGAACGTCGCACCGGCAGAAGGCGCTTTCGGTGCATCAGTTTGAATTGATGCCGAAGCCGCCCAATGAACGCTCGCCCTTGACGCCTTGGCCGCTGTGGCCAATGCAACTGCGCACGGAGAGCTCGCACGAAGAGGGCGGCATCCGCAGATGGAGCGTCGCGACGACCGGGTTCGAAGGCGACGAGAACGGGAACGTAACGAGGCTGCACGGAATCGAAGTCGGTCCGCCGGAGACGAGATTCGCGCCGGTTCCGGGCACTGAATTCACCCTCGAAGCCGGTCTTGTCCTGTTGGCGATGGGCTTCCTCGGTCCGGTACGCAACGGCATGCTTGAGGGGCTGGGCGTGAAGCTCGACGCGCGCGGGAATGTGCAGGCGGACGCGAACTACATGACTTCGGTTGAGGGTGTGTTCGCGGCGGGCGACATGCGGCGCGGCCAGTCTCTTGTGGTGTGGGCAATCGCGGAGGGCCGCAAGGCGGCGCAAGGCGTCGACCAGTTCCTGATGGGCGAAACGAAGCTGGCGTAGGTTGTTCTCCTTTTCAGGGTGACGTACCCTGAAAGAAAGGAGCGCGATGATGCCGAGTCTCGATTGGTCGCAATGCCCCGCCGTGGAGAGCGTCCCCGGCAAAGTCAGCGGCGCATGGGTGCTGCGCGGAACCAAGAACGCCGGTGAAGATTCTGTTTGAAAACCTCGAAGCCGGCATGAGCACTGAGGAAGTGATCCAACAGTTTCCGGTGACCCGTGAGCAGTTAAACAGCCTAATGGCCTTTGTGGCGCGTTCGCTCGAAAAGGCCCCAACCTACGGCTAGAGCGCGGCCGGGATGCGGATTCTTTTCGACAACGGCACGCCGCGAGGTCTTTCCCGTTTCCTTACCGGACACTCCGTGGAGGAAGCGCGGGCCCGGGGTTGGGAGGAACTCACAAATGGCGAACTGATCGACGGTAAGCGTCAGAGGAAACCATCTGTTCGGGTGGTGAGTTTAGTGATGAAGTAGGGGCATGAATGAAGAACAGGTTTGCGCAGTACGGCGACGGCGGAGCCGGCAAGAGGTCGAGCAGGTAGTTGCGGAGTACGAATCGAGCGGATTGA
>CAMDED010000167.1 GCA_945893365.1 Candidatus Sulfopaludibacter sp. SbA3 | reverse complement strand
ACATCAACCCTATGCTGCCGCGTGCCCAATTCCTCCATTCCTCCCTCTCTCCCGCCAAAATTCTCCATCGACAATCATCCCCGACACGAAAATGCCAGGATCTCCCAGCACTTCGTGGAATTTCCTTACTTGGTTGCGGAATCGCTGGCGAATCACAGCCCGCAACACTCGGCGGCGGCGCCGTCCGCTATAATAAGGAATTCGCCGGGCGGACCGGCGCCGGCGGACCGTTCCGCATCGCATAAACTATGAGCGTGCCTGTTTCCCAAATGTGGACCGTAGCGGCCTACATCGTCCGGCAGAAGTTGGCGGGGCGAAGGCGTTATCCGCTCGTGATGATGCTCGAACCGCTCTTCCGCTGCAACCTCGCGTGCGCGGGATGCGGCAAGATCCAGTACCCAGCCCACATCCTCAAGCGGAATTTGTCTCCCGAAGAGTGCATGAAAGCGGCGGACGCGTGTGGCGCGCCCGTCGTGGCCATCCCCGGCGGCGAACCGCTGATGCATCCGGAGATACACAAAATCGTCGAAGGCCTCGTAGCGCGGAAGAAATATATCTATCTCTGTACGAACGCGCTGCTCTTGAAGGAAAAGATCGGTCTGTTTACGCCGAGCAGATTTCTCACGTTTAACGTCCACATGGACGGACAGAAAGAGCATCACGATTTCTCCGTGTGCAAGGAAGGCGGATACGAGGAGGCGGTCGAGGGTATCAAGGAAGCGCTGAAAAGGGGTTTCCGGGTGACGACGAACGCTACCTTGTTCGACGGTACCGATCCAGCGAGCGTTCGCGCCTACTTCGACGAGATGATGGAACTGGGAGTCGAGGGGATGACAGTCTCACCGGGCTACTCCTACGAGAAGGCCCCCGATCAGCAACACTTCCTCGGGCGGGCGCGGACGCGCCGCTTGTTTAACGCGATCCTGTCCAACCGCAAGGCCAGTTGGCGATTCAACATGTCGCCGCTGTTCCTCGAATTCCTCATGGGCAAGCGCCACTATTCCTGCACTCCGTGGGGTATGCCGACCTACAATCTGTTCGGCTGGCAGAAGCCGTGCTACCTGTTGCAGGATGGCTACGCTGAAACCTTCCAGGAATTGCTGGGCGCGACCGAATGGGAAAATTACGGCACGGAATCCGGCAATCCGAAGTGTGCGAACTGCATGGTGCATAGCGGGTACGAGGCCTCCGCGGTGAACCATACGTTCAGCTCGTGGCGGGGACTGATGGCCACGGCCCGGGCGACTTTTTTCACGAGATACCGCGATAAGGCGGCTCTCGCGATGTTGAACGAACCGGTGAAGCCGGTGTTCGGGTTGAATCCGCTGGTGCGGATCGAGACGGAGCGGGCGCTGGAGAATTCTCGCTCGTGACGTTGCATCCGACGCCGGACCCGGAGACCCTCGAAGTCGCGCCGCCCGCCTGCCGCGAGCGACTCGAAGGTTGGATACCGGATTTGGCTTCGGGCGATGAGATCCGCGAGGCGTTCGAGAAAGCCTTTAACTACCGCGGGGACGTAACCATCACACGGAAAGACGGCGCCGTAATCGAGGGATACATATTCGACCGGCGCACGGGCGCAACGCTAGCCGAATCCACCGTTCGCGTCTATCCAAAGGACTCGGCCGGTAAGCTCTCCATTCCCTATTCCGATATCGCCGGGTTGGCGTTCACGGGCCGCGACACCGCGGCCGGCAAAAACTGGGAAGCCTGGCTGCGGCAGTACTGGGAGAGAAAAACGGCGGGCGAGAAAAACATCGCGCTCGAGCCCGAATCGCTCGACTGAGGCGCTATCGACTGCCGTGGAAGGCACTCGCAGCCGATCGCGACCGGGAAGCGCACGCGCCTACTTCGCCGGAACGGGTTCGAACAAGTGCGAAATGAACGGGTACCCGTTCATGGCAAGCCGACACGACGGCCCGGGTCCATACCAGCGGGGAGCGTGGAAGGTGAACTTGGGGACATAGACCACGTCCCCTTCGTTCGCGATAATCACGCCCTTCGTTTCCACCGGATACCGGATCTGTCCCTTCATGATGAGCCAGTATTCGGCGCCTTCCGGATGATAGTGTCCCTTGTCCTTCGGATTGATCGGCGGCAAATTCTTCTCGTAGCCGTAGATGAAGTTGGCCGCGCCGCGGGCGTCTTCGACAATGCGGATTGTGCCCTTGAGCCGGCCTTCGTCGATCGCCTTCGCCACTTCATCGAAGGTGGCGTGCGGCTTGTTGCCCCTGTCGTACTCGCCTTTCGCACGTGTAAACCGCACCGGCATCCAGTTCAGGCCGGGAAGCTTGGGAGCATCCGCGCCCGTCGTGTACAGCGTCTTCGCGCCGGCGATGTTCGTTTCGAAATAGAGCGCGGGCCGGTCGCCCACGGTCTCAAACGAGAACAGAGTGGCCATGGGGACCTGCACCATGGAACCTTTGGAAGCGGTAAACGGCTGTTGACCTTCGATGTCGAAACGAAGTTCGCCTTCCATCACCACCCACCAGGCGCGCGTATCGGGATGCAGTGCGCGCGGCGACTTTGTTCCGGGAGCCGACCACACGTAGTCGCTGCGCAAATGCTCATCGTCCGCAATGGTCTGCCGCCACGATTTCCGTCCGGCATGCTTTGCCTTCAGATCGTCTATTTTCGCGATCGGCTGATGCGGAGCCTTGTATTCTCCCGGCGTCCCTTTCGGCGCCCATAACTCCTGGGCGAAAACGGGGCACGCGCACAAAGCCAGGGCCGCCATTGATGAAATCCGGGATATGGTCATAATCTTCGTTCTTTTCTCAAAGAGGGGAATTGTATCACACGTCCACGTTGAGACCGCGCCGCGGGGAAACGGCTGATGACCCCGCTACTTGCCTTCAAGGAGCTCGAGAAAACGCAGGCGCAACCGCGAGGCCGTCTTGTTGTCCGTCGCGATGACGAGAATCGTATCGTCGCCCGCGATCGTGCCGACCACCTCCGTCCACTCTTCATTGTCGAGAGCCACGGCGACGGAGTTCGCGTGACCCGGCGCGGTCTTTAGAACCACCAGATTCTGCGCGGCCCGAACGTCCCGCAAAAATTCGGACGCGAGCATCCGGAACGAATGGCCTGTCTCTTCGTGGGTGAGCTCATGATAGCCCTCCGGCGTCTTCACCAGACCAAGTTCGCGTACATCTCTCGAGAGCGTGACTTGCGTCGTGTCCAGTCCGAGTTTCTTGAGATGCTGCGCCAACTCGTCCTGCGTATGCACGGGCTTCGAGCGGACAATCCGCAGAATTTGACCGTGGCGGTAGCTTTTGCTCATGCACGCATCGATTCGAGCCGGCGCCGCGCCGCGGCCAGCGCGCTCGCAACCGGCCCCGGCCCCGTGGCTCCCGGCACGCTCCGCGACTTCATGCCCTCCAGCGGATCGAGCAGCAGGGCGTGCTCCGCTTTGAACTCCGGAGCAAACGCCTGCAACGCTTCCGCCGTCCAGTCCGCGGGCTTCTTGCCGGCGCGGACGCTTTCGAGGACCAGCCTCCCTGCGATCCGGTGGGCCTGATGGAAGGGCGTTCCGCTCCTCGCCAGCGCCTCCGCGAGATCGGTCGCAATCACCCAACTCTCCTCGACGGCGGCAAGCGGCTTCGACGGATGCAGGGTGGCCGATTCCACCACCGCGCGCGCCATCTCAAGCGATGCGCAGAGTTGATCCGCCGCGTCGAACAGAGGTTCTTTGTCCTCCTGCATGTCGCGGTTGTAGGTCATCGGCAGGCCTTTCATCGTTACAAGCAGCGAGTGGAGCGAACCCAGCACGCGTCCCGATTTCCCCCGGATTAGCTCAAGCGAATCGGGATTCTTCTTCTGCGGCATGAGGCTCGAACCGCTGGTGACGCCGTCGCCCAGCTCCATCCATCCAAACTCTTCGCTCGAATAGAGAATCCAGTCTTCCGCCAGGCGGCTCAGGTGAATCATCGAGACCGACGCGGCGTAGAGGAAATCGAGCGCAAAGTCGCGGTCCGCCGAAACATCCATGCTGTTCGCCGTGATGCCCTCGAAGCCGAGATCGCGCGCAATGGCTTCGCGGTCGAACGGAAAACCGCTGCCCGCAAGCGCGCCCGAACCGAGCGGCAACACGTTCGCGCGCCGGCGCGCGTCTCCCAGACGCTCCCAGTCTCGCGCGAACATTTCGAAGTAGGCGAGCAGATAGTGCGGCCACAACACGGCCTGCGCGCGCCGCAAATGCGTGTACCCGGGAATCACGGCGCTGGGATAACGGGCCGCCAGATCGAGAAGCGCGCCCAGTAAACCGGCGAGCAAGCCGCGCGCGCGGTCGCACTCCTCGCGCAGCCAGAGCCGCACGTCAAGCGATACCTGCTCGTTGCGGCTCCGGCCCGTATGG
This sequence comes from Candidatus Sulfopaludibacter sp. SbA3, assembly GCA_945893365.1. GTDB lineage: Bacteria > Acidobacteriota > Terriglobia > Bryobacterales > Bryobacteraceae > SYKU01. The sequence goes on along the minus strand of CAMDED010000167.1, from coordinate 10,893 downwards.
ATCTTATCCGCTACGGCTCCGGCGCGTTCCTTGAGTTTGCGGATCACGAGCGTATGCACGTCTTCGTCGGACGCGCCGTCGAAAAATGCCGGCTCGCGCACCGCTTCGTCTCGAATCCGCTCGAAGGCCTCGACGATTCGGGAGCGCTCCTCCGCCGTAAGAATGCCCACGCCTTCAAGGGCGCGCGCGAATGCCTGCGATCCGCGGATATCGGCGTCGATCAACCTCCGGTCGAAGTGCAGCGAACCGGAGAAGCGTTCGAAGACCGCCGACGGTCCGGTTTCGAATCGTCCTCCCCAGAGCTTCATGGCTTCTTCGATGCCTGTAGCTTCGATGCCTGCAAGGCGGCCCGGACTTTGATCGGCAGGCCGATCAGATTGATGAAGCCGAGCGCGTCCTTCTGGTCGTAGCTCGCGCCCATCGTGAAGCTTGCGATGGCGAGCGAGTAAAGCGAGTTTGGCGACTTGCGGCTGACGGGGTCGATGTTGCCCTTGTAAAGTTCGAGCGTCACCTCGCCCGTCACCGGCTCGCTCGCGGCTTCGAAGAATGCGTCGAGCGCTTCGCGGAGCGGCGTGAACCACAAGCCGTTGTAGACCATCTCGGCGTAATCCAGAGCCAGGCGCTGCTTGTAATGGAGCGTGCTCTTGTCGAGCGCGAGCGCCTCGATTTCGCGGTGCGCCGCCATGATCAGGGTTCCGCCCGGCGTTTCGTAGCAACCGCGCGACTTCATTCCGACGAAGCGATTCTCCACCAGGTCGATGCGTCCGATACCGTGTTCCGCGCCGATCTTGTTTAGAGCTTCAAGCAGCGGAACGCCCGCCAGCTTTTCTCCGTCCACGGAAACGGGATTGCCGCGCTCAAATCCGATCGCGACCCTGCCCGGAGTGTCCGGCGCTTCTTTCGGACTGCGGGTCAGCATCCAGATGTCGTCAGGCGCCGCATTGGCCGGATCTTCGAGCGCGCCGCCTTCGTGCGAGATGTGCCAGATGTTGCGGTCGCGGCTGTAGATCTTGGTAGTGGACGCCGAAATCGGAACCTTCCTTGCCGCGGCGTATTCGATGGCGTCTTCCCGGGAAACGATGTCCCACTCACGCCAGGGCGCAATCACGGCAAGCTGCGGAGCCAGAGCCTTGTACGTCAGCTCGAAGCGCACCTGGTCGTTGCCCTTGCCGGTGCAGCCATGCGACAGGGCGTCGCAGCCGGTCGCAAGCGCGACTTCCACCTGGCGCTTGGCGAGCAGCGGCCTCGCGATCGACGTGCCGAGCAGATACTTGTGCTCGTAAACGCCGCCCGAGCGCACCATGCGCCAGAGGTATTCCGACACAAACTCCTCCCGCATGTCCGCTACGTGGCATTCCGAAGCGCCCGTCTTGAGAGCCTTTTCTTCGAGGCCCTCCAATTCGTCGCTTCCCTGTCCGATGTCCCCGCACACGGCGACGACTTCGCACTGATAATTTTCCTTCAGCCAGGGAATGATGATGGAGGTGTCGAGGCCGCCGGAGTAGGCGAGGGCTACTTTCTTGAATTTGCTCATAATTTTTGTCGGAACTACCACTCCACATTTGCCGATGGAACAATGACAGCAGTGGGACAGGCCATCGTCGTCAGCGGCCTGTCATATGCGCTGTAAAAGGCAGGCGGCAAGAGACGATCGGCTTTCCCACCGCCTGCCATCTGCCACAATTGTTTCATTCCAAATCCTAAAGCATCATCAGAAGCAGCGCCTTCTGTGCGTGCAGGCGGTTCTCGGCCTGATCGAACACCACCGATTGCGGGGACTCCATCACAGCATCGGTGACTTCGAGGCCGCGCTTGGCGGGAAGGCAGTGCATGAATATTGCGCCGGGTTGGGCGATCGAAAGCGCGCGTTCATCGATCTGATACGGCGCGAAGATTTTGTGGCGGGCGGCCGCTTCGTCTTCCTGTCCCATGCTTGCCCAGACGTCGGTATAGACGGCGTTCGCTCCCGTCAGGGCTTCCTCCAGATTCGTCGTGATCGACAGTCGCGCACCGGAAGCCGCGGCGAGGCTCTCGGCCTGCGCGGCCACGGCCGGGTCCGGTCCAAAGCCGGGCGGCGTCGCCAGGGCAAAGTTCATTCCCAGGCGCGCCGAAGAGAGCATCAGAGAATGCGCCATATTGTTTCCGTCGCCGGCGAACGCGAGCGTCATTCCCCGAAGGCCGCCCAGCTTCTCCTGAAGCGTAAGCATGTCCGCAAGCGCCTGACAGGGGTGAAAGCTGTCGCTCAGCGCGTTGATGACCGGGACGGAGGACCACAAAGCCAACTCATCGATCACGGTCTGCCCGAACGTCCGCACAACGATTCCGTCCACCCAGCGCGCCAAATTGCGCGCGACATCCCGCAGCGGCTCCCGGGCGTCGATCTTTCCCTCGGTCCCAACGGAAGAGCCCCCAAGCTCCCTGATGGCGAGCTCGAATGTCAGACGCGTGCGCAGGGAGGGCTTCTCGAACAACAATGCGATAGACCGGCCTTCGAGCGCTCGCGCATGGCGGGGAGCGTCCCGCTTCACCGCTAAGGCGAGTTCGAGAAGGTAGCGGACTTCGTCCGCCGTCAGGTCCAGATCCTGGGTAAAATCCGGAGCGGCCGCTTTCGAGATTCGGTTGGAGGGCACAGTCGCAATCATAGCTTTGCTTCTGAATGTTTATTCAACTGAATGAATAATTACACACCCGGACGCGCGCTGTCAACGCCTGAGGGCTTTGTTCAGGCGCTCTCCGCGCGATTGCTTGCGCGTTTTCCCGAATCCCGCGAGCCATTCCTCGCAAGCCGCCGCGGACGCGCCGCGTCAATTCACACCAATTGAAACTTCTTCATCTTGTAGCGCAGGCGATCGCGGGTGATGCCGAGCAAACGCGCGGCCTGCGCTTGATTGCCGCTGGTTTTCTCCAGGGCGTTCGCGAGCAGACGGCGCTCGCGCTCGTCGAGGGAAACACCGTCGCCCGGCGTGCCGGCCGTTTCCTGCGCGGCGGGCGCTTCAAGCGGCGGCTTGCCCTCGGCAGGGTGGGACGCGGGGCTGCGAAGGTATTCCGGCAGGTCGTGAATGTCGATCTTGTCCGCGACCGCCATCATGCAGGCGTGGCCGATCACGTTCTGCAATTCCCGCACGTTCCCGGGCCAGCCGTACCGGGCAAGAACGATCTGCGCCCGCTGCGTGATCCCCCGGATCGGCTTCCGGTACTGCGCAGCGAACTGCTGCATGAAATACCGCTCCAGGAGCGGCAAGTCCTCGGGACGCTCCGCCAGGCGGGGCGTGTGAATCTCGACCATCGACAGGCGATAAAACAGATCCTCGCGAAATTGTTTCTGTGCGATGCGCTCGCGGAGATCGTGATTCGTCGCCGCTACCACACGGACGTCGACCGTCCTCGAAGATGTGAGCGACCCCACGCGCTGCACCTCCCGGTTCTGAAGCACGCGCAGAAGTTTCGCCTGCGTCGACAGAGGCATGTCGCCGATCTCGTCGAGAAAGAGCGTGCCGCCGTGCGCGTACTCGAACAACCCGACCTTATCGCTCGTGGCCCCGGTGAATGCGCCCTTTACATGGCCGAAAAGCTCGCTCTCGAAGAGCGTTTCCACGACCGCCGAGCAGTTGCAAACGACGAAGGGCATGGAGGCGGCAGGGCTCACCTGATGCAGCGCCCGCGCCACCAATTCCTTTCCCGTTCCGGTAGCCCCCGTAATCAGGCAGTCGCGGAAATGCGGAGCGACGCGCCGGATGACCGCAAACATTTCGCTCATCAGGGGACTGCGGCCCACCATCTGTTGGAATTGCGAAGCCGCGAGCAGGTCGCTGTCCATCTGCTGCGCGAACTGGCGTTTGCGGGCGGCGGCGGCAAGCTCCCCTACTTTGCGCCGCAGCGCCTGAATGGCGAGCGGCTTGTTCATGTAATCGCACGCGCCCTTCTTGATCGCCTCGACGGCGGACTCGGTCGAATAGTGGGCGGTCATCAGGACGACATCGATGCCCGGGTCGATCTGCATGATCCGCTCCAGCACTTCGATGCCGCTGAGCCGCGGCAACATCAGATCGAGCAGCACGATCTGCGGGCGCAGGCGCGAGACCAGATCGAGACCGTCTTCGGGCGTGCCCGCGGTGTAAATCTGAAGGCCGTCGTTTCCGAGCACCTCCGAGATCAACTCGAGACATTGCGGGTCGTCGTCGATCGCCAGAAGCGTGATGGGAAGGTCGGAAGTCAGAGTCATTTGCCAGGCTCGATTTCAAGAAAACGGTCAACCTGCGCGCGCAGATCCCCTATCTGGATTGGTTTCGTGATATAGCCGTCAAACCCCGCGGATAGCGCCTTCTCGCGGTCGCCGTGCATGGCGTAAGCCGTGACGGCGATCACGCGCAGAGCCTCGAAGCGCGAATCGCTCCGAAGCTTTTCGAGAACCGAGTAACCGTCGAAGTACGGCATTTGAATATCCATGAGAACAAGGTCAGGAAGCGATTCCCGGATCATCTCGAGCGCCTGGCGGCCGTCGCGAGCTTCCACTACGCGGCGATCGTCCGTCTCCAGCGTTTCGCGGATCAATTCCCTGCTGGCCGGACTATCGTCGGCGACTAGAATAAGTTTCACTCGCGATGTCCCGACCATCTTACCGCTTTCCGGATCTCTCTCAACAAATCGTCCTTCCACGCTTCGGACTTACGGAAGAGCGCCTCGATATGCCGTTCCAACGTCGTCGATTCAACGGAGGTAAGGTCCTTGCCGGTCAGAACGAAGACCGGGATTCGATTCAGAGACGGATCGTCGCGCAGGCGGCGCAAGACTTCGAAACCGTCCAGCACAGGCATGACGAGGTCTAATATCATGGCGTCCACGGTCGATTTCGAAAGTGTTTCAAGAGCCTGAGCGCCGTCGAACGCCTGAAGCACGCTGTAACCCGAAGATTCGAGTGTTTCGCGGAGAAGGGCGACCGTCTCCGCGTCGTCGTCCACCACGAGGATGCATCCTGGAGCCGGCCGGCGCCCCGGCTTGACGTGCTTCCCGATAGTGCGGAGCAATTCCCGACGGTCGATGGGCTTCACCAGATAGTCGGCCGCGCCCAGCGCAAGGCCGACCCTCCTCTCGTCGATCACGGAGATCACAACCACCGGGATGGCGCCGGTCGCGGGTGTATTCTTGAGCCGGTACAGCAGTTCCCATCCGCCTCGCGGCCTGTTGAGGTTGAGCGTGATGGCGTCGGGCATGAGCTCGGCGGCCCGCCCGATAGCCTGGTCGCCCGAGACCACGGGCGCGACGTCGTAGCCCTCCGGCTCGAGCCATCGCGCCACCAGTTCCTGAGAAGGCGCTTCGTCGTCGACGATCAGGATGAGCGGCCGCTCGCGCGCGGGAGTTCGATCTACCGCGGGCCCTGGGAGGGCTTGAAAAGCCGCCGGCGCCGACGGAAGCACGAATTCGAAACAGCTGCCCTCGCCAGGTGAGCTCCTCACCGAGATGGTTCCACCGTGATCCTCAACCAGGCGCCGGGTGATGGCGAGGCCCAAGCCGGTGCCCTCTCTGACGCCTTTCGTGGTTGCGCCCACCTGGCGAAACGCTTCAAAGATCACTTTCTGCTCGTCCAAGGCGATTCCAATGCCCGTGTCCGTGACTGCCGTTCGAACCCATCCGTGCGAAGTGGAAGCTTCAATCGCGATCCGGCCGCCCTCCGGCGTAAACTTCACGGCGTTGCTGACGAGGTTGTACAGAATCTGCTTGAAGCGGACCCGGTCCGCGAAGACCACCGTGCCCGGCTCCAGGTTTATGCGAATGTTCAAACGCTTCGTCAAGGCGAGCGGGCCGATTGTGGAGAGCACCTCGTTAAAGGCCCCCTCGGCCTGAAAGCTCTCGCGGTTCAATTCCAAGCGGCCCGCTTCGATCTTCGAGAGATCCAGAATGTCGTTGATGATCTCGACTAAGTGCCGTGCGCCTTGCCGGATATGCGAGACGAAACGCATCTGCTTCCCGTTGACGGGGCCGGCGGATTGTTCGGCGAGCAGATCGGAGAATCCGATAATCGCGTTAAGCGGCGTGCGCAGCTCGTGGCTCATGCTGGCCAGAAACTCGCTCTTGACGCGATCGGCCCGTTCTACTTCCTGATTGCGGAGCTGCAATTCCGCATTTGTGGCGGCCAACTCGGCCGCGGTACGGGTGAGGTGCTCGTTGAGCGCCAGAATCTCCGCCTCAATGCGCCGGCGCTCCGTCATATCGCGGACGGTGCAGACGACATCCTGACCGGCTTCGTCTTGAACGGGGCTGAGGTTCACGTCGACCGGAAACTCGGCGCCGTCGGTGCGGCGAGCCCAAAGCTCAAGTCCGGTTCCCATCGGCCGCATCACCGGCGCCTTGGAATAGGCGCGGCGATCCTGGGGATGCCGCTCGCGGAACCTCTCCGGAATAAGAGCCTCGACCTGTTCGCCGACGAGCTTGCCCAGTCCGTACCCGAACATGCGTTCGGCGCTTTTATTGGCGAGCAGGATCCGGCCGCTTGGGTCTACCTTGAGAATTGCGTCGGCTGTCGCCTCAAACACCTGATGAAACCGGGCCGCCGCGCGTTCTTCAGCCGCCAGTTTCTGGCGCGTAACGTCCGCATGTACGGCGACCATCCCCATGACATCGTTCGTCAATCCGAGGAGCGGCCAGAACCATATGGCTACGTTGACCGGAGATCCGTCCTTTCTGGTCCGGTCGCGTTCCGCTCCGGCAAGCGAATCGCCGCCAAGCGGGTGAGCGAGAGCTTGGCGGAACTCGTCCATACCCGCGGGGGGAATCGCCGGCGGAATGCGCCCCAGCGTTTCGGCTTCCGTCCAGCCGAACATTTCTTCCGATCTCTTGTTCCAAAGGATGACTTCTCCCGCGGAATTCACGGCGAAGATTGCGAGGGGGCTCGCCTCGAGAAGCGCTCGCAGCGACGCACCTACCCCTCGGTCTTCCTCGTCGCCCGGCCGACTTTGGATAGCCATCGTATTAAGTCTACCCGAATGAAGGGCTCAATCCGAGGTAACCAGGCAAGCATCAACCGATTGCCCGAACTTGCCCCAACAGTTATTTTCAAGGAACGCCGATGGTATTGCGAGGTAGAATGAATCATCCCGCATGACGACCTACGACCTCTTTGTGATCGGCTCCGGTCCGGCCGGACAACGCGCCGCCATTCAGGGCGCAAAATCCGGAAAACGCGTGGCTTTAGTCGAAAAGCGCGAAGTTTTGGGAGGCGCCTGCATCAATAGCGGCACCATTCCGAGTAAGACGATGCGCGAGGCCGTGCTTCACCTTTCCGGCTATCAATATCAGAACATTTACGGCATCAATTACCGGGTCAAGGAAAAAATCTCCATGGCCGACCTGATGTTCCGCGTGCAGCACGTGATCAAGACGGAGATAGACGTCACGCAGTCGCAGCTTTCACGCAACGGGATCGAGGTACTGTCCGGCACGGCTTCTTTTATCGATCCTCACCACATCAGGGTGGAGAATCCGCGGGGAGCGGCCGAGTTCGAGGCGGGCGCGATCGTCATCGCCACCGGGACCAAGCCGGCGGCTTCGCCCAAGGTGCCGATCAACGGAAAAACGATCATCAACAGCGATCAGGTTTTGGAGATGGCGTTTGTTCCCAAAACCTTTATCGTCGTCGGCGGCGGAGTAATCGGGGTCGAATACACCTGCATGTTCGCCACTCTCGGCGTTCGCGTGATCCTGGTTGAAAAGAGGCCGCGCCTGCTCGAATTCGCCGATGCTGAAATGGTTGAGGCGCTATCCTACCATCTGCGCGACCACCGCGTGACCATGCGCCTGAACGAAGAGGTGTCAAGCGTCGAGGAGATGCCGGACGGCACGGTTGCCGCCACGCTCAAGAGCAACAAGAGAATTTCAGGCGACGCGCTGCTTTACGCCGTGGGGCGCGCCGGAAATGTCGACGACTTGAATCTCGCCGCCGCCGGAATCGAAGCCGATGCCCGCGGCAGGATCGCCGTGGACTCCGAATACCGCACCTCGCAGCCGCATATTTTCGCCGCGGGAGACGTCATTGGATTCCCCAGCCTCGCTTCGGTTTCGATGGAGCAGGGCCGGATGGCGGCCGCGCACGCTTTCGGTTCCCCGGTAAAGTCGAATCCCGAAAACTATCCTTACGGCATCTACACGATTCCGGAAATTTCATTTATCGGCAAGACCGAAGAGCAATTGACCGACGAGGACGTGCCTTATGAGGTGGGTGTGGCGTACTACCGGGAAATTGCGCGCGGTCAAATCCGCGGAGACACGACCGGGAGGCTCAAGCTCATTTTTCACCGTGAAACGCGGAAGATCCTGGGCGTGCACATCATCGGCGAGGGAGCATCGGAATTGCTGCACATCGGACAGGCCGTGATGATTCTGGAAGGCACGGTGAATTATTTCGTCAACACGGTCTTCAACTATCCAACTTTGGCGGAATGCTACAAGGCCGCGGCGTTCAACGGGCTCAACAAACTTGCCCGCTTGTAGCATGGGAGCTCGACAGTGAGTAGAACAGTCGGTGTTATGGTATCGGAACATATCGCGGTCGGTTTGGTGGAGGATCACGAGATTTCCGGCGCCATCCGGATCTATCCGGAGGACGGCAGCGGCATTGAGGGACTTCTGGGCACTCCGGCCGAGAATATCCTTCAGGGAGTGGTGGAGCAGATCCGGATCGTGGCGGCGGGGAAGCCGATCGTCGCCATTGGAATCGGCGTTCCGGGCGTGGTGCGGGACGGGATCATCGAAGAGTCTCCCAACTTGCCTCAAGTCAAAGGGCTGAATCTGGAGATGGGGTTATTCCAGGCGTTTCACACGCCTGAAGGCGATGTGCCGGTGCTGGTTCTCAACAACGCCGATTCCTTGGCCGCCGGCATTGCGGTGACGCAAGGGTATATGGACAAGTTCGTGCGCGTATGGACTCTTGGCCGCGGCGTGGGCTATGGCCGCTATCCGCGCCGGGACGGCATCTGGGAGGGCGGCCACACCGTCGTGTCCCTCGATCCGAAGGAAAGATTTTGCCAGTGCGGCGGCGTGGGCCACATGGAAGGGATTGTGGGCAATCGGGCGATGCGGATGCGCTTCCTCGACCTTGAGCCGGAAGAGGTTTTCGAAAACGCGCTGGCTGGGGATGCGCGCTGCCGCGATTTCGTGCGCTACTGGCACCGGGCGATTGCGGCCGCGACTGCCACGGCCATCCATATGGACGGCCCGGGCCGTTTCTTCATTTCCGGCTCAAACTCGAAGCACGTCGATCCCAATCTCCTGGCTCTACTCCTTTCCGAGATGGTCAAGATCGGCCCGCTCGGCGGCAGTAAGATGGAAGTGATGCCCGCAAGCGACGCCATGGCCATTATCGGCGCGGCCGTCAGCGCGGAGATGTCGGCGCTCGGGGTCTAAAGGGCCTTTACCCAACCTCTTGGTTCGCCCGCCGCAGCATGGCCCGCATGCTGGCGATGCAGTACGCCGTCCCCGCGCGCCTGATACCCGTATCGCCCGCAAGCAGCGGTACGTGGTCGGGAACCGCGGAGCCGCTAAACTTCACCTGCCGAAGCGCCCGCATCACCTCGAACATGTCCATATACCCGTCGTCCGGGAACGTCTCGACGAAATGAGGCATCGGCGAACTCACATTCCGGAAATGGACGTCCACAATCTTGCCGCGTCCGCCGAAATCGGCGATCATTTCGAAAACGTTCTTCCCCATCTTATCGCCGCCCTCGGACCACGTTCCGATACAAAACGTCAAGCCCCAGTGCTGGCTGCGGCCGGCCAACTGCTCGGCGCGATGGTAGCCGTCGTAGTGCGTGAACAATTTCGCGACGCCATTCATTTTCGCGACCGGCGGATCGTCCGGGTGAAGCGCCAGCTTCACGTTCGCCTCTTCCGCGACCGGCAGGACGGCCTTGAAGAAGTATGTGTAGTTCGCCCAGATGTCGTCCGCTGAATATTCGCGCTCGAACATGGGCTTCTCTACTTTGGCGCGAAAATCCGCAAGGTTGAACTCGCGCGCCGTGTAACCGCGCCTCTTCACCTCCGCCGTCGTGTAGGTGTTGCCTGGATGGAAATCGTAGTTCGAAACCGGTATCCCTAGCTTGCCGAGATTGCGCAGGAAGACGCGGTACGCCTCGATTTCCTTGTCCCGTCCGGCGCGGCCCAGTTGCACGTCAAGCGTTCGGTAGGCGTAATGCACGCCGGAGAAGATCTTGATGCCGAAGCGCTCGTACCGCTCCTGCGTCTGCTTCATGAAGTCGAACGAAACGTCCTCGCCGCCAAACTCCACGCGCGCCCATCGCAGACCGATCTGCTGCATGAACAACAGGTCGCTGTCGCCGATCTTTGCGCTCACGCGATGCGCGAGCTTGACGTTCGACGGGTCGTACTCGTCGATAACTTTGCGGCGCGAGTCCTGCGCCGCGGCAACCGCGGGTATCGCCACACTCGCACCCGCGGCAAGCGGCAATTTGAGAAACTCGCGTCTTCGCGCGTCCATTGACGTCTCCTATCAAGCTAAGGGCTCGTCAGGAAATAGCCCGGCCCAAGTTTGCCGACGGAACAGCGGGGCAGGACATCGTCGTTTGTGGCCTGCCATCTGCCAAAGGCAGGGTCGAAAAACCACCCGCTCATGCCGGGTTACCCGCTGCAAGAGGTTCGCCTGCAACCTGATAGCCGAGCTTGCGGAGTTCCTTGATCATTCGGGCCGTGCGCGTGCGCTTCGACTTCGCACTTACCTCCGGACCCCGTTCCTGGTACCGCACCCCCTCATGCAAGATCTTCCATAGCAGCCGGCAAAGCCGGTGCGCGATCGCCCAAATCGCCCGCTTGTATTGCAGCCGCGGCAGCAACCGCCGAAACGTCACCTCAAAGATGCTTCCTTTCACTTTTACCGCCGCCTGC
>CAMDED010000166.1 GCA_945893365.1 Candidatus Sulfopaludibacter sp. SbA3 | reverse complement strand
CCGTCGCTGCCCCTGTCTACGCTTCGGACCGCACCTTACGATGCGCTCCGCAAGACTCGGGGTCAGGATGGATTCGCTCCTCCTTTCCTGCCGGACTCTTTCATTCCTCATTGCATGCCGGTTTATCCCGGCGCTCCGCCCGCCCCACCGGCGGCCAAACGCAATTGTCGTTTCGTCCGAGTCCGAGTGCGGTTGTGGGTCAATCCGCATCTACGTGATAATTGCGTGGCAGGCTGGTTTTCACCGGCCGAAAGCCGGAGGAGGGCGAAAGGTTATATGCAAAAGGCGATCGTTTTTTCTCACACACAGGCGCTGGTCTTTACCGGGTGCATGGCGGTGTTCGGATTCGTTCACCACGCGGACCATGTTCTGCGATACGACCACAGCGGCTGGCCATTTCGTCCGGAAGTAACCCCGTTCACGTTCAGCCTGGTGATATATCCTTTACTTATCTCGATACTGGTCATCAGGAACAAACTGTATCGAGTGTCCGTGAGCGCCGCATTCGCGCTCGTGCTGATCGGAGCGCACACGTTCCTGGAAACGCCGCTTGACCAGTTCGCCACTTGGGCAAACAACAGCAGTACGTTTTCTCATTCGGTAGGCCACCCGAACCTGCTCGATATCCGGTCGCCGGCGTTGGGTATTATTTCCGCGATCCTTGGAATGATTTTGAATGTCATCGCCGTAGTCCTTCCGTTTGTGTATTGGAGGGAAGAAAAGTATTAGCAGTTGCAGATCGCGCTTCCCGGCAGCATCCGCCGCGGCGTTCGCCCCGGGGCCGGTTCAGACCTTTGCGTCCCGTCGAAATCCCGTTGCCGCGGCGCCACGGCCCTGCTGTAGCTCCTGAGGCTGACAAGCGACCTCGGCGTACATTGAATCCGGCGCTAGATCGATCTCACCGGGCCACGCGACTGCGCCGCAATCTATGTGAACTTGCTCGAAGAACTGGACGTCCCGCAGCGGTGCGAGCGCACCGGTCAGTTCTTCCGGTCGCAACTGCACACGCCCCGACAATCCGTCTTTGAAGCGCACAAAGAGGCCGTAGTCCGGCTCCGGCTTCACCTCAACAATGTCCCATCGAACCAAGCTCCACTCACGGCAGAGGCTCAATCCTGGCCGGCGGCGTTTTCGCCCGGCAGAGCCGCCAGTCCTCAAGCAACGGCTCTCTCTCGGCATCATCGCCCATTCCCGGACCAGGTTCAACGCCCGACCCGGCAGTTGGCCCTCGATGACCTCCAGGGTCTCGATTCCGATTGTGGCTTCGAACTCACCATATCGGGCATGGAAGCGTGGCGGCGGATGATCATTGGAAAACATCCGAATCAAGATCCCGTAGAACGTGCTGATAGTGGGCCTCCGGTGCAGATTCTACCATCCACCGGCATCACTCCGGATAAGCCGGCTTCGCGACGATGATGGGCGGATCGTAATGGTAGATGAGAAGCGCACCACACGTAGAAGCGCCAGACGCGCTCCGGAATCCCCTGCTGAAAGCTGGCGATTCACGACATCCTGCCAGTCAGGCTTGTTTTAAGCGCCTTTGGGCCTCCGGGCCTGTTCTACTTGTAGATGCCCGTGTACTCTTTCGGGTTCTGAAGAGTGATCGCGAAACCGTTCGGGACGAATGCATACTGCTTCTTCGTCAGCGTCGTCGTGGTTCCGTTAAGCGGAGTAATCTGCACGCTGCCCGAAAGAACCGCCAGGTGCGTATTGGCCCGAATGATGAACGGCGGCGTCTTGCGGCCGCCTCGAATCCGGATCAGGCGCACCGTCGCTCCCAGCGCGGTATCGCGCTCAACCATCTTTTCATCGATTCCCTGCGGCCACCCCACGTTCGGATAAAGCTTGTCCCAGCCCTTGAAGGGAATGATGCCCATAAACTGGCCGAGCGTCAGCACGTACTCGTTGCCCGTCAGGTCCGGGGGGACCATCGGACCCTTGAAGCTCGGATCCGCCACCTGAATCAGCGGGAAGAAAGGAGCGGGAGTCCAGAGGAATGAGTTCGCTTCCAGGATCGGAAGCTCGGGCCCAAAATCGACGCCCTGGGGGAATGGGGCGTACAGGCCCGCCGTCAAGTCGATCGGTTCCTTTCCGGGAATGATCAGCCGGTCGATTCCCTGCATGATCAGCACTTTTCCCGCGCCCATGAAGCGATTGTGCGGAGTGAGTAAATCCTCCTTCTGGATCACGAACCGGAACGAGTCGTTCGGCTCGGAGTGGAGCGTGACGAAGAACTCGCCGGGAAAGTCGGGACCGAACGGCTCCACGGGCATCTTCAGGGGATCCCGGATTTCGAAACCAGCCGCCGTATTCACAGTGGTTGCCGGAACCACGACCGGTTCGCCCACGCCTTTCGCGGAGACCGCGTAAATAACGACGTCTCCCTCGCGGCCGCCGAACTGCGCCAAAGCCAACCCCGATGCTAGAAGGCCAATCAACGGCACTGCAACAATGCTGCGCATTCGCTGTCCTCGCTCTCCTGTAATGATGCCGGTCGAATCCGGCTCGCGCATTACTGCTGGGCCCGCAACTGCCCGGACACAGCCCAACCGGGAGACATCACCATCACCATGGCGGTTTCGCCGTGTCCGCCCATCGCTCCGTTGATCGTCACATCCTCGCCCAGGCTCCGATACTTGAGCGTCACGAAGCACTTGGCGCTTACTTCGTAGCTGCCGTTGAAATCTTCCTGGACAAACCTGCCGGCGTAGTTCCCAATCGTCTTCGCCGTGAAATTCCCAGCGCCGTCGGACACCAGGCGGCCAATCCGCTGGAAGAGCCCGGCCCTCTCTCTAGGCGCGGCAATCGTGCCGTTAATGTCGATCTGGTAGGCTCCGTTGAAATCGCTGAGTCCGCAGAACCGCTGATCCTGCTTGACGTGCCGCCCTACCACCACCGAACCGGGCGGGTCCGTGATCATGACCGTATCCTGCCTGTTCGAACCGCTGAGTATCCCTGTAAACGTCGAGGGCACGGACAGCGGAAACGGCAGCGTGAGAGAAAATGTCACTACGCATTCGGGCGTGATGGTGTAGGTTGAAGTCGCGTTTCCCGTTAGGACGAGCCCGTTATAGCTGGCGTTCGATTCGATAATCACATTTCCCTGTCCGTCCGACGTGAAAATGCCCGACTGTGCGAACGGCCCAAGCAATACAGCGCCCTGTGGGGGCAATTGAAGGAGCGCGCCTGTCGTGTAGAACGCATAGGAGCCCGAATAATCGGACGTACTGCAGGTGATTGCGCCTTCGAGCGCCATCCCGGAGCTCAGAAGCAAAAGACCAGTCAAGCTGACCGCGAAATGAAATCGTTTCATCAACCCCCCTCTTCCCGATTAACCCACATGAGTGCATAAGACGCCAGGATAACAGCGTCACGGTCAAGGATACTGCCTGCCGGCGCCGGCTGTCAAGGACGCCACTTCACTTCAGTGTTTAATGACCGGAATCGCGCCAAAATAGGGCGAATAATGCGGCGGAATGCCCTTGAAATAGAGGCATGCCCTACACCCGTCCCGACCGCATTTCTTCCGCCAATTGATCCGTCGCACGCCACGCGAGGGCCAATATCGTCAACGTCGGATTCTTTTCGGACGCGGTCGTGAACGCGGCGCCGTCCACCACGTACAGATTTTTCACGTCGTGCGACTGGCAGAATCCGTTCAGCGCCGAGCGTTTCGGGTCCGCGCCCATCCGGCACGTGCCGTGCTCGTGAATCGCGCTCCCCGCAACGTCGAGCCGCCCGCGTTCGAAGGGCAGAACTTCCGCCTTCGCGGCGCGCAGAATCGCCTCCGCCGTGTCGTACATTTCCCTTGTCATCAGCCGCTCGTTCTCGCCGGTCTTGTACTCGATCCGGGCGACTGGGACGCCGTAGCGATCGAGAGGCGTGCCCTCCACCGTCACGCGGTTTTCCTTGCGCGGCAGCACTTCGCCGTACGGATGCAGCGCTACCAGCGCCGGATAGCGGTTCTTGACCTCGGCCTTGAAGTCCGCGCCGAATCCCGGCAATTGCTTTGCGAAGCTCGCGTTCGGCTGCGAGCCGCAACCCCAGAACTGGATGCCGTAACCGCGGAGGTAGTCCCGCTTGAAAAGCCGGTGATTGAAGCGCGGCATGTAAATATGCTCGCCGCCGATGCCGTCGTCGTTGAGCGTCTTCGATCCTCGAAGCTCCGGCATGAAGCCGTAGATGTGAAAGCGAATCTGCTCCGTGAGGTAGCGTCCGATTACGTCCGACGAGTTACCGATGCCATTCGGAAAGCGGCTGGACTTCGAGTTGAGCAGAATGCGAGTGGAATCGATGCAGGATGCGGCCACGATCACGACGCGAGCCCGCACGGTGTGTTCCTCTTTCGTATTGCGGTCGAAATACTGGACGCCGCTCGCCAAGCCCCGGCCGTCCGCGATCACGCGCGCCACAACCGCGTTATCCACCACGGTCAGCTTTCCAGTCTTGAACGCCGGCTCGATCAGGTAATCCGAGGAGTTGAAGAACGCCGCCGTGTCGCAGCCCTTGCCGCAGGCGCCGCAATAGTGGCACGCGGCGCGTCCGTTGTGGGCGCGGGTCAGCACCGCCCGGCGGCCGTTGACGATCGATATTCCAATGGCCTTCGCCGCCTTCTGCAGCAGGCGTTCGCCGCATCGAGGCGCGGGGGGAGGCAGATGATACTTGCTGCCCGGCAGCGAATCCTGATCGTCATCGCCGCCATTGACGCCGATCAGTTGCTCCACCCTGTCGTAATAAGGCGCGATATCTTTGTAGCGGATGGGCCAGGGGATTTCCCAGCCATCCTTTTCGGCGCTTGTGAACTCCAGATCGCCGTAGCGTAGCGAGACGCGGCCCCAGATATTGGTCTTGCCGCCGCGCCCCCAGACGCGCACCAGGTCGAACGGCTGGTCCTTCACTGTCAGGTACGGCTGCTCTTTCGTGTCCAGGTAGAACTGCGGCGGACGCTGCCCTCGTTCAAGGCGCGGGCCGACTTCCCAGGGTTTCACGTGACTCCAGAAGCCGGCGCGGTCGAATTTCCTTCCCGCGTCGAGCATCATCACGTTGACGCCTTTCCGTGTCAGGTTCCAGGCGGCCATGCCACCCGACGCCCCACTGCCTACAATCACGACGTCGTGCACCGTTTCCGTTTTGCCGATCTGCATCTAACTCTGATGCTCCGAATGCGTACAGCCCTTGAACTCCGAAAGAAACGTATTCGCGTTCCAGCCGAGCTCCTGCGTGAGGCCCTGGCGCGAGGTATAGTACGCGTCGATGGCCAGGTCCTTGACGGTCTTGAAGAACGGACTATCGGCGATGCCTTTCAGCATGCCGATCCGCTTCTCTTCACTCGCTTCGGAAAAGCCCTCCGACCGCAGTTGCGCGACGCCTTTTTTCAGACGCGCGCCAAGTTCCCGGTTGAGCGCCGAAGCGCGGTCGATGGATTCCGGCACGCCCGCGTCGATCGCTCCCGGCGTTGTGGTGCGGGGAATAATACGCTCCGCCACCTGCGAGACCAAGGCATATTCCGCCCGGGTGAAAAACTTCGGAGTGTAGGGCTTGCGGGCGGCGGGAGGCGTTTCGGCCGCGTGCTGATGCTGCTGGGCGTTCAGAACAGGCAGAACAGGCAGCGCCGTTGCCGCGGCGGCCGCGAGGAATATATCTCGTCTGGTTCGCATGGCGGCTACAATTATATCTTGAGCGCCCATATTTTGAGCCCAATCGTGAGCAACGACGCCGTCACGCCTGAAACGCTGAACGACGCCCTGCGCCGGTATTGGGGTTACGGCGAGTTCCGCCCTCTACAGGAGCGCATCGTAAACAGCATCCTCGGAGGCAATGACGTCTGCGTGGTCATGCCGACGGGCGGCGGAAAGTCGCTATGCTACCAGCTTCCCGCCGCAGTTTCAGGCAAGACTGCGATCGTAATCTCGCCGCTCATCGCCCTGATGCAGGATCAGGCCGCCGCCCTTGCGCAGATGGGCATTCCGGCCGCCGTTCTGAACAGCGCGATGACGCCCGACGCGCGCGCCGAAGTGATGCGGAACGCCCCGCGGGGCGCCTACCGCCTGCTCTATCTTTCGCCCGAGCGCCTGGTGCAAACGGTGGAATGGCTGCGCCGCGTGCCCGTCGGATTCTTCGCGATCGACGAGGCGCACTGCATCTCCGAATGGGGCCATGAGTTCCGTCCGGAATACCGCCAACTCGCCTGTCTGCGCGACGCCTTCCCCGATGCGCCCATCGCCGCTTTCACCGCGAGCGCCACGCGCCGCGTCCGGCACGACATTCTCGATCAGCTCAAGCTGCGCGAGCCGCACAAGTATATCGCGAGCTTCCACCGGCGCAATCTTCGCTATCTCGTGCGAGCCTGCGAATCGCAGCGCGAACAGCGCGGCCTGCTGGCGGAAGCGCTCAGCCGCTATCGCGGCAGCAGCGTCATCGTCTACGCGCCCACCATCGCGTCGGTCGAGGAGACGGTCGACTTTCTTGAAGAGAAGAGGATCGCCGCCGTCGCGTATCACGGCAAGATGAACGCGGCCGCGCGCCAGCGTAATCAGGAGCTGTGGATGTCCGACGAAGTACGCGTGCTCGTCGGCACCATCGCCTTCGGACTTGGCATTAACAAAGCCGCGGTCCGCGCGGTCATTCACCTCTCGCTGCCGAAGTCGATCGAGCAGTATTACCAGGAAGCCGGGCGCGCCGGACGCGATGGCCTTCCCGCCGATTGCGCGTTGCTTTGGCAGTTCAAGGACGCCGGGTTGCTCGCCTACTTCATCGAGAAACTGGAGGACGACGCCGAGAGACAGCGCGCATGGACCCGCTACCGGGAGATCCGTAACTTCGCCGAAGCGGAACGGTGCCGCCATCGCGAGATCTGCCTGCATTTCGGCGAGACGCCGAAATGGGAAACCTGCGGCATGTGCGATATCTGCGCCGAGCCGCCTTCCTGGTTCGACGCGAGCGCATTCGCAGGACCCGAACGGAAGTCGAGAAAGAAGGCGCGAAAAACGATGCAGCCGGTCGCGCCGCAGCTGCCCATAGTGCGCCCGGCGGCTACATCGTCGGCCCCGCCTCCAGCCACGCCCGCGCCCTTGCGCTCCGGACCTCCCGTCGATTCCGACCTGGTGGAATTCCTTCGCCAATGGCGGCGCGGCGTTGCCAATCGAAACGGCGTTCCGGCGTTCATGGTGTTTAGCGACGCTACGCTCGAGGACCTGTGCCGAAAGCGTCCGTCAAGCCTGTTTGAACTGCTGCGCGTGGAGGGCATCGGCGAACGAAAGGCGCAGCAATTCGGCGGAGAGATTTTCGCCGCGCTCGATGCCTACCGGAACGGCGCGCGGGCATCGGCGGAATCGGAACAGCGCCAGTCCCCTGCGGAAGAGACCCGGCGTCTGCTGGCTGAAGGGAAGACGCTTGAAGAGATTGCGGTGATCCGCGGCCGCCAGCTTGGGACGGTAGTGGGACTGGTCGCCGACCTGATCCAGAAGGGCGAGCTACCTCTTGAGGACCGCTGGGTGCGCCCCGAGTCGCGCATCGCAATCGAGGAGGCTGCCGCCCGCCTCGGCACGGATTTCTATAGGCCCATCAAGGAGGCGGTTCCGCCCGCCGTGACGTTCGAGGAGATACGGCTTGTCGTGGCGCACTTGCGGCGCTTGAAGGAAAAGTTCTCGTAGCTGCTGAGATGGAATCAGCAGACGCCGCAAGAGTCGCACGTGTACATCGGCATGCGAGGCCACCATTGCTGGCCGATACTGGTATTAGACCCGTATAAACAATACGAGCGGTATATCACTGTGACATGGAACGGTCACACTAGACAATTGGTATAGTCGCAAACATGGAAGAGGTCCTCGTGGCGACACCGTTACCACATTCGAGTTCGGCGGAGCCACGCACGTTCACAGGCGGGATAAGCGTTCAGGCTATATCCCCGATTCTTTGGGACCTTTCGGTTCTAAAAACCTACATCGCGGAGCATGACCGCGAAAAACTTGATCAAACGAGGTACTGGTTGTGCGCGTCGCGTGAAGCCAAGCCCGACCTGACGGATGTCCAGGACCTCTACGAAACGGTCCATCAGGCCATGTATGCCTGCCAGATTATCCATCCATCAGGCTCCGACAACATTTATCTGGCATTTCACCGCAAGCCGGAGGGGTACGACCACGTCGGGACTTTCAGCCCCCCAAACATGAATAGCACGCTTATCGGTCGTATCACAACGGCCGAACGACGGGGATTAGCTGAAGACTTCGACCTGGTCTACTCAGGTGTCCGAAGGGCATTTGTGGATAAGATTGTCCGTCTTCAAAATCCAATACTCCTGCTGGAACAAGGACTGCAGATTGGCACTTCAAATCTCGCGATGCTCATGTTCGTGATGGGGTTGGACATGCTTTTCATGGCTGGGCAGCGAGAACCGTTCATCAAGAGAGTGGCAGGCTTTTTCGGTAAAGATTCCTATATTTTCCCTACGGTTTTAAGCCAAAACTACCAGCCAGACATCGCGGCGTCCGAGGTGGTTGGTGATCTTTACGATTTCCGCAACATCATCGCGCATGGGCAAGAGATTCCAGAGCACCCATACCGTCAGACGTATGCGGGCAGCAGGATTGCGGGTCCAGCGGGTAATTTCGTCGGGTACTCCTACGCGGATGTACTGAGGGAATCGGCGTTATTTCTCTTGACTGGCGCTCTCGGGAAAATCTTCAAAGGTAATCTTTACGACCAAGTCCGCGATGTTGCGAAATGGAGAATCAGCATGACATGCTACGAGCACCGCTTCAAGGATTCTGGAGGCGTAGCCTCCCCGTCGCCTCACAAGGATCGGTAGGCCTAAAAATATTTGGCCATATTTCGTTTGTGCCATTCGCGATGATGTTTTCCGCACAGCCACCTCACATTTAGTGGCTTGCTGTAATCATCGTGGTGTGCTTCATATTCGCGTCTATGGAGCCGAATGCGCCGGACTCAAGTCACTCGTACAACGTGTCAATCTTCGCGGCGAGTATAAAATCGCCTTCCGTCAAGCCATCGATCTTGTGCGTATACGTCGTCACTTCCGCGCGGCCCCACGCGAGCAAAATATCCGGATGATGGCCTTCGGCCTCCGCCACTTCTCCAACCTTGTTTACAAACGCCAAGGCCAGCTTGAAATCGGGAAACGTAAACTTGCGCGTGATGTGGTGGCCGTCGACGACAGTCCACGCGGGCACTTCGGCCGAAAGCTTCGCGAGCTCGGCACCCGCCAGCGGCGGAACTCCTCCTTTACAGGGCACGCAATGTTTGGCGGCAAGATCGCTCATCGTCTATTTCTCCTTAAGCCGGCGGCGCAGGAACTTTCCGGTTGCGGTTTTCGGGATTTCGTCCCGGAATTCCACCTGGCGCGGATACTTGTACGCCGCCATCCTCTCCTTGCAGAATGACACGATTTCCTCCGGCGTGACACGGCCGCGCCATTCTTCCCTCAACGCGAGGAACGCTTTTACCGTTTCGCCGCGGTATTCGTCCGGCACTCCAATGACGGCGGCTTCCTTCACGGCGGGATGCTGATAGAGCACGTCCTCCACTTCGCGCGGCCAAATCTTGAATCCGGATGCGACGATCATGTCCTTCTTCCGGTCCACCAGATAGAACCAGCCGCGCTCGTCCATAACGGCGACGTCGCCGGTCATGAAATAACCGTTGTGATGAGCGCGGGCAGTCTCCTCAGGCTTGTTCCAGTAACCCGGAAACATCATCGGCCCCTTCAGCGCCAGCTCGCCCAACTCGCCGGGCGGGACTTCCCGGTCCCAGTCCGCGAGATCGACCACCTTCGCTTCGCAGTCCGGAATCGGCACGCCAATCGAAAGGGCCCCGCTCGATGGATCGACCGGCGCACGTCCGTCGAGCGGAGTGGCATGCGAGGGCGAGTTGCTCTCGGTCAGTCCGTAGATGTTGTGGATGTAAGTGCCGAGACGCGCCTGAAATCGCTCAATCACGCTCGGCGCAACCGGAGCGCCGCCGGAATAACACTTAGTCATCGACCGGAAATCGCGCGTGGCGCTGTCCGGATGATTCATCAATGCGATGTAAGCGGTAATGGCCGCGACCGACATCGTCGGCCGCCAGCGTTCGGCCAGGCGCATGGTCTCGGCGGCGTCGAAGCGGTGGTAGAGGATAAGGGGCACGCCGGCGATGGCGGAGAGCGCCATTTGCGCAACAATTCCGGTGATGTGGAAAAGCGGCGCCATGCCCAGAAGCCCGTCCCCGGGCCCGATCCGCATCCAGGTGCGGAAGACTTCCGCGTTGAATGCGATGTTGCCATGCAGGCAGATGGCGCCCTTCGGCGGGCCCGTGGTTCCGGAGGTGTAGACCAGATATGCGATGTCGTCCGGGGCAACGTGTTCGCGCGCGCCGGCGGCGATGGGCTCGTCCGCGAGGCTGCCGCGGAGCTGACTCACGGTAAACGTCAGCTCCACATTGGGAGTTTCCAACTCGTCCATTTTGACGAGAGCCCTCGCGCCCGAGTCGTTCAAGTGATACTCCAGCTCCTTTCGCTTGAACATCGGATTCAGGGGCACGACGATCGCGCCGCGCTTCCACGCTCCGTATTGCGCAATGACGAATTCCGGGTCATTCTGGGTCAGGACCGCGACACGGTCGTGCTTTCCGATGCCGCTTTTGGCGAGCAGGGAGGCGAACCGCGTCGAGAGGCCGTCGAGCCGCGAAAAGCTCATCGTTTCTTCAAAATAGTGAAGCGCGGGCGATTCCGGGAATCGGCGGGCGGTGTCCTCGAAGATATCGATCATGCTGCGCGTGGCACATGGCATCGAGGCCGGGACGAACGGCGAATACCGGGCAAGCCAGGGCTTCGCCGCGTAGGGACTGAGCATTTTTCGATTATAGTTAGGTTAAGTGCCTAAGAAGCGCCGTTTCGACGCGAAAAACGAGGTTCGGAAGCTCGCTCGCGAGCGCGTTGGTACCGTGCCCGCGGGGCGAGCGATCACGCCGAAAGTGGAGCGCGCGAAGCCGAAGCACAAGAAGCCGCCGCGCGAAGAAGACGCGGAAGAAGGCGCAGGGCCGGCATGAAGGGGCCATCGTGAGAGTAGCCCTCGGTCAGATCAACACCACGGTTGGCGACCTCGGCGGGAATGTCGAACGAATGGTGCGCGCCGCCCGGGAAGCCGCCGCTCGCGGAGCGCAAATCGTGGCATTTCCCGAGCTCGCCGTCACCGGCTATCCGCCCCGCGATTTGCTCGAAAAGCCCAGCTTTCTCGAGCGCACGGCGTGGCAGCTCGACCACCTGGCGCGGGAGACCGCTTCCTTGCCGCTCGCCGTCGTTTGCGGCTTTGCCGGCCGGTCCGTTTTCACCACCGGCAAGCGCGCCACCAACAGCGCGGCCGTACTATTCGAGGGCAAGATTCTGCTGCGTCAGGACAAGATGCTGCTCCCGACCTACGACGTCTTCGACGAAGCGCGCTACTTTGTCCCTGGCGAACGCCAGTCCGTATTCAACTACGCCGGCCGGAAGATCGCGCTCACCGTCTGCGAGGACGCCTGGAATGACAAGCAGTATTGGGAAAGGCAACTCTACCAGCGCGATCCGGTGGAAGAACTGGTCGCGGCGGGCGCGGAGATTCTCATCAGCATCAACGCCTCGCCCTACCACATGGGCAAGCGCGCCTTGCGCCGCGAAGTGTTCGCCGCCGCCGCCTTGCGCCACAAGATTCCGGTCGTTTACGTCAATCAGGTGGGCGGAAACGATCAACTGGTGTTCGATGGCAGCAGCTTTGCCCTCGACGGCGCGGGCCGACCGATCGCAACCGCAGCGTCGTTTCGCGAGGATCTGGTCATCGCCTGCATTGACACCGGCCGGGGCGACTTGCGGGAGAATCTGCCGGACGAGAACGAGGCCGTCTACGACGCTCTTGCCCTTGGCACGCGCGACTACGTTCACAAGTGCGGTTTCAATCGCGTTCTGATCGGACTGAGCGGCGGAATCGATTCTTCGCTCACCGCCGCGATCGCGGTCGACGCCGTGGGCCGCGACAACGTCACGGGCGTCGCCATGCCGGGTCCATTCTCTTCGGATCACAGCCTACGGGACGCGCGGGACATGGCGAACAACCTCGGCATTCGTTTTGAGGTCGCGCCGATTACAGGAACCTACGAAAAGTGCCTCGAATCCCTTGACCCGATCTTTCAGGGCGCGCCTCGCGACGTGACCGAAGAGAACATTCAGGCGCGGCTGCGCGGCCTCACGCTCATGGCGCTCTCAAACAAGTGGTCGGCTCTCGTGCTTACCACGGGGAATAAGAGCGAGATTGCCGTCGGTTACTGCACGCTTTACGGAGACATGTGCGGTGGCCTTGCCGTCATCAGCGATATTCCGAAGACCCTCGTCTACGCGCTTTCCCGCGCGGCGAACCGGCGGCACGAAGGCGCGATTCCCGAAAGTGTGTTTGAAAAGCCGCCCTCGGCCGAATTACGCCCGGATCAGAAGGACAGCGACTCGCTTCCGCCCTACGACGTGCTCGACCGCATTCTGAAAGCCTGCGTCGAGGACTACGAGCCTCCTCAGAAAATCGCCGCTGAGCTTGGCCTGCCTCTCGATCTCGTGCGCGGCATCGTGGGCAAGGTCGATCGCAACGAATACAAGAGGCAGCAGGCCGCGCCGGGACTGAAAGTCACCACGAAAGCGTTTGGAATCGGCCGCCGCTTCCCCATCGCGCAGAAATATATCGAGTGAGAATGCCAATGAGACCTTTACCCCCGATCGCACTCGCCTTGGTTGCGGCGCTCCTTTCTTCCCAACCCTCTCCGAGGGAGGAGGCCGGCCCGCTTCCAACGGGCGGCACGCTGCTCGTGAGCGGATGGCGCATACGTCCCGCCGGTACGCAGATGCCGCTCGACACCCTGCCGATGTCATCGGCTCTCTCCCCCGATGGGCGCTTCCTGCTTGTACTGAACGGCGGCTACAACCCTCCGTCCATCAGCGTGATCGACGTGAAGGAATCCCGCGAGCTCGGGCGCGTCGGATTGACCGCCCCATTCTCGGACGCCTGGCTCGGGCTCTGTTTTTCGCCCAAGGGCGACAAGGTGTACGTAGGCGGCGGGTCGGCCGCCTCCGTGCATGAAATGACGTTTTCGAATGGCGCGCTCGCGCTCGCCCGCTCCTTCCCGGTCGTGCCGATCGAGAAGAAAACGGCGCGCGACTTCATCGGCGACGTGACTCTCTCTCCCGACGGCAGGCTCCTCTACGCCGCCGATCTTTATCGGGATTCCGTGGTTGTCGTCAATCCGCAGTCGGGAATGGCGATCGAGCGGCATAAGACGGGTCGGCGGCCCTATCGCATCCTGTTCCATCCGGACGGCAAGTCGTATTTCGTGACCAGTTGGACTGACGGCAGCCTCGGCCACTACAACGCGGCGGACGGCTCGCTGCTGGCCTCCGTGCGTCTGGGCCCGCATCCCACCGACATGGTGTGGCGCCCGGGAAAGAACGATCCGGCCGAAGGCGAGAGCGGCTGGGCCGCGCGCCTATTTGTAGCCGCCGCGAATACCAATAACGTCTACACCGTGGCCGTTTCCGAATCGAAGGAGTTGAAGGTGGTGGAGACGATCAATGTCGCCATGACGCCGCGCCAGCCCGCGGGCATGACTCCATCGGCGCTCGCGCTCAGTCCGGATCTGAAGCGCCTCTACGTGGTGTGTTCCGACGCAAACGCCGTGGCCGCGGCCGATGTGTCCGAAGACCGCACGCGCGTCCTAGGCTTCATTCCCACGGGCTGGTACCCCACGGCCGCACGCGCGCTTACCGATGGCCGGCTTGTGGTGCTGAATGGACGCGGAGTGCGCAGCTATCCGAATCCAAAGGGGCCGAACCCGCTGAAAAGAGCTGCGCCGCTGCATGAGGGACTTCGCGCCGACGAGTACGTCGGCAGCATTCAGCGCGGTTCCGCGTCATGGATAGAGGGCTTGACGGAGGCGCAAATCGCGGCGCACACGAAAACCGTCCTGGCGAATTCCCCTTACAACGATGCGAAGCTCGATCGCAAGGAACCCCTGCCGGATGGGATTAAGCACGTCATATACATCGTCAAGGAGAACCGCACCTACGATCAGGTGTTCGGCGACGTGAAGGAGGGCAACGGCGATCCGTCGCTCGTCCTGTTCGGCGAACAGATCACTCCAAACCACCATAAGCTCGCGCGGGATTTCGTCCTGCTGGACAATTTCTACGTCAACGCCGATGTCAGCGCGGACGGACACAATTGGTCGACCGCCGCTATTGCGAACGACTATATCCAGAAGCTCTGGCCCAACAGTTACGCAGGCAGGCGGAAGCTCTACGATTACGAGGGGCAAGAGCCCGCCACCGCGCCGCCCGCCGGCTACCTCTGGACCAACGCGGCCGCGGCGGGCGTGACCATCCGCAACTACGGGTACTTCGTCAACAACGTGGCGAATCCGCAGCCGGGCAGTCCCGCGATTAGCGGCACCCGCGATCCCGTCCTGCAGCGCGTAACCAACCCGAACTATCCCGGCTTCGATCTGGATTATCCGGACGTCGAGCGCGCCAAGGTGTTTCTTGCCGATCTTGCCTCCTTTGAGAAGAGCGGGGAGATGCCCGCGCTTTTGCTGGTGCGTCTGGGCAACGATCACACCTCGGGTACGGCGGCGGGAAAAATAGCGCCCCTATCCGCAGTGGCGGATAACGACTACGCGCTAGGCTTGCTCGTTGAAGGCGTCTCCCGCAGCCGGTTCTGGACGAGCACCGCCATCTTCGTGCTGGAGGACGACGCCCAGAACGGCGCGGATCACGTTGACTCTCACCGCTCGCCCGCCTTCGCGATCTCGGCGTATTCGAAGCGCAAGTTCGTCGATAGCTCCATGTACAACACGACGTCGATGCTGCGCACCATGGAGACGATACTCAAGCTTCGCCCCATGACGCACTTCGACGCGGGCGCCCGCGTGATGACCGCGGCATTCCAGTCAGTGGCCGATCCCACCCCGTTCGCGGCCGAGAAGCCGCGAATCCCTCTCGACCGGCGGAACCCAGCCATGAGCGCCACGTCCGCTCGCTCAGCGAAACTCAACTTCAAACAGGAAGATATGATCGATGACGACGAATTGAACGACATTCTTTGGCGCGCTATACGAAAGGACGAGCCACCCGTGCCTGTCCGCAGCGTCTTCGGACGATAAGGACAAAGAGGACTTTTTCAGAATGCCTCGGATCTACTTGTGCTTCTTGTGGCACATGCACCAGCCGTTTTATAAAGACCTGATCTCGGGAGAGTACAGGCTTCCGTGGACGCGCATGCATGGCCT
>CAMDED010000165.1 GCA_945893365.1 Candidatus Sulfopaludibacter sp. SbA3 | reverse complement strand
TTCTTCGCTACGCGATCGTCGCAGAATCTCCAGTTTCTCCCGGTCCTCTGCCGACAGCGTTAATGGTGGTCGCTTCGTGACGAATGGCATAAACCATTCTGCCATAGAAATGTTCCGTTTGGATAGATTTCAAGAGAACGCTCATCTAGTGGCTCCGGAATCAACTCGCAAACGGCGCCAACAACCGCGATCCGCTCGAAGCCCCTATCCCCTTCTGATCGGGGGAGGCGCGCCTCGGTTTGCTGGTATCTTCCAATTCGAAGGCTATGCGGTTTCAATCCCCTTCTGATCGGGGAGGCGCGCCTCGCTGGCCTTGCGCACCGCCAATGGGCAACAGGAAGCGAGTCTGGAGATTCGTCTGGGAGCGATCCATGCGTTGGGCCGGCTGGCCGGAGACTCCAAAAGAGATGCGGGCACTATTGGTGAGGTATTGCAAGCGTATGTAGAATTGAACGCGGCGCGGGTCCGGGAAAATTTCGTACCGAGTGAGCCGCGATTGGACATCCAGGCGGCCCTGAATGTTCTAATCCGGCAAGGGATTCACCGGCCCATAAGTCTACGCCGGTGCCAACTGGCAGGTTCCCGGCTTGCTGGCGTCAATCTCGCTGGCGCACGCCTGCCGGAGACAGGACTTGACGGGGCGGACCTGACCAACGCAGACTTATCGCAAGCATATCTCTGGAGCGTAGGCCTACATTCGGCAACCCTGGTTGGAACCCGGCTGACTGGGGCGGATCTGAGATCCGCCACGATGGTCGAGGCCACTTTTCTGGGTGCCACCTTTTCTGGGTGCCACCTTTGATGATCGGACCCTGTTCAACGGTGCCGACATAGAAAAGGCGAAGTTCTGGGAGACCGGAGGAGTGGGTGAGGAGGAACGAGGTTTGGCCGCCATTGAAGTGGTGAAGGCGAAAAATTGGAAGACCGCGATTTTCTCAGAGGGATTCCTGCTCAAGCTTGAGGCACTAAGCCCCCCTGGAACGGAATGACAGTTACGGTTTGACTACCCGAGAGACTGTAGTTCCACTCTTCGTTGTAGCCGCGGCGCGAGGTGTGCTCTCCTCTCCGGAAAGCCCTCGCCCATCAATCCAAATCCATCGCCGCCTTCAATCCCATCTCCAACTCTCTAACGAATTCGGACGGCAGAACGCCAATCTTTCTCGTGAGCTTTGCCCGGTCGAGCGTGGTCACCTGGTGGCAGACGGCAAGGCTCACTTTCGGCAGACCCGCGGCGCCGCCCGGTATCTCGACCACCGTAGCTCCCCGTCTGGCCTGTGAAGCGGATGTCGAAAGCGGAACTACGATCACGGACTTCCAGCCGGGCGTCTGATTGAACCCGTCATGAGACACCACTACTACGGGACGCCGCCCGGTCTGCTCGGACCCGGATCGTGGAACGAGATCGGCCCAGTAGACCTCGCCCCGCTTCACTTCGGCGCCTTGCCTGTCTTCGCCAGATGCTCAATGCCCGCCGACTCCAGGTCCCGGTCAAGGTCGAGATCGCCGCCGCCCGCTTCCTCCGCGTAGGCCGCGATCGCCTCGTGCCTCGCCTTCCGCATCTCGTGCCGTAGCCACAAATCAATGGCCTCGCGCGCCAGTGTCGTTGCCGGGACATGCATCCGTTCGGCCTCCGCTCTGAGCTTGCTGTAAGTCTGCTCTGGCAATGGCAGGTGGAAGTTTTTCATTTCCCTATATCCTGGCTGATAGTATGCCATAAACGAATGGCGCCCGTCGCGGCCTCCGATCCTGCGTCCGTGAGCCGCGAGTAGGAAAGCTCACCGGCTGCGACGTGAGCGTCTCCCAAACCGTCCGTCGGACCTTCGCGCCGGGCCGGTCGCCGGACACCGCCGCGCCTCCCGTTAGCGCGGTCACCTCTTGAAACGGTCCCCCGGCCCCAACCAGTGACCCACATTCCCCGTC
Organism: Candidatus Sulfopaludibacter sp. SbA3; assembly: GCA_945893365.1. Classification (GTDB taxonomy): domain Bacteria; phylum Acidobacteriota; class Terriglobia; order Bryobacterales; family Bryobacteraceae; genus SYKU01. The sequence goes on along the minus strand of CAMDED010000165.1, from coordinate 13,627 downwards.
ACCTGCCGGTGCATCTTCCTCACGCCCCAGCACGCCAGCGACCGCCCTATCCTCGTCCAACCGCGTCGGCCACCCAGGCGGTCGATCACCTCCGTGTTCGCGATTCGAGGTAACGGTGTAGCCGGGAGATGGCACGTGGTCCTGAAGCGCCGTCCGCAGGCCTTTAAATGTAGCGGCGTTACCGGGGAATGCCGTGGCCGGATCTCAAGGGCGCCGGTCCCAGGTCTCAACCGGTCAAGAAACAGTCTGAAGACTTCGTCCTGCCAAGCTACTTCGTCTCAAGAATATAGGTCGGCGCGAGGCCGGCCGCGGTCGAAAAGCCGCCCGCCCCGCTCGCTGCGAGCCAACTCGCGCACCCGGTGATCTTGCCGAGATACGCGTGCGGGTGCAGATCGACCCTCATTTCGCGGAATTCCAGCTCGCCGTAGGTCAACAAGGGGAAAACGGCCTTGGCCGGCTCCACCTTTTCTTGAACCACGTAGGGAGCCCGCGTCGCCTCGCGTAGCGCGCGCTCCCATCCGGAGTCGTCCATCTCCCATCCGAAAAACGCGCCCTTGCCGCCGTACTCGTCGTTCGGTTTCAAGACCAGCTTTTCCTTGTTCTTCAGGATAAAGTCCTGAAGGTCCACGGTTTCGCCGCCATAGGTGGTCTTCACAGGTGAAACCAAGCGAGTCCACGGTACATGATCGTGTATGGCTTTCCGCTCCGCGGCCGGGAATTTTGCCGTCATCGTCTCGTCGGTCAGCAATCCGAAGATCGCCTTCTTGTGGGCCAGTTCGGAACGGAAGCTGTTCACAATGCACACGGCGCCGCTTTTGTAGGCTTGCACCAGCGGATGCGAAAGATCGAATCGCATCAGGAATTCCTGGGCGCTGATGCGCCGGTGAATCAGGTTGATCTCGAAGTTACCCCGGCGCAGCACACCGTTGCGGAACTCCAGTTGATCCGGAGAGACGATCTCGGACTGATAACCCGAAGCCCGGTAGAAATCGCGGAATATCTGGTATTCGCTTGGCGCGGACGATTGGAAAGATGGACGGAACTCCAGAATCCCGATCTTCGGCTGGACCTGTTTGCCTGCGAACTGGCGAAACGCCCTTAGCAATGCCGCAAGCAGGAGCTTCTTTCCGCCAATCCGCGTCAACGAATAGCGTTTGCGAAACTCCTTGACCGGAGGGCAATCGTAGAAAATATCCGACAGCCCCTCCGCCCACGCGAGGCCGGTCGGAGACTCGGCGCTATACTGCACAAGGTGGAGCGAACCGTTGGTGAGATGCGAATCCAGCCGGGCCGTGACCTCCGGAATGTGGTATCCGGGATTGATCGAGGCTAGCATTTTCTCGGCGGGAAGCAGTTCCATTCGCGCGAGAAGGGCTGGCGTATCGAGCACCATCTCCTCCATACGGTCAATCGCGGCGATCAGAGTTTCCGCTGTCTTGGTCAGCGAATCGAACTGGCGCCTCGAGAGAAAGTGAGGGCGGAGAAACGGACAGAGCAGCCGGCCGGCCGTGGAAAGATTCTCGGCCTGCATGCGCTCGCGCATCGCCTCCACCCAGGAAAGATCCTTGCAGGGGCCGTTCTCAAGTAGCTTGTGGTAGCGGGATATCGCTTCGTCCAACTGGGACATGCTAAGTGTTAACCTTTTCTAAGACTTAGTATCGCATATGGAAGCGGAATGCAAATGCTGGAAAGAGCGTCAACATAGCAGTAAAAGGTTGATAGTAAATGGTTTATAAAAAATCTTCATTCTTTTGAAATACCGTTCCGGGCTGTGTTGCCTTCGTAACGTGGCAGACGCTCAGTCCCGCGTCCGGCCTGTCGAGGTCGAGAGTCGAGCGGACGCCGGGGCTACATCCGCAAGGGGCTTGTGAAGTGGTAAGCTCACGATGCGGGCAAGGCACGGGGAAGGGTGGCTTGGGCCGCGATACGGAAGCTGCCGCCGGAAGGAGAGGCGAAGAAACCCGCATGATTTCCAGAAGAACGTTCCTTGGGGCGAGCGCGGCCGCGGCCGTCGCGCAGTCCCGGCGTCCCAACATCCTGTTCGCCATCGCGGACGATCAATCGTGGACCAGCACAAGCGCGGCCGGCGATCGCGTGGTAAAGACTCCCGCCTTCGACCGTGTAGCCCGCTTGGGTGCGCTTTTCTCGAATGCGTTCTCGGCATCCCCGGGATGCGCCCCTTCACGCGCGGCAATCCTCACCGGCCGCTATCCGTGGCAGCTTGAGGAAGCCGGCACTCACGCCAGTCTTTTTCCAAAGAAGTATACCGTCTACACGGACCTGCTGGCCTCGGCTGGATATTTCGTGGGCCTCACCGGCAAAGGCGCCGGCCCCTGCAACTTCAAGGCATCCGGGTGGCAGCACAATCCGGCCGGCCCGGCATTCGACGAGAAGACGGCTGACGACGGGGATAAAGCCGTTAGCGGCAACGACTACGCGGCGAATTTCGCCGAGTTTCTGAAGCGGCGGCCGGAAGGCAAACCGTTCTGCTTCTGGTACGGCGGCCACGAGCCCCATCGCCCCTACAACGTTGGGTCCGGCGCGGCGTCCGGTAAGAAGTTGCCGGACGTCCAGGTACCTCCATTTCTGCCCGATTCGCCCGAGGTGCGCTCGGACCTGCTCGATTATTACCACGAGATCGAGCGCTTCGACCGCCATCTGGGCCGCATGCTGAAGGCGCTTGATGACGCGGGCGAACTGTCGAATACGCTCGTGGTGGTCACCGCCGACAACGGCATGTCATTCCCTCACGCAAAAGCGCAGGTGACCGAGTACGGCATCCACATGCCGCTCGCCGTATGCTGGACGGGAAAATTCAAAGGCGGGCGCACTATCGGCGATGTCACTTCGTTCATCGATTTCGCCCCCACATTTCTCGAAGCCGCGGGTGTCCGCATCCCGGCGGCCGTCACCGGACGGAGTTTCCTTCCCACACTGCTTTCAGACAGGCCGGCAGGCGCGCGCCGGACGTACGTGCAGGCGGGCCGCGAGCGCCATTCACACGCAAGGCCGGACAATCTCGGTTACCCTTCGCGGGGACTGCGGACTCAAGACTACTTGTACATTCGCAACTTCAAGCCGGAACGATGGCCGGCAGGCGATCCGGGCAAGTTCTACGACATCGACAACGGCCCCACCAAGACCTTCATGATGGCGCATCGAGACGACCTCGCCGTCCGGCCTCTGTTCGAAGCCGGCTTCGGCAAGCATCCGGAAGAAGAGCTATACGATATCCGGCGCGACCCCGGATGTCTAAAAAACCTGGCCGCAGCCCCTGCGCAGGCAGCCGTAAAAAGCAAGCTGCGCGCGGACCTCGAAGCGGCGCTTATCGCCCAGAAAGATCCGCGCATGCTGGGCGCGGGCGATGTCTTCGAGAGTTACCCCCGTCACTCGCCGATGCACGAGGATCTGGGCGGTTTCGCCGCTTCCGGGGCGTACAATCCGGCGTTCCAGCGAAAATAGAGATCCTTCTTCATGGACAGACTCGCCCGCCGCCTGGTTCTTGTCGCAGCCATTTTCTCTTTCACGCTCCTCGTTGGAACGGCGGGCTTCATCCTGGTGGAGCAGTACCCTCCCTTCGACGCTTTCTATATGACGTTGATCACCATGACCACCGTGGGGTACGCGGAGCTGACGAAACTGAGTCAGGCGGGCCGGATCTTCAACTCTTTCCTGATACTGTTAAGCGTCGTCACAATGCTTCTGGCGGGCGGCGCGGTGACGCAGACGATCGTCGAATTCGAACTGGGGGAGTTCTATGGAAAACGCCGGATCAAACGCATGATCGAAAAACTGGATAATCATTACATCGTGTGCGGTTTCGGCCGCGTGGGACGAAGCGCGTGCTCCGAATTGCAGCGCGCGGGCGCGGCTTTCTTGGTTGTCGACAGCAACCCCGGCAAAGTGGAGCGCGCCATGCGGAGCGGATACATAGCGGTCGCCGCGGACTCGACGCATGACGCCACCCTTCGCGAAGTTGGCGTTGCGCGCGCCAAGGGGTTGATTGCCGCGCTTTCCACCGATGCCGACAACCTGTTCCTGATCCTCTCCGCGAAGACGCTCAACGCCGGTCTGCATCTTGCCGCGCGCGTCGCCGAAGAGGAGGCGGAAGAGAAACTACGGCGCGCCGGGGCGGACACCGTGTTCGCTCCTTACACTATCGCCGGGCACCGTCTGGCGCAATCTCTGCTCCAACCGCACGTCGCCCGGTTTCTGGACTTCACCACCGGCGCCGGTGTGGGACTAAATGTTTCCATCGAACAGGTGATGGTGGGAGCGAAGAGTCCTTTCGCGGGAAAGTCGCTGCGCGACATGCAAATCCGGCGCGACCTGGGCGTGATCGTCCTCGCGATCCGCAAGGCGGACGGGCACATGGTGTTCAATCCTCCCGCCGAGGCCGAAGTAACCGCCGGCGACCATCTGATCGTCATGGGCGGAGCCGACGACCTGCGCGGGCTCGAGAAAGTGCTCTCCCGTGGTGTTTGAATTCTACCGGTTCCGCTTTCACTTCGCGGCGCGAAGCTCGATTCACTTTCCCCCGGGCAAGTCCGGTAACATTGTGCGCGGGGCGTTCGGCAGTATCTTCCGCAAGATCGCGTGCGCGCCCGATTGCAGGGACGCGGCGGCTTGCGAGGTCCACGCCACCTGCCCTTACGCGCGCGTGTTTGAGCCGGCTGGGGCGGGTCCAAGTGGACTGGCGGATTGGCCGCGCCCGTTCGTCTTCCGCGCGGCGCACCTCGATCGCTCGACGATGCGGATCGGCGCATCCTTCCACTTCGACGTGCATCTCTTTGACGTAAAGAGCCCGTGCCTTCCGTACTTCGTGGCGGCGTTCGAAGCGCTCGCGAAAGAGGGTATCGGACCGCATCGGGGCTTGGCGGAACTGAGGTCGGTGGAACAGTTGAATTTGGACGGGACCGTGGCGGGACAATTGTTCGCGGAGCCCCGATTGCGAGCGCCGCTACCTCCGATCGAACTGGAACTAAGGGCGGCCGAGGCTTCGCCAGTCCGCCGGATCAACGTGGCTTTCCTCACGCCGACTGAACTAAAAGGGGGGCGGCAACTGGCCACACGGCCGGACTTCCCGATCCTGTTCGGGCGGTTGCGCGATCGCCTGAGTACGTTGCGGGCGCTTTACGGAGAGGGGCCGCTCGAAGTCGATTTCCGTGCGCAGGGAGAGCGCGCGGCCCGAGTGCGCTTAGTACGCTGGGATTGGCGGCGCGACGAAGCGGAACGCACCAGCACCCGGACCCATCAGACTCACTCGATTGGGGGGTTCTTGGGTGAAGCGGAGTATGAAGGCGATCTGGCCGAGTTCGCGCCATACCTCGAAGCCGCGAGATGGATCGGCGTCGGGCGTCAGACCGTTTGGGGAAAAGGAGAGGTGCGGGTGAGCGTTTCAGGATGACTCGTCGCGATTCAGCCTGCCCGTCAGCACGAAAAACAGAAGAACGTGCGTTCACCCGTGTCGAGTTTCAGTTTGAGACGCGGCAACGCCAGTTGCGCAACCTCCGCCTCAGGGGCGCCGGGCGCGATGCGCAGTATCTCTTCGTAAAGATCGATCGCGCGTTGCCGCGCGCGTTCGGCGGAAGCTTTGGTGACGCGCGCGCCTTGCGCGCTAAGGTCTCCCGGCGCGGCGTGTGCGAGAGACCACCACGTTTCGTTGGCCTGCGCCAGATGGTAGGTCTGCTCCGTGCGAAACGGAGTGCCCGGGTAGCGATCGAGGAAGCTCTCTCCCTGTTGGATGACGGACAGGAAGCAGTTCGGGCCATCGCAGCCAAAGCGCGGCGTTGAGCAACCGAGGCGTTGGAGCATGAGGAAGGCCCGCTGTCCCCATTTGGTCTCCGGGTATTCCTTCCAGGCGCGAGCGAGCAGGCTGTAGTCGTACTCGAGAACCCCGCTATAGTGCCCGATCCCGTTGAACCGGACGCCATGGGACGAAAGTTCGATGCGAACGTTTCCTGCGCCTTCGGCTTCCGTGAGATGCTCCGATCCATTCTTTACGGAGCGAGCAACCAGGAGGCTCCCCAGGCGGCGGGTGAGGGCGTCCGCAGCGACGAGCGCCGCCGCCCGTTGCTCGGGTTCGCCTGTCGATTGGCGCAGCAGCCGCAGGAGCGCGGTTCTCGTCTGCCGCTCCGCTTTCACGCGATCCGGCTCGGAGTTCGGATACTGGCTGCCGGCGGGGAAGAAGGCTCCTGGAAGTTGCTCCTCAAGTTCCCGCTCGAAGACGGGTTGGGAGAGGGCGCCGGCGGATCGGAACGCCTCCTCAATGCGATGGGCGATCCGGCGTTGCTCAAGCGCTTCCTCGCGGACGGCGATAAGAATCACGCCCTGACGGATGCCGGCTGGCGCCGCGTGGCTGCGCTTGCGATGGAGGAAGATCGTCAGGTTTCCGGCGCGCCACGACAGTCCGGGTTCAGGCCGGCTGGCGCCAATCTCATATAGGTTATCGGGCGCGCCGCCCGGGCCATAGGCTTGGGTGAGGCGGCGCATTACGAATTGTTCGACTTCGGCGCTCAGCTCAGGGTAGGTGTACTCGGGCCGTATGTCCGCGCGGAGCAAGAGAAGTTTCGGGTCGGCGTGGTCCACGGGGTAGTAGAAGGACTCGGCGATGACACCGGCGTTTGTTTGCGGGCAATAGTAAGCGTAAGCTTGAAGGTCGGCGCGGAATCCCTGGCGAGAGGGAACGGCCGCGCACTGGCCGGACGGCGCCTCGTATTGCCGCTGCCAGCCCACGCGTCCGAGAGCCGCCCACATTCTTTCGGCAATTTGTTCCGCCGAGGCCGCCGGAGAATCGGCGGCAAGCGGGATCGATACGGAGGGTCCCGCCTGGCCTTTGTAAAGGACGCGGATGCTGGTTTCACCTTGTGTTTGGACTGTCTGAGGAACCTTGAAGTTAATCTGTACGGAGGAGACGTAGAGCAAACCCGCGGCAACTCCGCCGACCTGCACTTCGGTATCGCACAACTTGACTGGGAATACTTGCATCTCGATCGGCGTCTGATTAGGCCGGAGCGAACTGGGTGTTTCCCGCCGGTTCGGGTCCGGAGATCCAAGACAGGGCTCGGCCGGCCCGAGGTTTTGGCCGTAGATGGACGCCACTCTGCCGGGCCCAAGAGGAGCGGGTCCCATGGCGCCGCTTGGCGCGATGCTGGCGGCGGAGTAGACGGGTACTTGCGGAGCCGCCTTCACCGCTCGGAGCTCTGCGCGTGGCGTGGGGAGGGGATCGCGTGAGCATGCGGAACCCAGGCAAATAGCCGCGATCAAAACGTAGACGCGTTTGCTACTCACGCATTCGCCCGGAAGTTCCATTTCAATTTTCCCGAAAGCCATCCGGCAGAGGCGCACTCCCGCACCACGCCGACGCGGCATGCCCCAAAAAGCCTCGCGGCCCAAGGGCCCATCCCGCGAAAACCGCCTGCCCGCATCGACCGCCCTACCCGACGCTCCAGCCCTTGCGAAACGTGGGTTTCAGGTACTTGTTCGCCTGCGGATTGTTGGTAAACTTCATCTTGGCGGCGTCCCATTCGAGCTTGCCTTCGACGCGGAGAGCCGCTACGCCGAGGAGCATCCACTCGACGAATGGAGACGCAACATTGAAATTCGAGCAAGCCGGTTCGCCGCCCTTGCAGGCGCGAATCCAGTCGGCATAGTGCCCGGGCGACCGCGTCAGAAGCGGTTGCGGGAACTTGTAGTCCGCCATCTTCTCGACGGGAAGCAGCCGCGTCTGTTCGCCATACGTCCCGGTGGTGATCATGCCCTTCTCGCCGATAAACAGGCTGCCGTCGGGAGTGGGTTTGCGAGATTCGGGATCGGCCTTCACCGCCTGGAATTCCTCCCAATCGAACATGCGGCCGATGTAGCCGTTCGCGGACCTTCTGCGACCCTCCTGTCGGTTGCGCGGCCTGAAGGGCAGATCGCCGAGCAGTTCGCCCTTCGGCACTCCCTCGATCTCCGGCGTCTCTTTCATTCCGTCGTACCAGAACAGCTTCAGGGCAGGCATCGAGCCGCGCGCCGGGAAATCGAAGCGAATGACCGATTTCCGCGGGAACATGAAATCGCTCGAACCTTCCTTCTTAACGCACTCGACACTGGTTGGGGCGCCGAGATTCAAGGCCAGGTTTGGCGCGCCCAGGATGTGACAGGCCATGTCTCCCAGAGCGCCGCAGCCGAAATCGTAAAATCCGCGCCAGTTGAACGGCTGGTAGAAAGAGCCCCAACTCGTGGGGTAGCCCGTTCCGCCGGAAGTGAACGGACGCGACTCCGCAATGCCAAGCCAGAGGTCCCAGTCCAACGTGTCGGGAACCGCGTCCGGCGCCGGAATTTCTTTCAGACCTTGCGGCCAGATGGGACGGTCCGTCCACGCATGAACTTCGGTTACTTTTCCGATTTCACCCGCCCAGATCATTTCGGCGACCTGGCGCGTGCCTTCGTTCGAGTAGCCCTGGTTGCCCATCTGCGTCGCGACTTTGTATTTGTTGGCCGTGTCCATCAGATGGCGGGCCTCCCAGACGGTGCGCGTGAGCGGCTTCTGCACGAAGACGTGTTTCCCGCGCTCCATGCACCAGGTGGCGGCCGTGGCGTGCATGAAATCCGGGATGGTCACGATGACGGCATCGATCCCCTTGGCCTCCTTGTCGAGCATCTTCCGGAAGTCCTTGTACTTGGGGACCGATTCGTATTGCTTGAACTTGGCCGCGGCCTGCTTGGCGTCCACGTCGCAAAGGGCGACGATGTTCTCCGCGGCGCACCCGTCGATGTCGCTAGTAGCCTTGCCGCCCGCGCCGATCGACGCGATGTTAAGCTTTTCGTTTGGGGACTTGTAGCCCAACCTTGGCAGTGAAAGCGCACTGCCGAATCCTCCCGCGGGAACCGCGCCGGCGAGCAAGCTGCCGAAAAAGAAATGTCGTCTGGTGGTGTCGAGTGCCAAGGCAGACCTCCACTGTGTAGTATATTCCAAGCGAGGGCTGTTAGGGCGGCGCTCGAAGCCCCGCGGCCGCCGTCGGGAGCCGAATCATCAGGAGCCGAATCATAATGAAGCGCTTCGCGCTGCCGGTTGGGATCTCTTTTCTCGCGGTAGTTCTCGCGCAGAGCCTTGCACAGCTGATCGCGCAGCAGCCCGCGCCCAACGCCCAAAAGAAAGGCGGCGGATTTCAGGGATCGCCGCCCATTCAGCCGAAGCCCGAAGAACTGCGGCAGATCGAGGATAAGGCCGGCGAGCTCGACATGATCATTCGAGAGATCAAGGGCCGCCGCGTGGATGAAAAGCTTGTCGCCGATGTCGAGATCTATTCCAAGGCCGGACGCTTTCTTCTCGAATTTCCGCAGACCTTCTTTGTCCAGGAGGGCGTCGATCAGGCCCTCAAAGTGATGGATCAGGGCCTCGATCGCGCGCGGTTGCTGCAAAAAGGCGAGTCGCCATGGGTTGCCCAAAAGGGCCGCAAGATCCACGGCTATTACTCGCCGCTTGACGGATCCGTGCAGCCTTACGGCCTTACCGTGCCCGATTCCTATGATGGTTCAAAGCCAGCCCGGCTCTATGTTTGGCTGCATGGGCGGGATCAGCGGCTCTCGGAAGCCAACTTTATTTCCCGGTTCCCGACCCCCAACAACAGCGTTACCTATCGTACCGCCGGCGTAGGGCAGATCACGCTCGATGCGTACGGTCGCTGGAACAACGCCAACCACTGGGCCGGTGAAGTGGATGTGTTCGAGGCCATCGAAGAGGTTCGGAGCCGTTACAGGATCGACCCGGACCGCATCATTCTGCGAGGTTTTTCGCTGGGCGGCGCCGGAGCGTGGCACATCGCGCTCCAGTATCCGGACCGCTTCGCCGCAGCGGACATCGGAGCCGGCACCTATCCGCGACGCTGGCAGATGCCTGGTTTTCCTCCCTACCAGCAGGCCACGCTGCGCATTTGGGAGAACATCCTCGAATGGTCGCTTAACGCGTTCAACATTCCGATTGCCGCGCATGACGGAGACAACGATACGGGCGTTTCCGGTCTGCCGCCCGTCCCCGGTGAGAAGTCGCGAGGCCAGTTGGAATCCTCCCTTCGCGTTCGCGCCCAGCTTGAGAAGGAAGGCTTTCCGTCCGAGGGCGAGCCGAATTTCCTGCGCGCCAAAGGGTCGCCCTCCATTTTCCTGATCTCCGAGAACACTGGCCACAGCGTAAGCCCCAAGGTGCGCGAGCAGGTGGATGAGTTCCTCAAGACATGGGGCGACCGCGGACGCGTTTCGCCGGACCACATTCGCTTCCTGACGTACACGACCCGTTACAACCGTTGCTATTGGGTCTCGGCCGACGGGCTTGAGAAACACTATGAGCGCTCGGAAGTGGATGCGGAGCGCGACAAGGATCGCAAAGAGTATCGGATCACGACGAAGAACCTGAGCCATCTGACTCTTCGCGAGACCGAACGCGCCTCCGTCATCGGGATCGACGGCCGGAACCTGCGGGTGAAGGCGGGACCCGAAGTGCGTCTCGAGAAATCCGGCGGGACGTGGAGAGTCGCGCGCAAGCAGACCGGACTGCGAAAAACGCACGGATTGCAGGGGCCGATCGACGATGCGTTCCTGGATCCGTTTCTGCTGGTGCGTCCCACGGGAACGCCGTGGAACGAGGCCGCGAACCAGCAGGCGTTGCGGATTCTGGCGCGATTCGACCGCGTCTATGCCCGATGGTATCGCGCGCACCCCCGCATCAAGGACGACAAAGACGTCACGGAGGCGGATTTCAAGAAATACAACGTCGCACTCTTCGGAGATCCGGGCAGCAATCGCTGGATCGCGAGGATGAATGGAAAGCTTCCCGTGGGCTGGTCTAAAGAGACCGTAAGAGTGGGGCGTGAAAGCTTTCCGTCAGCCGAACACCTGCCCGTTCTGGTGTACCCGAACCCGCTCAAGCCATCACGCTACATCGTGCTGAACTCGGGTTTGACCATTGAAGAGCGGGAATATCAGTCGGACTACAGTATGCCGCGGCTTGGGGATTTCGCGGTGTTGAAAATCAAAGAGGGCGTGGACGCGCCCGAGGTAGCCGTGGCGGGACTATTCGACGAGCATTGGCGTCTGCCGGCTGAGAAGAAGTAGCGCGGCGGGGGCGCCAGGAGCGGCCCGTCCATTTCGGTTCGCGCTCAGCCGTGTTAGGAATTACTCCAAGGGAACGGACTTGTCCCTCCTCTTTGGTCCTTCTCGGTCGGTTAGGCCTGTTACCGGCTTTTCACCGCGCTCCAGCATTTCTGCGGCGCGGCGGAGAACTTTCAATGAAGTACACAGTCTTGCTGCTTGTCGCCTGTTTCGCTCGGCGCCAAGTCATTGCCAGTCCTCCACCGAGCCAGTTGCCGCCCACGCGGGCGCGACAGTTCAGCGGCCACAGGAGGCCGCGCCGTACCCCGGTGAGCTGATCGCTTACCGCTTTCGGCTGGGAGTCGCGGATGCCGGCTATTCGCTGGTCGCCGTCAACAAGACAGATCAGCCCGGACAGTTCTTCTTACCGAGGCCTGACGCCGGAGTTGGAATCGCTCCCGAACTACACCGCACCGACCCGCATCGATCCAGGCCAGACTATTGCAGTCGCAGCCACCGATTTGCGTTGGGCGGATTTTCAATGTGTCTACGTGCAAGCATCTCGCCGCGTTGAGTTGCGGTTGGTACGCGACGGCGAATCCGACAGCCTCGCCAATCCACTTGCCAGTCGCGAAACGCTCTACGATGTGTTGAGTGAGCAGCGGCTGGGAGAGATTGAATCCGCCGATTTCGACAAAATCGTCGGCTTGCTGGGCACGGGTAGCGCCGCGCCGCTCGCCTTGAAAGCCCACGAAGGAGTCCGCATGGCGGCCGCGCGGCGAGCACAACACCCAAACCCAACGCTTGTCCCCGTTGGTCCGGCTGCCGGTTTCGTCGCTATTCACTACCGTTTCGGCTGGCAGCGCTTGCTCCAGTTCCTCGTACGGCACTTGTACCGCCTCGGAGGTTTCCTCCCAGGCCTTCAGCACGCTGCCTACACTGATCTCCAACCCGAACAGATCCCGCAGCGTGGCGTGCACGTCGCGCCGTGTCATCTTCCGCACCACGATCAGATAGCCGATCACCCCCGTCAGCCGTTCCCCGATCTCGTGTTCGGGCCGCAGTGCAGCGCGCGTCTCCTTCCGGCAGCACGGGCACACCAGTTTCGGATACTGGTATTCGGTCACCACGGAAGGATCACTTCCGGCAGGTCCACGATCTGGCGGCGAAACACATCTCCAGCCGTTTGCCGCTCCACACCCGCCTGCGGCAATGCGGTTCCACAGCGCTTGCATTGTTGCGGCAAGATCTCCTCGATCCGATCCGGGTTCTCCACCCGTGGCCGTTCGTGTCCCGTGTGCCCGGGTTGGCCTCCTGGTTTCCGCCCACTCTTCTTGCGCGGCGAACAGCGGCGGCGCTGTTTCCCAGCTAAGCCATCGGAGGAAGGAGGCTTGGAGGAATTGGTCGAGTTCTTCTTCCGTGCCGCCAGTTGGCGCTGCAAATCCGCGATCTGCTCCTGCTGTTTGCCAATGCGGTCCTGCTGTTCCCTGATCTGCCGGTCTTTCTCCGCACCTTGTTCCCGCAGGCGCTCCCATTCCCGCTCCAGTTGCTCGACCATGCGCTGCCTTGCTCTTTGTTGCGTCCATTCGCGAAGCCATCGCCGGCGGACTGTCGCCTCTCCTTGCGCTATGATCTCGCACTCATCCACCCTGCGTTAACCGATACGTTGCGATTTGTCCAGCAAAATCAGAGTGGTGAACAGTTGCAATCGCTCTCTGTCAGGGGCACCAGAATCCGAAGCCTCGCAGTGGCGGTCTTGCTGCGAAAAGTGCTAACAAATTGCTAACGCGCGACCCAGAAACAGTCAGAACTAGCCAGTACATAGTGGATGTATGTTGCTGACCATTCGGAGCAAAGGCGCCCATCCAAGACCACGTGTTGAACTCATAACCCAAAGGTCGTAGGTTCAAATCCCACCCCCGCAACCAATTCTTTTCAATCGGTTGCGCAGGTTTCCGAGCGTGCCACAAACTCCAATTAGATCGACTCCGAATAACCGCGACGGGCTTCTTGTGCTCGGCGGCCGGAGGACGCGCTGGAAGCGGCGCGACGCGAGGTGAAAAGTGGCGGATGGAAGAACTTGCCACCGTGAAGCGGCATGCATCACCCCGATCCGCCGACGGAGTGGTACGTGCTGGCGTGGGACGCCTTCCGCGCTCCGCGTTTCCCTTCGGATGAGGCGCTGAAGGCGGCTCGCGCGGTGGGACGCGATTTCGGTCGGCAGATGAAATTAGCCAAACAGGAGACTAGAGCGGACCGTTGCCGATGGTGAGAGCCGATGCGGGTTTCTCCGACAGTACCGGTCGCGCCTACCCGATCCCAATTCGACGGCGAAAAGCTTAGAACCATGCCTAAGCCGGAATTCAGGTTCAATGCTCCAAGCCAAGGTCTTTGCGAACCTGTTGGCTGCTTAGCAGCCCGTGGTAGAAGTGGCAGGAAAAGAACACGGAAACATGTTACCTCTTGAATGTTTCAGGCGTCATAGAGGGTATGGCGATGGGCAAGCGGAAAGCGAAGCAGGTGGTGCTGTTTTTCAGCACGCAAGAGATCCCCAAGGCAG
>CAMDED010000164.1 GCA_945893365.1 Candidatus Sulfopaludibacter sp. SbA3 | reverse complement strand
TTCTTCGCTACGCGATCGTCGCAGAATCTCCAGTTTCTCCCGGTCCTCTGCCGACAGCGTTAATGGTGGTCGCTTCGTGACGAATGGCATAAACCATTCTGCCATAGAAATGTTCCGTTTGGATAGATTTCAAGAGAACGCTCATCTAGGCCTTCATTGGGATCAACTTCAAGCTGCGTTTTGCCGCGACTACTTGGTCGCGGGTTTCACGTCACGCCATCGAATCTTCTAGCGAGGATTTTGGATTCAGGAGAGATCCAGGCCTAGTCTTGCCGGCTGTAGCGGTTCTTGCAGTGTGGTTCCGTTGCCCTGCCCGGTTTCCTTTTCCCATCCTTTTGGGCTTGCGGGTCCTTCGAAACCGCTAGCACATAAGCGTGGACAACCCGCGCGTCCCTTCGGCATGATTTTCCCCTGCATCGAATAACCGGTCCTTCAATCGGGTGAAAGTGGACGGCGCCTGCCTCCGTCCAGCAGGGGCAGCTTAGGGGACAATATAGCGGACATTAATACGGCTATATGGCAGCTTACAAATAGCATATAGAAATGATAGAAATATAGTTATTAGAATAAATAAGACGGCCATGAAAACGGACAACATAGCGGACGACCGTGGCGAACTCGTTTCGTTGATGGAACCGCTTTTAATCGCTGACAGCTCCCGCCATCGGGGGCCGTTTACCGACCTCGCGCTCGATCTCACCCGGAAATCCGCCGGCTTCCGCCGCAGCCTGCCCCCTAGCCTCCTGGGCTCGCTTGCCGCCCTGGTCCGGGCGATGAACTGCTATTACTCGAACCTCATCGAAGGCCATGATACGCATCCCATCGACATTGAACGGGCGCTTAAGAACGACTACAGCCAGGACGCCCATGAGCGCGACCTGCAACTTGAGGCTAAGGCGCACATCGCCGTTCAGGAGTGGATTGATCGCGGAGGCGTTAAGGCTGGCGTCGCTATCACGGCGGACGGCGTTTGCGAAATCCACCGGCGGTTCTGTGCATTGGTGCCCGAGGATCTGCTATGGGTCGAAGATCCGGCAACCAAGGAAAGAGTCCGCGTGGTGCCCGGCGAGCTGCGTACGCGCGACGTTCGAGTCGGAAGCCACGTGGCCGTCAGTGCGGGGGCCCTGCCCCGCTTCCTTGGGCATTTTGCGCAGGTGTACGGCAATCTCGGAAAGGCTGACGGGATAATCTCCACCGCCGCCGCGCACCATCGGCTATTGTGGATGCACCCTTTCCTCGACGGAAACGGCCGCGTCGCGCGGCTGGTGTCGCATGCGATGCTGCTCGACATGCTCGATACCGGCGCGGTCTGGTCGGTCGCGCGCGGCCTTGCGCGCAACGCCCAGATGTATAAGGCCCTTCTTGCCAATTGCGACATGCCCCGCGGCAACGATCTGGACGGGCGCGGGACGTTGAGCGAAGAGGCGCTCGCGGAATTCACGCGATTCTTTCTCAAGGTTTGCATCGATCAGGTGGATTTTATGGAAAGCCTGGTCCAGCCCGCCCGCCTGCGCGCACGCATTCTGCTCTGGGCCGAGGAGGAAACGCGGCTTGGAGAGCTACCGGCGAAATCGGGCGGCATTCTCGAAGCGGTGCTCTATCGCGGCGAACTCCCGCGCGGAGAGGCCGCCAGCGTCGTCGGCTCTGGCGAGCGCCAGGCCAGGCGTATCGTGTCGGCCCTGCTCGAAAAGGAAGTGCTCGTCTCCGACAGTCCCCGCGCAGCGCTGCGCCTCGCCTTCCCTGCCTCTCTGGCGTGGCGCTGGATGCCGGGACTGTTTCCCGAAAGAACCCACTGATCCGCGTCCCTGAGAGGACGTCATCAAGCGGGATCAACAGTGCGCCGGATCTCACACGCTGGGGCATATGCAGGCAGGTTCCCCTGGAGAGCGTATGCAGCGCAGTTATTGACAATCTCCACAATCATCCCCAGTACGCCGACACTGGTGTCCCTTGTATAAGGTCTCAAGACGTTGGCTGGGGAACGCTGAACCTCCAAACAGCCCTTTCCTCGATAAAGGTGGCGGAAACCGGCTGGCGGCGGCGAATTTTCCCGCACCGCGCGTGACCGTCTTGCGGCGTCGGCTTGCTGAAAGCCGCGACCGCCGGGGGCGCTGAAAGAGAGAACGGGACTTGTGGCGAAAATATCGCTGTGAGTGGACGATGAAACCGGCACGGTCCCAGCGTCAGGATGCGCCTCCCGTTGGCCCGGCCCCGTGTATTCCGGGAGCGCCGGGAAGGAGCGCCAACACCAAAACACCCCTTGGCCGGCGGCGCGTGGCGGATGGGGGGGCTGGCGGCGGTGCTAAGAACGGACGCGTCTATACTGAAGCGATGAGCTTCCGCATCGCCGTCCCGTATTCTCCGAAGGGCGACCAGGCAACCGCCATCGCCGAGCTGCTTCGCGGACTGCGCGATGGCGAAAAACATCAGGTATTGCTGGGCGTGACAGGATCCGGCAAGACGTTCACGATGGCAAAAATCATCGAGGCGCTCGAGCGTCCGGCGCTGATTCTGGCGCACAACAAGACGCTTGCGGCGCAACTCTATCACGAATTCAAGGTCTTCTTTCCCCGTAACGCCGTCGAGTATTTTGTCAGCTACTACGATTACTATCAGCCGGAGGCCTACATCCCATCGAGCGACGTCTACATCGAGAAGGAAGCCACCATCAACGACGAGCTCGACAAACTGCGGCTTTCGGCGACCCGGTCGCTGTTCGAGCGGCGGGATTGCATTATCATTGCGAGCGTAAGCTGCATCTACGGCTTGGGCTCCCCGGAAGCCTACTACGGCATGCTTCTCATGCTCGAAAAAGGACAGAAGATCTCTCGCAACCAGATCGTTTCGCGCCTGGTGGACATTCTGTACGACCGTAACGACGGGGATTTCAAACGCGGAGCCTTTCGAGTGCGCGGGGACACAATCGAAGTCTTTCCCACCTATGACGACTATGCCTTTCGCATCGAGCTCTGGGGCGACGAGATTGAAAGCCTCTCACAGATCGACCCCCTGCTCGGCCAGGTGAAGCAGACCTATGTGAGGCTCCCGATCTATCCGAAAACGCACTACGTGATGTCCAAGGAGGTGAAGGACCGCGCGGCGGTAAGCATTGAAGCGGAGCTGACGGCGTGGAAAGCGGAACTCGATAAGATGGGTAAGCTCGTCGAGGCGCAACGGCTCTTTCAGCGCACCATGTTCGATCTGGAAATGATGAAGGAGATCGGCTACTGCCACGGAATTGAGAATTACTCGCGCCATTTTTCGGGCCGGCTGCCGGGCGAAGCGCCGCCCACTCTGCTCGACTATCTGCCTCAGGACGCGCTGCTGTTTCTCGACGAAAGCCATCAGACGGTTCCGCAGCTGCACGGCATGTATCACGGAGACCGCTCGCGAAAAGAGAATCTGGTGGCGCACGGATTCAGACTGCCGAGCGCGCTCGACAACCGGCCCTTGACCTTCGAGGAGTTTGAAAACCGCGTGGACCAGGTGCTCTACGTTTCGGCTACTCCAGGGCCGTATGAGCTGACGAAATCGGCGGGCGTCGTGGTGGAGCAGATCATCCGGCCCACTGGGCTGCTCGACCCCGAAGTGGAAATCCGGCCCATACGCGGCCAGGTGGACGATCTGCTGAACGAGATCCGGAAACGCACCGCTGCGAATCAGCGGGTGCTCGTGACCACGCTGACCAAGCGCATGTCGGAGGATCTTGCGGAGTACTATTCCGAGGTTGGGGTGAAGTGCCGTTATCTGCATTCGGAGGTGAGCACGCTCGACCGCATGAGAATTCTTCGCGACCTGCGCCGCGGCGAGTTCGACGCCCTGATCGGCATCAACCTGCTGCGCGAGGGGCTGGACTTGCCGGAAGTGTCTCTGGTTGCCATTCTGGACGCGGATAAAGAGGGCTTCCTGCGGTCGTCCGGCGCATTGATTCAGACCATGGGCCGGGCGGCGCGCCACGTGGAGGGCCGGGCGATCCTGTACGCGGACGTCCTCACCGACAGTATGCGCCGGGCAATCGAGGAAACGACGCGCCGCCGCCGCACGCAGGCCGATTACAACGAGCGGCACGGCATCACGCCACAATCGATCCTGAAGCCGATCGACATGAGTCTGATCGCGATCGCCGAGGGCGACTACGTAACCGTTCCGGCCGGCGAGGATCCGGATTACGACGTCCTGAGCGGTCCCGAGCGCCAGAGCTTTCTCGCCGGGCTCGAAGAGCGGATGAAGGAAGCCGCGCGGAAGTTCGAATTTGAAACCGCGGCCCAGTTGCGCGATAAGATAAAGGCCCTGAAGACAAGGGAGCTGGAGGGGGCGGGATGACGAGCGAACCGTTTCGAGACGAACGCGGACGGCCCTCCAAACGCACAATGGATCCGAGCGCCCGTGGCCGCCGGAATGTCGTAAAATCGAAGCTTGGGTGAGTGGAAGCTGGTGGGTTTTGAAGCTGGGTGATCTATGACGTACACGAGCGCGATCGGCCGGGCGTGCAACTGGCTGCTGCAAAAAATTGTGCGCGGCCTGGCTCTCTCGCGAATTCATCCGAACGTACTCACGTTCATCGGATTGATCATCAACGGTGTCTCGGCCGTGCTGCTCAGCCGGGGAAAGTTCTTCCCCGCGGGTCTGGTGATGCTGGCGGCCGCGATTTTCGATCTGACCGATGGCCCTGTAGCGCGTTCGACCGGCCGCGTCACGCGTTTCGGCGGCTTCTTCGACTCCGTGATCGACCGCTATTCGGACCTGATTCTCCTGATGGGCCTGCTGGTCTACTACGCCTCGATCAACCGCAATTTTTATGTGGTCCTGACAGCGGTCGTGATGACCGGTTCCGTGATGGTAAGCTATACCCGGTCACGCGCCGAGAACACGATTCCCAAGTGCAAAGTCGGATTTCTCGAGCGGCCCGAGCGCATGGTGCTGCTCATGATCGGCACGTTGTTCAACCGCATGGCGCCGGTGTTGTGGGTGATCGCGGTGCTATCGAACATCACTGTGATTCACCGGATGTACTTCACGTGGCAGGAAACCAGGCGCCTGGAAGAGGCGCAGCGTCACGCCGCCCCGGAACGAATCAGTGCGCGGTGAGCTCGGCTCGTTCGGGTGTCGACTCGATCAGGCGGGCCACGGCGTCCCGCAGCTCGCCGCTGAGCCGCGTGCGGTCCTGCAGACTGAGATCGATCGTGGATACCGGTTCGCCGACCCGAAGAATCGCTTCGCCGCCCTGAACGAACCCGGACCCCATCGGAAGGATGTTCCGCATCCCGATCAGCGCCACCGGCACTACAGGCACGCCCGCCTTGATTGCGATGTAGGCGGCGCCATCCTTGAACGAGCGCAGTTCGCCTTCGGTGCGCCCACCCTCGGGAAAAATCAGAATCGAGATGCCGCTCTTCTGGATCACGCGCGCCGCTTCCGTCATACTGCGCAGCGATTCGCGCGGATTGGCGTTATCCACCGGAAGGTGTCCGGCACGGTGCAAGTGATATCCGATGAACGGAATGGAAAAGAGGTTCTTGTTAGCCATGAAACGGAACTGCGCCGAGATGGTGCTGAGCACTACTGGAACGTCCATGTAACTGCGGTGGTTCGCAATGAACACGTAACTTCCCTCGGGCGCGATCTTTTCCAGGCCCTCTGATCGCACCTTCACCCGGCTGACGGCAAGCAGGATCTTCGACCACATGCGGGCGATCTTGTGCTGCCCGCGCCCGCTCGAATCGAACAGCGACACGGCGAGCGAGAGCGAACCCATAATCGCCGTCGCCAGAACGATCAGCGGGGCCGTGATCAGAACGGCGCGGAGCTTGCGGAGTGACATCGGCTTCTATTGTATCTATTGTACGGCTTGTGATTTCCTCAGCCGTGAACGCGGAGCCGAAATGGAAATCGAAGGAGGGCTTTTGTGTTCAGACAGTGTCCGGCGTTCCTGTTTGTGGAGATGTATTCCGCGTCGGCGGCCGCTTTCCCCTTGACTATGGAAGAGCTACCGGCGCCAAGCGTGCACGTGTCGAGTGTCGACGGTGTCGATCTTGATTTCCGACTCGAATGAAAGTCATTCCCGACAGCCGGCGGGCGCCGATAGAGTTGCAGCGGAAGCAAAGACGGGCGTTCAACGCTCGTCGTCGTCGAGGTCGAGCGAGTAGGGCGAGAAAACCGCGTTCCTGCTGCCCGGGTAAGGCGCGCCCCAGCCTTTGACGGTATGCCACAGAATTCTGTTTAGGGCGTTGGAGGGAACGGCGTCCGGCACGTCCCAGCGCATTCTGGCCGAGGCGAGGGCGGCTTGTCTCGCGGGGCCGCGCAGGACGGCGGCCCGCGGATTCAGTTCGAACAAATCCTGTTCCGGCGTCACATGCGAGAAAGGAGTCGTATCCCGCGTCGCGGAGAAACTGGCGCGCATGTCGTGCGCGATCAGGTCGAACAGAGACAGGGTCGGCAGGCCCAGCTGAAGCTCCATCGTCTTCAGCATGCTCTGGTGCGAATAGAAAGTGGAATCGACGTGGCCGCGCTTGATGTAGGGGCTGACCGCAAGCGCGATCGTGCGGTGCCCATCGACGTGATCGACGCCATTCTGGGCGTCGTCCTCCACTATATAGATCGCCATCTTCGGCCAGAACTTCGATTTTGTCAGAGCTTCCACGATGAGCCCTACGGCAAGGTCGTTGTCGGCGACCATCGCCTTCGCGGACGATACGCCGGGCGACGCTCCGTTGGTGTGATCGGAGGGCAGCTGCACGACCGTCATGTTCGGCATCTTGCCCTCGGCGTCCCAGCGCTTGAGATCCTTAAGGAAGATCTGCGCGCGGACAACGTCCGGAACGGCCGTCGAATAGGCGGGGAAATTCCGAGCTAGGTGCTTGTTCATGGAGGCGATGGGAGCCGTCGTGTTGAAGTCGGCGGAGAAATCCTCCCCGTCTCGCCAGCGGCTGAGAAAACCGGGGCGTTTGGCCATCGGCATGGAAAGGCGGCCGGCGTATTCGCCGTAGATGCGCACCGTCTTTCCGAGTTTCAGCGCGGCATCCCAGATGGTGCCGCCCCTCGCGATACCGATAGGATCGCTGCCGTCGAAGGGATAGCTGCGGCCCTGATAGCCGGGCCAGAGGGTGTAGGCGACTTCGTTCGCTTGCGTGAGCCATTGATGCCCGTCGGCCGAGTTGCCGCCGGTGGCGTAGAAGTTGTCGAGGAGCACGAAGTCGCGCGCGAGCTTGCGTTGGTTTGGCGTCACGCTTTCGCCGAAAAGGACGAAGTCCGGTTCGCCGTTTCCTTTGGCAATGTCGCCGAATAGCTGATCGTAGGTGCGGTTTTCCTTGACGATGTAGACTACGTGTTCGATCAGAGAGGGGTCGCCCGCCCGAACCGGGACGGCGAGAGGGGCGCTCGCGGGCGCAACCGGCGGCGCCGGTATTCCCGCGAGAGGCAGGTGATTGTTTTCGGAAACGGCGGTGGTGTAGCTTGCCAATTGCGCCGGGCTGGGGATTTCGACGACGTTTACGGAACCTCGGTAGGAGTGAACAAAACGCTTCTTGGGCTCATCCCGCCATCCGGAACCCGCGCCGAGCAGGGAGCCGACCGCCAGGTGTTTGCCGTCGGGGCTGACGGCGATCGCATTGGGATACCAGCCGGTAGGGATCAACCCATCCACGCTTCCGCGCGCCGGGTCCAGAACCGCAACCGCATTGATGCCTCCGCAAGCGACGAAGAGCCGCGTGCCGTCCTTCGAGACTGCGACTGCCGTGGGCGCGATACCGGTCGCTTCACGCTGAAACGGCTGGATCCCGATGGTCCGCACCACGGCGTTCGACTGGGTGTCGATCACCGTGACCGAGTCCTGATTGTTGTTGGCGGTGTAGAGGCGATTGCGGGTTTCGTCCCACGCAAGCCCGTTCGGGTGAAGTCCGGCGGCGATGGTGTGGGTGGCGCGCAGCGTCTTGAGATCGATGCGCGTCACCGAGCCCGTGGACGCGATTCCCTGCGCGTCGACCACCACCTGATCCGCATCCTTTCCAATGCCGGCGGGCGCGGTCAGGTCCTTCGGCCGGGGACGTCTTCCACCCCAGTTCGAAACATATCCGACGGTCCCTGTCTGATTCACGGCGGCGGCGAACGGCGCGATACCCGTCTCAACCATCCCTAACAATCGGCCCTTCGCCACGTCGACTACGGCCGCCTTGTTCTCGAAGATGAGAGGAACCAGAGCTATTCCCCCGCCCGCGGCAACGCCACCCGCGTTGTTCGCTCCCAGACCTGAAACGACGGGCTTCAGCGCGCCATCGGCGAACTGAAGCAACGCGGCCTTACCTCCGCGCGGAACGGCGGTCACGAGTGGAACTTGAGCGAAGGCGATCCCGAGCAGGCCTGGGGCTCCGCCATGAAGTACGCTATCGATCGCGCGGTTCTCGCGCCAGTCGAGATGGTATACATGGGTGGCTCCGAGCACCCAGAGGCTGGATGCACCCGAACCGAAGCTTACACCGTAAACTTTTCCCTGGAAGACGGCAGGCACGCCGGCGGGCGCGATGGTTTGGCGAGTGGTGACCGTGCCCGGGTCTGTAACGGAGCGCACCGGGCGGTCGGCGGTTTGGGCGCTGAGAACGGCCGCGGCAAGAAGTGGCGATAGTAGTCGTTGCATGGCTGCAACGGCAGTATACCGCGTCCAATGTTCCCTAAGCCGGCGTAGCTGGAACCAAGAACGAAGATCGCGCCGACTCCACGATCTTCTTCCTTATCGCTTCCGCCAACGCCCATGGTTTCGGCTGCCCCTTGTTGCCGTGCTTCACCCATTCCACGCATTCCGCTCCGAAGCGCTTCTTCAGCCTCTTCACCTGCCGCGTGCTCAGGTTCAGGAGTCCCGCTGCCTCCCTCACGCCGATTCTTCCCGTCACCGCGTTTTCCACTACCTTTTGCCCGTTTCAGTTCGTTTGCCGTCAATTCGATCACCCTTCCATTTTGAAATGGGGTGACGGAGTTTCGTTGTAGTTAAGGGGAGGACATTATTATGGGGCATCTACAGCGCGGCCTCCGCCGGTGTACAGGACCGCCTCCGATTCGGTACAGTGTGAGGAGCATCGCCCCTCCCAGGGCCCTTAGCTCAGCGGTTAGAGCCGCGGACTCATAATCCGTTGGTCGTAGGTTCAAATCCTACAGGGCCCACCAAGTGTCGCGGCGGTTCAGTCAAGGCTGCCGGACCGGCCTGATGCATGGCGGAGCGTGCCGCCTTGACGGCTTCCGGATCGACAATCCCGTCTTGCGGCAACACTTGAAGATTACTCCCGGCATTCGGTCTCCTTCGGGCGCGATTTCCTTTCGGATCGCGGCCGCCGTCTTTTTTCCAGCGTTGATATCGAAGCGTCTTCCAATGGCCATAGCCGGCAGACCTCACTTCGATGAGCTCGCGACTGATTTCCTGAAACCTCCGCGACTCGGCGACTTCCCACGCGGCTTTGGGCACAGGCGCTGGCGTCGAAAGGCACCTCGGCGACCGTCTTGCCTTGGCGATAACGGCCCTGGCTATCCTCGTCAATCGCGCGATACAATGTCGTACTCATGCGCAGACGAAATTTCTTAACCACTCCCCTGGCGCCCGCTCTGGCTCAGGCCCAGAGCCAGACTCAGGACCCGGTCTTCGATCGCGAGTACGAAGCCGGCGGCGGCGGTGGCCTTTCTTACCAGTCCAAAGTGACTATCGAAGGCAAGCGATCCGGCAAGCCGCATCAAGGGAAAGTGCTGGCCGCGATCCAGCCCCATTGCGACGACATTCCGATCTACGCCGGCGGGACCGTTCTGAAGCTGATCGACGAAGGCTACACCGGCTATTTGATTACGGTGTCGAACGACTCGATGGCTGGGACAGGAAGCTCCATCGGAGACATCGTGCTCAAAAACGAGCGGGATACCATGGAAGTCGCGCGGCGGCTCGGCTTGAAGGAAGCCCTCTTCCTTAACTATCCGAATCACAACATGGACGCCTGGCCGCTGGTCGAGATCCGGTCCCGCCTGGTCTTCCTTTTTCGCCTGCTGAAGGTCGACACGGTACTCGTCTATGACCCGTCCGCTCTCTATGAGCGGAACCCCGACCACTACATCACTGCCCGCGCGGTCGAGTCGTCCTACACCCCCGCCGCATCGTCGTGGGACTACCCCGAGCATTTTCGCGCCGGCCTGAAGACACAGTCGATCGGAGAAAAGTACTACTTCTCGCGCGGTCCGCAGTTGGTCAACCGGGCGGTCGACATCGGTGGTCATATCGATGCCAAAGTACACGCCAATCTGGCGAACGTGACTCAGGGGCCGGCGGGAAATTCAGGGGCCGCTCTTCGCCGGAAACTCGCCCGGGAAGGCAAGCGGCTCCCATTGCTTGGCGGCGACGACGCGACGGCGAATCGTCAATACACGAAACACTTCGCTCTCGCGCGCGATCGGACGCGCGGCAAGGCCCACGGACTGCAGTACGCCGAGCTATTCCACTACATCGGGCCGGACGACGATCCCCTTGACGCATTCGTTCGAGACAATTCGGTGCCCTTGTGACGGACCGCGGGGAATCCGGCTGAAGGCCCGGGCTCTTTAAGGCGGGCACAGCGGTTCCTCCGTCCGGCATCATCCCGATTCGGGGCGCGGGCCGCGAGCCGTTCTCCATCGGGACGCCGGAAGGGACCTTGAAAGGCCGAAGGTATCCCGGCTGCTTGCGGCATATTCCCGCGGCGGACTACGATGAAAGCGCATGCTCTATTCGCGGACCGCCGAATATGCCATACGCGCCTTCGTGCACCTGTCGCAGGCGCCTCCCAACACTTACGTAATGGCGAGGAGAATTGCCGAAAAGGAAGAGATACCCGCCCATTTTCTCGCCAAGATCCTCCAGGATCTGGCGCGGCGCCAGTTGCTTCGCTCAAACAAGGGGCCCAACGGCGGCTTCGCTTTGATCCGCGGCCGCGAGACTAAGGCGTTGTCCCTCCTCGATGTTGTAGAGGCGGTCGACGGTCCGGACTGCTACGGGCGGTGCGCGGCCGGTCTCGGAGAATGCACCGATCGGACTCCATGCGGAATGCACGATAGCTGGAAGGCCGTCCGTTCGCGTATTATGGAGTATCTGGGGCGCACCACGATCGCGGAGGTGGCGGCGGCCCTCGATCGGAAACGGGAATCGTTGGAGAAAGCCGCAAAAACCCGCCGCACCGGCCGTCCCGCCGCGAATCGTAAAGGATAAATATCGAATGGAGATCAAGTCCATGCTCGTGCCCATGGTTGTGGAGCAGACCTCGCGCGGCGAACGCGCTTATGACATCTACTCCAGGCTGCTTAAGGAGAATATTATCTTCCTGGGGACTCCTATCGACGATACGATAGCGAATCTCTCGATCGCGCAGTTGCTCTTTCTCGAATCCGAAGATCCCGAGCGCGATATTTCGATTTACGTCAACTCGCCGGGCGGCTCGATTACCGCCGGTCTGGCGATTCTCGATACCATGCGCTTCGTGAAACCCGATATCGTGACGATCTGCGTCGGACAGGCTGCGTCCATGGCCGCCGTGCTGCTCGCCGCGGGGACCAAGGGCAAGCGATTCAGCCTCCCCCATTCGCGCATCATGATTCACCAGCCTTCCATGCACGGACTTGCGGGTCAGGCTACCGATATCGATATCTACGCTCGGGAAATCCTGCGAATGCGCGAAAAATTGAATCAGATATTGTCCGAATCCACTGGCCAGACCATCGAAAGAGTCTCCCGCGATGTGGATCGCGACTACATCATGGGGCCGGAACAGGCGGTGGAATACGGGATGATCGACAAGGTGATCACGGACCGCGAGCTTGGACCCCGCGCGCTCGCGCTCCAATCCTGATGCCAGGCCGCCCCGACGCCACGCCCATCCCGGCATTATGCGTTTGAAAGACAAGATAGCCGTCGTGACCGGCGCCGGCGCAGGCATCGGAGAGGGCATCGCCGTGCGTTTCGCCGAAGAAGGGGCCCGGCTTGTGCTGAACGATCTGAGGGAGGCGGGTTGCCTCGCGACCCTTGAGAAAGTGAGCAAGTTCGGCGGTGAGGCCTGCGTCTCCGTCGCGGATATTTCCACCGAAGACGGCGCGCGCGCGATTTCCGCCGCCGCCTTCGACCGCTTTGGCGGCATCGACATTCTGGTCAATAACGCCGCGGATTTTACGCAGAAGTCCGTCGAAGCGGCGGAGCTCCCCGACTGGCAGAGAGTTCTTGGCGTCAATGTGATCGGGACGGCCCTGGTTTCAAAGCACGCGATACCCTATTTGAAAGTGAACGGCGGGGCGATCGTCAACATCGCATCCATGAGCGGCGTGATCGCGCAACCGGAGTTCGCCACCTACAACGCAAGTAAAGGCGCGGTGTTGACCATGACCAAATGCATGGCGCTCGACCTCGCTGCCTTCAATATTCGAGTCAACAGCGTGTGCCCGGGTTGCATTCTGACCAGTGCATCTTTCCGCGAGATTGAGCGCATGGGGTTGACCTTTGAACAATGGCGCGACAGGGTAGCGCCGTTGCACATGCTGAATCGTCTTGGCGAAGTGCGCGAGGTTGCAAACGCCGCCTTGTTCCTGGCCTCCGATGAAGCCAGCTTCATCACCGCCGCGCACCTCATGGTCGACGGCGGCTACACCGGCCGGTAGCCTCCGCGGGATGCTGCGCATGTGGGACAAGAGCTTGCTGGGCGTCAACGGCTTCGTTGCAGCGCGTTCCAGCGTTCGCGCCCGGAATCGACGGCAGGCGGTCTCCTTCGTTCCGCCGATTCGAGCGTAAAATCTTCGTTCCGCTCGCAAGATCCTCCACGCTGGCGGGCTGCCGTGGCGGGAGAAAACGTGTGGGCGAGGATCGGCGAAACCGCGCCCTGTTAATCTATCCTTGCCAGGTTTCCGGAATGTGCAAGCTTGGTCTCTTATGAGGCCGTCGCCCAAAGGCTGACGGTTGTCGGCGAGGCTGTCGCACGGCTCGCGCCGCAAATCACGGCGGTCACAACTCAGTGCCGTGGCGGGATATCGTGGGGCTGCGAAACATTCTTGTCCACGAGTACTTCGGCATCTGTTGGCCGCTTGTCTGGCACACCGCTGTCGACCAAGCGCCTGCACTGCGCGTTCAAATCGCAGAGACCTTGAAGACCGGTTCCATCGAGTAGACTCCAGCGCTCAGGCCGATGTCGAAGCCGGCTCGGCAACCCGGTCCCGGCGCCGATCCATCACCTCGAGTCCCACGGCCAGCGCTACCATCCCCGCCGCGACGAAGACCAAGCCGTCCACGCGTTCCGATGCAATCGCGTACGCCATTCCCACCAAGGCGAGAACAACGCACCAGACCACGCTGGCTCCCGAGAAGACTTGCTTGACGACGTATGCTCCGCGCCGCCACACAACGGCCGCGCCGATCACGAACGCCGCCAGCATCACGGCCTGCAAGACCGGAATCAGCGGAAAGTTGATGATGACGTGGGCAACGATGGACGGAATCAGCGATCGCGTCCAGGCGAACACCACGCCAAGCCCGATCGCGATCGCGAGCAGGCTCGCGGCCATGCTCACGCTGTACACGTTTGGGATCAGGTACTGGCTGTGCGCGAAAGTGAACAGGCAGGCGGTTCCGGCGATTGCGGGCCCGTTGCCCCAATCCTCGGCCAGCCGCCGCTGGCAGTATCCGCGAAAGAAGAGCTCCTCGACGAGCGGAATGAGGGCCCAGCTCATGACCCCGGAAAAGAGCCAGAATTCCCACCGCCGCCACGAGGTGTCGAAGAGCCCCTGCCGCCAAGGCACGGTTTCGCCGAGTTTATCCTGAATCCCGAAGTTGCGCCACGGGTACCTGCGTTTTCAACCCGAAAAGCAACTTCGGCTAAGCTGGCTTTCGACAATGCAAGTGACTAGAAACACAATGGATAGGCAACAATGCTCGGTTTCAACTTCGGGCTTCAGGTTTATAGATGGAGTCGGCCACATTGACGCTCAGGACCGGCCACTCGGCAAGCGCGGCGGTCGCGAGGCCGGCGAGGAGCAGAGCGGTCCAGGAGTAACCGGCGCGGGTCAGACCGTAGGCCGCAGGGCCCCGCCGCCGATGCCACCAGTTGATCGGGACGATGAGCAGAAACCAGCCCGAGTACTGCAGCATCAGCAACACGAACATTCGGCGCGATGACGCGATCAGTTCGGCATCCGTGATCCCCACGCTAAATTCGGTCAGCGGATTGTCGAGCGGGATGCCGAGCAGCCGGCTTAACTGCTCCGTCACAAGCCGGCCGGCGAGGTATATTCCCAGCACCTCAAGAAGCGCGGCCGCACGTCGTCGTGGCTGTCCGTTCATCAGGGTAGGATAACCTTTTTTTCCAGCTTGACTCGCGCTCCACGCAGGTTGTTGGTTCGGGGGCAGGTCACCGGCGCTCGGATACCGGCGGCGAACGGGTATCCCGGTTTGTTGCCGGGCCATGCCAGCGGCGTCCTCGAAGTGCTTCAGGATCATGCGCGCGTAGTGACGGACGCGGCCGGGAGAGCGGACTCTACCGGAAGCCGAAAAACACCTGACACACCACCGCCCCAACGACTGCCATCGACCATCCCCACGCCATCAATTTCCGAAACAGGAGCGGGCGGTTCCCGCGCACGGAAGCGCCGGCGATGCACAGAGCGCCGACCGTCGAGAGCGGCGATACGTCCACCAGATGCGCGCCGACGTTGATCGAGTAAGCGATCATCAAGGCGCTGCCGCCGCCAAGTTTCGCGATCAGCCCCGGCACCGTAGGAAGAAACATGGGCAGCACCACTCCCGACGAACTGCTGTACACCGAGATGACGCCCGTCACGAGCGCCATCACACCCGCGATGTAGCGGGGACTTGAGACCTCCGCCAGCATCCTCGTAAACAATTCCATCCCGCCAGTCTTGCCCAAGACGTCGATCAGCACCGTAACGCCGCACACCATCAAAATGATATTCCACGGCATCGATTTCACTGCCGCTTCCTCGTCCGCCGCCCCCAGCAATGAAAGCACAGCCGCGCCCACAAACGCGCCCAAGCCGACGTCGATGCGGAAGAGGACCACCGAGAGAATCAGCGTGCCGATCACCCCCAGCGTGAGCGTCTGCGGGCCGTTGAACGGTTCGATTGCGCCGCCGGAAATCCGGCCGGCGGAGCCTCCCCGGAACAACTTCCACCCGCCGAACAACAGATATCCTCCGAACGCGACGAAACTCTGCGCCGCAAGCGTATTGAAGAAATTCGGCCACTCCATTCCCTGCAACCCGATCCGCGCCATGAGATCGCGCGCGATCAGTCCGGTCGGCGCAATGGGCGAAAACGTGCCCGCGTTCGCGCCGTTTGCGAGCATGATCGCCATCAGGAATGAGCTGATCCGCATCTCCTCGGCGACGGACATCGCTACCGGCGCGAGCAGAGCCGCCGCGGCGATTCCTCCCGCGCCGCTTGCCCCAAGCGCCACCGCGAGAAAAAAGAACACGATCGGAACCACACCCCGGTTCCCGAAAGCCAGCCGCACCGAGCGCCGCGCGACCTGGTCGAGCGTTCCGTTGACTGACGATTGAGCGAACAGCAGCGTAATACCCGTCAGCGTCAGAAACAATGCGGAAGGGAAGCCCGCCACGATTGCGGAA
>CAMDED010000163.1 GCA_945893365.1 Candidatus Sulfopaludibacter sp. SbA3 | reverse complement strand
CTTGGGGATCTCTTGCGTGCTGAAAAACAGCACCACCTGCTTCGCTTTCCGCTTGCCCATCGCCATACCCTCTATGACGCCTGAAACATTCAAGAGGTAACATGTTTCCGTGTTCTTTTCCTGCCACTTCTACCACGGGCTGCTAGCGCTTCTTCGGCGCGGCCGCCTTCGCCTTCTCGATCCCGGCCACTTCCTTCGCGCGGAACTTCGCGATGCGTTCGATCAACTTCACGGGGACGGGCTCGGAGAGCGGAAAGCGGATCGTACCCTTCTCGACCTCGTACGGAGCAAGGTCGTCCTTAAACGCCTCGGCGAGGCGAGCGGTGGAGGGGTAGAGCGAGTAGTGCTGCTTCCACCCGGCGAAATATAGCACAGGACCACCGTGCAGTTTGTACGTGGGGACTTTGTACGACATCCCTTCCTCGGCTGTGGGCACGGCCTTGCGGATAGCGCTCCGTACGCGATTGAGTACACCCTGCACGGCCTCGGGCTGCGCGGCGATGTACTCGTCGACGGAATTGAAGTTGGTCATGGCCATCGTTAACTCCAGTCTTCCGGCTTCCGGTTCACGGCCCGATCGGCGCTGAACAAGCGGCGGAAGTCTGAACATTATCCCACAGGGAATTCCTTCGAGGCGCTTATCAGCTGAGTTGAACCGAAGGCGAGGCCCGTGGACGTTCTAGACGGATTTGCAGCGCGCCGCGAGGAGGCCCGTGGCCGTAGTAATGTCGATGTCCGCGATGAGCAGCCCTTGTTTACCGTATGGCTGGTAGCTGAGCAGAGTCCCGTCGGGCCGCACCACAGCCGAAGTGGTCGGCGACCCAGCGCTTGCAAAGTTTACCGTCGCGAAATAGCAGGTATTCTCGGCGGCGCGGCATAAGGCTGCTTTCTCGTGGAACGAATTCGCAGGATCGGCGAAGCTCGATGGCCGGTAAACGCCGGGCTCGGCTTCGTGGAAATGAGGGTGGAACACGATGTGCGCGCCGTGCCGGACGGCCCAGCGGACTGTTTCCGGATAGCGCCAACCCTCATGGCATATCGCGATGCCAAATGTAAGCGGACCGGTTTGGAAAACCCGCCTTCCGGAACCGGGGGAATAGGTACCCTCCTCGGAGGGATCGATTTGGACTTTGTCCTGGAAGCCGGCGATCGTTCCGTCCCGATTGATGACCAGCGCAGTGGCGAACAGGGCGTTATCGACGACGCGCTCGGTGCCGAGGACAACCGCGAGCGCTGCCTTCGCGGCGGCCGCCGCAATGGCGGACCAGGCGCGTTCGAGGAACGCAGGGTCGGGGGGCGGCGCCGGCCTTCCCATTCCCCGGTAGCCTGGGGTGAAGCATTCCGGAAAGCAGATGATGCCGGCACGTTCGATCGACGCATGAGCGATGGCTTGCACGGCCAACCTGACGGACTCCTCGGGGGTCGCCGGGAACCGGATGTTGGCGAGTGCGATTCGAAACATGTTCACTTGGTCATCTCAATTCTAGCTTCATTCCCTGGAACGAGCTCGCTGCCTTAAAGGTTCACCATATAAACTTAAGAGTATGTCGAAGCTACGGATCGTCCCAGCGACTGAACGGGACCTCCCTGTAATACTGGAACTGATTCAGGCACTGGCGGAGTACGAGAAGCTTGCTCATCTCGTCACGGCGACCGAAGAACGGCTGCGCGAGACGTTCTTCGGCGCCAAGCCCGCGGCCGAGGCGCTGTTGGCTCATTGGGATGGGGAATGCGCGGGCTTTGCCGTGTTCTTCGCCACCTACTCCACGTTTCTGGCGCAGCCAGGACTCTATTTGGAAGACCTGTACGTGAAGCCTCACTTGCGAGGCAAGGGAATCGGGTTGGCGCTGCTGAAGCACCTGGCAAGAATTGCGGGCGAACGCGGCTTCGGCAGGTTGGAGTGGGGAGTGCTCGATTGGAACCAGCCGGCCATCCAGTTCTACGAGAAGCTAGGGGCCCTGCCGATGGATGAGTGGCGAAAATACCGGCTCACAGGGGAGGCCCTCAAAAGCCTGGCTCTTTCAGGAGATTGATGTCCAAGTAGGGCGCGTCTCCTTCGCCTCTGACCCGAGAACCGGTCTGGAGACACACGCGCCAAACTGAACGAATGAGGTTAGAGACCTTTGCAACCGGGACACGGCGATCCAGCCAACAAGTGCATCGCTCTCGATGAAAGGGTAAAGTGGAACCCAAAGTCAAGACCATTTTTGGGCTTGTTTAAGTTATGCTCGACGGGCCTTCCAACCATGACCAAAACCATCCGGCGCGCGGGCGACCGAAGCGCGCCGCCTTTGATCGTCTCCAGACTGAGATTGACCGCTGCTGCGAGGAGGAAAAACTCGTCGCCTGAAAACTCGACTCATTTACATTACAATCTCTTGGGTAAGGACTCTAGTCCCTTCTAGTAACACTAACATTCCGGAGAATCAAGTAACACCTCGCAATTCGGAAGCATCGTTGCTTCCAGTCGCTGCCGCTGTCACAACGTAATTCCGCCGTCCACGCTCAACGCCTGGCCGGTGACGTAGTTGTCCGGCTCAAGGAAGAACCGCACCGCGCGCGCGACGTCCACGGCGCGTCCGAAGCGGCTCACGACGCCTTCGTTCAGGAAGCGGTCGTACTTGCCGGACGCGATGGACTCCCGCGCCATGCCCGCGGCCGTCACGCCGGGGCTCACCACGTTTATGCGAATGTTCGACGCCCTAAGCTCCTTGGCAAGAATGCGCGCCGCATGGAGCAGCGCGACTTTCGGCGCGGCGTAGGCGGTTGAGCCCGGAAACAAGGCCATCGCCTGCATGGTCGAGACAAGCACGATCGCGCCGGGTTGCCCCGCGGCCTTCATGCGCTCCGCCGCCTCGCGAGCCAACAGGATGGGACCCAGATAATTCACCTCGTGCGAGCGGCGCATCGTCTCTTCGATTGGCGTAGTTTGGGAGGCGCGCGCCGGATCGCCCGCGAACACAACCAGCCCGTACAGGCTCGGGGCCGAGTCCAGAAGGCGCGCGCGATCGGACGCCTGCGTGATATCCGCCTGGAGGACGGCCGCCGCATGGGTCCATTCGGCCGCGCGCGCGGCATTCGAGCGGTAACTCGCCACTAACGACGCGCCTTCTCCATGGAGTAATTCGAGGGCGGCGGAGCCGAGTCCGCCCGTGCCGCCTGCCAGGATTATTTCTCTGCCGCGCACGTTTCCTCGCCTTCCGCGGCCTGGTAGCCCGCCGCGAGCACAATCAGGAACATTGCCAGCACCTCGCTATCTCCCAAGTTCACCTCCGCAAGGCCCACTGTCATGGTTGCCATGACGGCCGCGATCGCGCCGTGGAGAATGAAGCGCCGGTCTGAAGGCCCGGGCGGAAGCTTGCGCACGGCTTGGATGAAGTCGAACAGCGCTTTTACGAGCAGCCAGACGAGCATGAGCGCGGTGGGAATGCCGCGTTCAGCCGCGTATTGAAGGTAGAGGTTGTGCAGATGCTCGTAGAATCCGGGAGGCAGCGGCTGAGAAAGGTCCGGCGGCAGGTAGTCTTTGAACTGGAACTTCACCATTTGCGGTCCGATCCCAAGCCACGGATGCGCGGCGACGATGCGGTAGCCGGTGCGGCGGCAGATGACGCGAAACGTGTTCGAGTCGAGCGCCTCGTTGGGACGGAAGATGGAAATCGCGCGCTCGCGCAGGAAGGGTGGAGCCGCGAGCAGACCGATCGCAATCGCGGCCGGGGCGGCGATCACGGTCCAACGTTTCCAGAACCAAAGGAGGTACAGCGAGCCCAGGGCCGTGCCGAGCCACACAATGCGCGTGAGCCCGAGCACGAGTCCCAGCGAAATGGCCACTGCCGCCGCGACCGTTAGAAAGAGATGGCTCCGGCGCATGCGTGGTCCGAAGAATATTAGGGCCAGCAACATGAGCAGCGCGACCATTCCCTGGCTGCCGAACGTCATCCAGTGACTCATGAATCCGGTGGTGCGCGCCGGGAGGTAGAACTCATAGAAAGACTGCCCGGGACCGCGCGCGGCCGTCAACTTTCCGGCGAACTGGACGAGACTCCACAGGCTATTGGCCGCCGCCGCCGCGGCCCAACAGAGAAAGAGCCTCCGCAGGGTTACCGCGCCGCGAAAAGCGGAACTGACGGCGAGCAGGACGAGCAGTACTTCGAATTTCTTGATCTGCGGCCAGGCTGCCGCGGGATTTCCGGAAAAAGCGGCGGCGAGCAAAGTACCGAGGACGAACAGGCCGAGAGGCCACTTGACGGGCGGCAGGCGCAATTCCGCCAGCGCGAGCAGGAGAGCGGCCAGCGCGGCGAAGAGCAGGATATTGAAGGCCGCGATCGAAAACAAGACGGCAACGCATGCGGCGAAGGTCAAGCCCACGGCGGCTAGCATTGCCTTGTCTTTCACCGCCTTGTCCGGCATTGCCCTATCTTGCAAGTCTCTCAGTATACTCGTAGCAGATGGAGATCTACATTTTGAGACACGGCATCGCCGAAGAGGGCGGGCCGGGGATGCGCGACGCAGATCGCAAACTCATTCCAGGGGGCAAGGACAAGCTCCGGCTCGTACTGCGCCGGGCCCGCGAAGCCGGCGTACGGCCGGACGCGATCCTGACGAGCCCGTACGTCCGCGCTGTCGAGACAGCACGAATCGCAGCCGGAGAATTGGAATATAAGGGCGATCTTTTCGAGACGGAAGCGCTTGTGCCAATGTCTTCGCCGCAACCCGTTTGGGAGGAGATCCGCATCCAGAAGGAAGCGCGGCAGGTGCTCCTTGCAGGGCATGAGCCGCTGCTGAGCGCGGTGTACGCCTATTTGCTGGACGCGCCCACCCTGCAGGTGGATGTGAAGAAAGGCTCGCTCGGACGGATTGACGTTTCCGGCGCCGGTCCCCGGCCGCGGGGTGTACTTCGCTGGATCATCACGGCCCGAACCGCGGGCAGTTCGCGCGAGTGAGAGGCCGGCCGGCGGCAGTGTTAACATGCAGTGTTAGTATAAAGAGATACCCGTATCAAAAATCACGCCATGAAGGCCCTTTTGGACTCCCTGAAACCCGAAGATCGGGATTGGGATCTCGCGACCTCGATCGATCCGGACCGGCTCCCCGCCCACATCGCCATCATCATGGACGGCAATGGACGGTGGGCGCGGCGGCGCGCGTTGCCACGAGTGGCGGGTCACAGGGCCGGTGTGGGCCCCGTGCGCAGTACGGTCGAAACGTGCGCCCGTCTGGGAATTGACTGCCTCACCTTATTCGCCTTCTCGGTGGAAAACTGGAAAAGGCCGAAGGCGGAAGTAGAGGCGCTTTGGCGTTTGCTGCGCTACTACCTTAAGCGGGAGCTGCCTGAGCTTCAGCGCAACGGAGTGCGGCTTCAAGCGATTGGAAGAGTTGAAGAACTTCCGGAGCGCGTGCGGGAAGAACTACAGGAAGTGATCGGCCGAACGGCTGCGAACCGCGGCCTTCGCGTCTACCTGGCGATCAACTACGGAGGGCGCTCTGAGATCGCCGACGCCGTCAACGCGATACTCGAAGGCGCGCGCACCGAAGGGCGGCTCGCTTCCCTGCGCATCGACGAAGACGCTATTTCGCGCCATCTTTATGCGCCCGACTGCCGCGATCCCGACCTCCTGATCCGCACTTCGGGCGAGATGCGCATCAGCAACTTTCTGCTCTGGCAGATCGCCTATTCCGAGTTCTACGTGACGGAAACGTTGT
This sequence comes from Candidatus Sulfopaludibacter sp. SbA3, assembly GCA_945893365.1. Taxonomy (GTDB): domain Bacteria; phylum Acidobacteriota; class Terriglobia; order Bryobacterales; family Bryobacteraceae; genus SYKU01. The sequence goes on along the minus strand of CAMDED010000163.1, from coordinate 10,039 downwards.
GGCCGGATTTCACGCGCACGGATCTGCTGCAAGCCATCGTCGCCTACCAACAGCGCGACCGCCGTTACGGAGGGCTGAGCCAGGAGCCGGCTCGTGAGAGCGAAGCGCCGGATACGGTTGCGGACGAGGATCTGATCGCGGCGGCCGGCGTATCGATTCGATGACGCGGCTGCTAACGGCGTTCGTCCTGATTCCGATTATTCTGTGGACCGTGATCCTGGCGCCGGAATGGTGCTTTCTTGCGATTCTGAGCATTATCGCGGTGATTTGTTACCGCGAGTTTTCGGTCATAACGGGCGGAAATCGGGCGAGTCTGCTGGCGGGATTGGGAGCTGGACTCGCGATATTGCTATTACCCGGCGCGCAGTTTACGGTGCTGACCATGGCGGGTCTCCTGGCCATGACGGCAGCCATGCGATCCGAGGATCTGGCCGGCGCACTGCCAAGCGCGGCCATCTTCGTCTTTGGGATTGTCTACATTTTCGGCGTCTGGCGATTCGCTGTTCCGCTTCGCGCCCTAAGCCCGCACTGGCTTCTGTTCGCGCTCGGATTGAACTGGGCGGGAGATGCGGCGGCGTACTACGTGGGGCGGGCGATCGGCGTGCACAAGCTCGCGCCGAGGGTGAGTCCCAAGAAGAGCTGGGAAGGAGCGGCCGCGTCGGTGGCCGCATCGATCCTGGTGGCGCTTCTCTACTTCCCGCGCTTTCTCCCGCAGGTCCCGCTTTGGCAAGCCGCGCTGCTGGCGGCCGGCGCAAATGCCGCCGGGCAACTGGGCGACTTGGCCGAATCCGCGATCAAGCGGGGCGCGGGCGTTAAAGACAGCGGCGCTTTGCTTCCCGGGCATGGCGGTCTGCTCGATCGCGTGGACAGCAGCTTGTTTTCGATTCCCGTGGTCTACCTGTTCGCGCGGTTTATCTGACCGGCGCGGGAGCGTTATTCGTCTTGCGGCAGACCTGTTTCTTCGCCGAGGAACGCCATGGTCTTGACGCCGGAGATCTCGAATGGCCTTCGGCAGCGGATGTTCCGGCAGCTTGTCTTGTCGTCGAGCAGAAGCATGTAGCTCTGGGCTTTTTGGAATTTCGCGCGGTCCCGCTCGTCGCCTCCGGATGGGAGGCGGTCTTTCTTCTTGCGGAGCAGCCAGTTCAGGTCGTAACTGTTCACGGTGCGGCAGTGAGGGCAGTTGAGCTGCATCGGCCGCGTGGTGCGGGACTCGTTGAAATAGGCGCGTTCGTCCATTCTCGTTAACCTGTCCTGTTCACCGGCGGGCAGCCGCCTTGCCGTTCAGCGGAAATTCTTCTAAATCCACCCATTTACAGCCGTCTACATTATGCACGAACGAGACGCGGTCGACGCGGAAGCTGCGCGAGTGAGGGAAGGCGGCCCACTGGCGTCGAGCGCGCTCGGCCAGTCCGCTGGCGGTACCAGGGGGCAGTTCCTGGGCGATCGTAATGTGCGGATGAAAAGGATAAATCGTCTTGAACTCGACGACGCCGCCATTGAGCAGGTTATGCATCCCGCGCAATTCGGGCTCGCCTTTCGCGACGCCAATATATATTACGTCGCTGACGGGAAAAACTTCCACGGCGCCCATGTGAACGTCAAACGGGGAACAGACGGCTAGCAGCGGGCGCAGGTATTCGCGAGCGGCACGCGGCTTGGCGCTCAGCAGGCGCGGGGGCAGGACGGTGACATGCGCGTGCGGCGAGCAGCCGGGCACCAAATCGGTGCGCAGGTCGTCGAGGAACCTTCCCAGCGGATCGGGGATATAGGCCACCAGCGCGTACGAATTTAAGAGCCCCCGCCCGTTTGGATCGGACTGCATTCAGAATCCATCATATCGTCTTTTGAGGGTCGTTTTGGTTTTCCCGGCTCAGGCGGCTTCCGCGGGGTATACTGAAAGCTCATCGGAAGTCGTGGAAGAGTTCATTCATGTGCGCGGGGCGCGGGTTCACAACCTCAAGAACGTCTCGCTTTCCATCCCCCATAACCAACTGACGGTAATCACGGGCGTATCCGGCTCGGGGAAGTCGTCGCTTGCCTTCGATACGATCTACGCGGAGGGCCAGCGGCGGTATGTGGAATCTTTGTCGGCGTACGCGCGGCAGTTCCTGGAGCGTATGGAGAAGCCCGCGGTCGACGAGATTCTGGGCATCGCGCCGGCGATCGCCATTCGACAAAAGAATACGACGCGGAACCCCCGTTCCACCGTCGCCACGTCCACGGAGTGCTACGATTTCCTGCGGCTGTTATTTGCGCGCGCCGGCCGCACCTACTGTCCGAACTGTTCGACCGATGCCTGTTTAGTGGAGGTGCTGCGCGACACGGTGGATCAAGTGGCGGCGCGGTTCCTCGCACTTCCGGCCGGCTCGCGATGGTACGCGCTCTTCCCGATTCACCATCCGGCGGAAGCCGGACCGGGCGTGCTGCGCGATCATCTTGCGGACCTGCGCGCCAGAGGCTTCAACAGGCTGTTTCAAGGCGGACGCAACTTCGAGTTCTCGACGCCCGAATCGCTGCTCGATCTCGACTTCGCGAAACCGGTGTTCATTCTGGCCGACCGGGTAGCCGTTTCACCGGATCTTCATGCGCGCATCGTCGATACGGTTGAAATCTGCTACCGCGAGACGGGTGAGATCGTCTTCGAGGAAGCGGCGAAAGAGGGGGAGCCGCGGCGCCTCCGTTTCAGCGAGAAATTCTCCTGCAAGGGTTGCGGGTTGGATTTCCTCGACGCCGAGCCCAACCTGTTCAGCTTCAACAGCCCGGCCGGCGCTTGCCCTCGCTGCCAGGGCTTCGGCAACATCATCGATTTCGACATGGATCTGGTGATTCCCGACCGCGGCCTGTCCATCAACGAAGGCGCGGTGGATCCTTGGACCAAGCCGAAGTACCGAGGGTGGCTGCCCCGCTTTCACAAGTTCGCAAAGGACAGAGTGCGGCTCGACACGCCGTTCGCGGATTTGACGGGGGCCGAGCGTGAAGTGGCCGTCGCCGGCATCCGCGAATTTTTCGACTTCCTCGAAACCAAAAAGTACAAGCTGCACGTGCGCGTATTTCTGAGCCGGTACCGCGGCTACGCTCCGTGCCTGGACTGCAAAGGCTCGCGGCTACGCAAGGAGGCCCTATGCATTCGCGTGGGCGGCATGACGATGGCCGGCGTGACGGGAATGAATATCGCCGAGGCTCTGGCGTTTTTCGACTCGCTTGAGCTGAGCCCCGAACAGACCGCCATTGCGGAGAAGATCCTGGTCGAAATCCGGCAGCGCCTGCATTTTCTAAACGACGTGGGCCTTGAATATCTTACGCTCGACCGCCTTTCGGCCACTCTTTCGGGTGGTGAAGCGCAGCGAATTCAGCTCGCGACGTGCCTCGGGTCGCGGCTGGTGGGAGCCTGCTACGTGCTCGACGAGCCATCCATCGGGCTGCACAGCCGCGACACGGGACGGCTCATCCGCATCCTGCACGAACTCCGCGATCTGGGGAATACGATTCTCGTGGTGGAGCATGACGCGGACGTGATGCGGTCGGCCGACCACATCGTCGACCTGGGGCCGGGCGCTGGCGAATCCGGCGGCAACGTGATCTACGAGGGATCGTACAAGCGGCTGCTGGGCAAGGAACCGGACTCGCTGACGGGGAAATATCTTCGGGGAGAGCTGAGTGCCACGTGCTTCGAGCGGCGGCGCGAGGTGAATGAGCACAAGATACTCCGGTTCGCCGGAGCGCGCGCGCACAACCTGAAGAACGTCGACGTGGAGATTCCGCTCGGCATGATGGTGGTGGTGACGGGCGTTTCGGGCTCCGGCAAGTCGACGCTGGTACACGACGTGATCTACCGCTCGCTCCAGTCGGCGCACAAGGCGGATGCCAGCGAGGAGAACGGCGCCGCGAACGGCGGCGGCGCGCGCACAAGCGACGCCTCGCTGCGCGCGACCTGCCGCTCGATGGAGGGCGCGAGCCGCATACAGCAGGCGGTGATGATCGACCAATCGCCCATCGGCCGCACGCCGCGCTCAAACCCGGTGACCTATATCAAGGCGTTCGATATCATCCGGACCCTGTTCGCTTCCACCCCGGAAGCGGAACGGCGAGGCTACGGCGCGGGCCATTTTTCCTTCAACGTACCGGGCGGGCGCTGCGAGACGTGCCAGGGCGACGGCGTCGTGACCGTTGAAATGCAGTTCCTGGCGGACGTCGCGCTGATCTGCGAAGAGTGCAATGGAACGCGCTTCAAGAGCAGCGTATTGGATGTCCGGTACCGCGACCTGAATATCCATCAAGTCCTCCAGCTTACCGTGCGGGAAGCTATCGGCTTCTTTGCGGGAGCGCCGCGCCTGGCCGCGAAGTTGCGTGTGCTGGACGACGTCGGCCTGGGCTACCTGCGTCTGGGCCAGGCCGCCACCACGCTTTCCGGAGGCGAGGCTCAGCGCGTCAAGCTTGCCGCGCACCTTTCGCAGGCTTCCTGCTCGGGGACGCTCTTCATCTTCGACGAGCCCACGACGGGCCTGCACTTTGACGATATCTCGAAGCTGCTCGGGGCGTTTCAAAGACTGATCGGTAACGGAGGCAGTCTGCTCGTGATCGAGCACAACATGGACGTGATCAGAGCGGCGGACTGGGTGATCGATCTTGGGCCGGAAGGGGGAGCAGGCGGCGGCCGCATTGTCGCCCGCGGCACGCCGGAAGACATCGCGGCGAATGAAGAATCTCACACGGGCCGGTTCCTGCGGGCTGCAATTGCCGGTTCAGGCTCGAATCGACCATTTATTCTTCAACATGAAGCGATACTGTAATCGGACATACTTAAACGCTTGGTACATTGAGGCTAGATGGCTGTGCTTAGTTACATTTCCAGTCGCGACCATCGGCTGATGCGAAGGCTCCACAGGTGGAGAGCGCCGCATTGGGTGCAGATTTGGATGTTGGCGGCCGCTCGCGGCGGCGACGGATGGCTGTGGGTAATGGTTGGCTTGGGAATCCTCCAGTTCGGCGGAGAAGACCGTTACGCCGCGCTGAGCGCAGCGGGGATGGCGGCGGTCCTCGGCATGGCGCTGTATCTGACCCTAAAACCGGCGCTCCGCCGCGAGCGCCCCTGCGCGATTGAGCCGCACATCTGGGCGACACTGCTCCCGCCGGACCGGTTTTCATTTCCCAGCGGGCATGCGATGACGGCATTCGCCGTAGCGTACCCGCTCGCGTTGTTCTACCCGCCGATGACTCCAGCGCTGGTTTTCGCGGCGCTCAGCATCGCCGTATCGCGCCTGATTCTCGGAATGCATTTTCTAAGCGACGTGATCGTCGGCTCGGCGATGGGCTCGGTCATCGGATGGGCCGTCTGCCGTCTGTTCGTGTAGCCTGCGCTCTCAAGCGAAAAATACGGCTAAGGCCCTCCGGAAAATCGACTGTGTCGAGCGTGGGACGGGTTCCCTGGGCGCGGTCCCGGCGCCAACGCCGCTCAGAAGTTCGGCCGCGAGAGGCGTTTCCACGATCCGTTCGATATACTGATTGCGAATGAATCCCGACGGGCGCCGGAACGCGAAGCGTGGAGGTGAGAATGCCGATAAGGTTGGCGAAGCTTCTTAGTCTGTTCGCGCTCGTCTGTTTTACGATCTTCCTCATCAATCAGACGGCGCAGATCGTCTCGCTGGCGAGTACGATCAGCCCCACCTTGGGCCGGATCGTTCTATCCGCCCTTCTAGCCGTCTATGCGGCGGCGATTCTCGTTCCCGTCGCCCTGCTTATCCTCTTGCCGCAGCCGATTAGTCCTCCCGCGGACGAGAGATCCCCGGAGTATCAAACGTATTTGCGCCGGCTGGGCGCAAGGCTGGCCGCCCATCCCGATTTGGCCTCCGCGGGCCCTCTGAACGATCGCGCCCGCATCGAATCCGCGCTCGGGATTCTGGACGCGAAAGCCGCGGACGTCATTAAGACGACCGCTTCCACCATGTTCGTGACCACGGCCGTTTCGCAGAACGGCCGTCTCGACGTTCTCATGGTATTGGCCGAGCAGACCCTTCTGATCTGGCGGGTTGTCCACATCTACAATCAGCGTCCGGCCCTGCGGGACTTTGGACGGCTATACGCGAATGTGGCAGCGACGTTATTCGTGACCGGCCAACTGGAAGATCTGGACATCCGCGAGCAGGTCGAGCCCGTTATCAGGGCTGCGGCCGGCAGTGCGGTGGCCGGTCTCGTGCCGGGTCTCGCTTCGGTGGCGTCAATCGTGACGCACTCCGTCCTCGATGGCACGGCTAACGCTTATCTGACGCTACGCGTCGGAATTATCTGCCAAACCTATTGCAGATCGACCACGGCCGTCGATCGAGGAAAGGCTCGCCGTCACGCGAGTCTCGCCGCGGCATCGATGCTCGGATCGATCGTCAGCGCCTCTGCCGGGGGCGTCGTCAGGTCGATTGTAGCGGCTGCCAGAAGAGTAGGTGAATCGAAGGTCGAGTCGGCGGCCGCCGGTATCCGGGGCGCTGGTTCAAAGCTGAATCCGTTCAAGGCAACGAGAGAGAAGTAGAGTCCGCATCCTTTCGCCCATGGCGAGACGGAATATTCGGTTTGTACCGTGGATCCGATTCGTCGCTCCACGGTGATCGACATGTTGGGCCTATCGACATTGGTCGGCCGGAAAGTGTCGGCCTGGGGAAGCCATCCGGGCGGGTTCCGGCAAGCCGATTTCTCCTTTTTAGAGATTCGGGAAATATTCCACGCGGCTGCCGGCTATGCGGCAGGGGATATCTACACGGAGTCGGCGAGAAACGTCATTGGGCGGATCGCGTTCGTCTCCGCGCATTTGGGAACGGTTTCGGCGAATAGAGAGAAGCGCCGATTTCAAAGAGACGAAAGAGCTTGGAAAGACCGGTATCCCGATCGGCCAATAAGACTCCGCGCATTTTCTAACCGTCGGCGACGTAGGGCGCTTTTGCAATCCAGGCCGGCGAGTCTCGCAGCTTATGTATAGGGGAAATAGAATCGGTGGAGGGCAGTATTTTTTTGAATCCAGCCGCATACCTCACTCCGGCTTTGGCCATTGAACTCGATTCCCTCCCTGGCCTGGAGAAATTGGTCGGTCTGCTTTTTCGCTTGGCCCTTCGGCGTTCTGCAAATGTATTTGTACCCGGCCACCGCTCGCCTCGCATCTCCATTTTCAGGATCATCCTGTATTGGAATCAAGGCCCGTTTCAGGATCGTCTGTACCGGATCATTCTCCGCGGCGTCGGTTCGGGGGCGCATGTTACGATGAAAAGACGCGAAGGCCCCGCGCCGGGCGCCGTGATCGCTAAACGAACATGACCGTTGAGCCAATCTCGCCCGCTGAACCAGTGAAGGACATTCCGGCCGATATTCCGGCCGACGAAGAGACGAGGGCCGGCAATTATTTCGTTTCCAACTACCCTCCCTACGCATTCTGGTCTCAGAGCCGAGTGGACGAAGCGAACGCCGCGATCGACCGCGCTCCCGCCCCGGGCACTCCGCTAGGAATCTACGTCCACATTCCGTTTTGCCGTAAGCGCTGCCACTTCTGCTACTTCAAGGTCTATACCGACAAGAATTCCACGGAGGTGGAGAGTTATCTCGACGCCGCAGTCCAGGAGCTTTCGATTTACGTCCAAAAGCCCTTCATCGGGGCGCGAAAGCCCACGTTCATCTACTTCGGCGGCGGGACTCCGTCCTACATTTCCTCAAGCCAGCTCACGCGTCTGGTCGATCGCATGAAGGCGCTGCTTCCGTGGGATGAAGCCAAGGAAGTGGCCTTCGAATGCGAGCCCGGAACCCTGACGCAGGGCAAGCTTCAGGCGATCAAGGATCTCGGGGTGACCCGCCTCAGTCTGGGGATCGAGAACTTCAACGACGAGATTCTCCTGGCGAACGGCCGCGCGCACGCATCGAAGGAAATAGGCCGGGCGTACGATTTCGCCCGCTCTATCGGGTTTCCGCAAATCAACATCGATCTGATCGCGGGAATGGTGGGCGAGACGGAAGAAAACTGGCGCGATTGCGTCGCGCGGACGATTGAGATGCAGCCGGACAGCGTCACTATTTACCAGATGGAGGTCCCGTACAACACCACGATTTTCAAGGAAATGAAAGTGTTCGGACAATCGGTCGCGCCGGGCGTCGCCAGTTGGAAAACCAAGCGCGGATGGGTTGAATACGCTTTCGCCGAGATGGAAAAGAACGGCTACACGGTGGCGAGCGCCTACACGGCGGTCAAGAACACGTCGCCCGCGCCGTTTCTCTACCGCGACTTGCTGTGGAGGGGCGCGGACATGGTCGGACTGGGCGTCGCGTCGTTCTCTCATGTCAACGGAACGCACTACCAGAACGATCACGAGTTCGAAAGCTATTGCGCGAAGCTCGGCGAAGGGAAACTGCCCTTGTTCCGCGCCCTCACACCGAACGCGGACGAGCGCGTGATTCGCGAATTCGTCCTGCAGATGAAATTGGGGTGCGTGCGTCAGGCGTACTTCGCGGACAAGTTCGGCGTGGACGTCGAGCGCCGTTTCAAGGCTCCGCTTCACCGGTTGCGCGACTGGGGATTTCTGACAATCGGTCCGGATTCCCTGCGCCTGAATCGCGACGGCTTGTTGCAGGTTGACAAGTTGCTTCACGAATTCTTCCTGCCCGAGCATCGTCAACTTCCGCGGGCGTAATCCTGGAGACACGGCGCGTGAATGAAGGCAGACCCTACGACGCGATCGTCATCGGAGGTGGACCCGCGGGCTCGACGGCGGCGGCCGTGCTGGCCGAAAAAGGCCGGCGCGTGGTGGTTCTGGAGCGGGAAAAGTTTCCGCGGTACCACGTCGGCGAATCGCTGCTACCCTACTGCTACTTTACGCTCAAGCGGCTCGGCGTCCTCGAGCGTATGAAGGCCTCGCACTTCCCGAAGAAGCTGAGCGTCCAGTTTGCCAGTACCGCGGGCAACGTGTCCGCGCCCTTTTATTTTTTCCAGCATTTCGACCATGAGGCCTCAACCACGTGGCAGGTGGTGCGAAGCGAATTCGACCGGATGCTTCTCGACAACGCCCGTGAAAAGGGCGCGGAAGTGATTCAGCCGATCGCCGCGAAGGAACTCATCCGGTCGAACGGCGCCGTCACGGGCGTAAGCGCGGTTTCAGAAGAGACGGGCGAGAGGCGCGACTTCCACGCGCCTATGACGATCGACGCCACAGGACGCGACGCCTTCGCGGTGGCGCGCAACGGCTGGAAGCTGCGGGATCCGCGTCTGAGCAAGATCGCCATCTGGACCTACTACAAGGGAGCCCTGCGCGACCCGGGCCTCGACGAAGGGGCCACGACCATCGCCCATATTCCCGAAAAGGGATGGTTCTGGTACATCCCTCTGCCTGACGACACGGTGAGCGTCGGCGTTGTGGCCGAAAGGGATTATCTCTACCGCGACGGGCGCGACCTCCGTACAATTTTCGAGCGGGAAGTAAAGAACAACGCATGGGTGGAAGGGCATCTGGCTCCGGGTGAGCCCACGGAGCGGTACTGGGTCACGGGAGAGTTTTCGTACCGCTCCCGCCATTGCGCCGCCGACGGCCTGGTCCTCGCCGGCGACGCGTTCAGTTTTCTCGACCCCGTATTCTCTTCCGGTCTGTTTCTCGCCCTGCGCGGAGGCGAACTCGCCGCGGATGCCGTGGACGCCGCGCTCGACGCCGGTGACGTCTCGGCGGCGCGCTTTTCGGCCTACGGCGCGGAGGTGTGCCGGAACATCGAGGCCATGCGGAAACTGGTCTACGCGTTCTACGACCCTGGATTTTCCTTTAAGTCGCTGCTCTCCGAATATCCGGGACTGCGCGGCGACCTGACGGATTGCCTCATCGGCAACGTCGAGCGCGATTTCGGACCTCTGTTCGAGGCGGCGTCGAAATTCGCGGAGGTTCCGGAGCCGCTCGCCCACGGCCAACCCTTCGTTACGGACGGCGTGATCGCGTGAGCGGAGTTCGCGCCGTGCAGTTGCGGAAGCTCACCGAGCTTATCGCGCTCATCGCGCGCGATAATCCATTTTATGCGGCAAAGCTGAAATCGA
>CAMDED010000162.1 GCA_945893365.1 Candidatus Sulfopaludibacter sp. SbA3 | reverse complement strand
CAGGCCGGTGAAATCGACACCTACTGGATTCAGGCCGATGAGGGACAAACCCTCACGTTCGAAGCCGTCTCCGGGCACGGGCCGTTCGATCCTTCACTGAGTCTCTACGAACCGTCGGGCAGTTGGTTCGATTCCGCGAAGCTAAACCGTCTCGCATTCCTCGACGAGCCGCTCTACTTCCCCGGCTTGTCGACGGACGCGCGCCTGGTCCATCGCTTTTCGAGAAGCGGCAAGTATTGCTTGAAGCTCGCCGCGTTCTCAGGAATGGGGGGACCGGACTTCACCTACGAGTTGCGGATTGTTCCTGGCGAGACGCCGGCTCCGTCGCTGCGTCCGACGGTCGAACCGGCTTGGGACGAACGCAGATTCACGCGCCTATTCGAGAAAGACTGGTTGGCGAAGCTCGGACGCCGCGGAATGACGGAGGCGCCTGGCGCGCCGGAAATCTATCGCGCCGGGGGGCTGGCGGAGGTTCAATCCGTGACCGCTCCGGCGTTAATCGAAGGCGCGATTGCCCGTCCCGCCGAGGTTCATTCCGTGCGCCTCAAGGTGGATAAGCCGCAGGACCTGGTGTTGGAGATCGAGACCCCGGCAGCCACCATGCCGCGCTTCAACCCGGTGGTTCGCGTGCTCGAACCGGGCGGAGCGGAAATCGTCACGAACGTCTACACCAAATTGAACAACAACGGCCTGTACATGATGAAGATGATTCAGGCCAAGACGGCGTTTTCGCTGCATGCGCCCGGTGAGTACCGCGTGGAGATTCGCGACATCACGACCGGCCGCGCGGGCGCCGATTTTCACTACCGCGTACTGCTGCGGAGGAAGATTCCGCACATCGGCAAGGTGGAGGCAGTAGAGGACCACGTGAATCTCGAGCCGGGCCGGTCGAAGCCGGTGACGATTCATGTCGACCGGGAAGAAGACTTCGCCGGATTCGTGGCGGTAATCGCGGAGAACCTGCCCGCGGGCGTCAGCGCCATCACGGGAATCGAGAACCCGGCCGAGAAGCCGCCGCTGCCGAACGGCGGCAAGGTGGAGCGCTACACGGCGAGGACCCAGACCACGGTGCTGATGCTGGTCGCCGCGCCGGATGCGACGCCGTCGGAAACGCCAGCAATGGTCCGCGTGATCGCGCGGCCCGTGGTTGACGGAAGGATGGGCGATGCGATCGCCGTGAAGGAAATTCCGGTGATGGTCGTGGCGAGGCGGCCGTCATGAAGAGGCTGTTTGTGTGCGCACTCGCCGCCGCCGGCGCATGGAGCGCGGAACTTCGCATCGAACCGCGCGATCGTGTTCTCAGCGGAGAAGGCGCGGCGCAACAATTCCTGTTACTCGACGGAGAGCGCGACCTCACCGCCAACGCGCGCTGGCAGGTGTCGGACGCCTCCATTGCCGTCGTCACGCCGGGCGGCCGGCTTCAGGCCCGCAAGGACGGCGTCGTGACACTGACGGCGGACGCGGGGTCCGGCTCGACGGTGACGCGCGTCCGGATTGAAGGAATCGGGCAGCGGCGCGAATTTCAGTTCGGCCGCGATATCGGCACGATCCTGACGCGCAAAGGCTGCAACGGAGCCAATTGCCACGGCGGGGTGAAGGGACGCGGCGGATTGAAGCTCTCCGCCGGCGCGCTCTATCCGGAGGACGACTACGATTGGATCGTCAAGGGCGGCGCGTATCAAGTGCTCAGCGCCGAGATCAAAGGACCGAGAGTCCCGCGCATCGATTTGAAAGAGCCGGAAAAGAGCCTGATTTTACAAAAGGCGACCGGTACGATCCCGCACGGCGGCGGGAGCCGTTTCCCGGCAGGCTCTTCCGAACATTCCGCGCTCCTCAAGTGGATTCGCGGCGGAGCGCCATACGGACCCGCGCAGAGTCGCGAGAACCGGGTGGAGCGCCTGGAGGTGTTCCCCAAAACCGTCACGCTCGAACGCGGCGGCCAGCACCGGTTACTGGTCACCGCTCATTTGGCCGACGGACGCCAGGAAGACTTCACGGACCAGGCGCTCTACGTGTCGAACGACCGGGAGATCGCTCAGGCAAGCGATGAAGGTCTGGTGCGCGCGGGGAAATTGGGCGAGACCGCGATCCTGATCCGCGCCGCTGGACATGCCGCCAGTGCGACTGTGGGAGTGATCGGCGACGCCGCTGCGAGCTTTCCGGATGCGCCCGCTTTCAACTTCATTGACGGGTTTGTTCTCGACAAGCTGCGACGCTTCCGAATCCCTCCTTCTCCGTTGACGAGCGACAGCGAGTTCCTGCGGCGCGTTTGCCTTGACCTGACGGGAACACTGCCGCCAGCCGGAAGAGTGCGCGAGTTTCTCGCGAGCGCGGACCCGGGAAAGCGCGAAGAGCTCATCGATACGCTTATCGCGTCGCCTGAGTTCGTCGATTACTGGACCTACCGCTTCGACGATATCTTCCGCGTGGCGGTGTTCTCGAACGGAATCGTCCTCAAGTGGAGCCAGATGTACGCGGAGTGGGTTCGCGATGCGATCGCCCGGAACAAACCGTACGACCGGATCGCGCGCGAGCGGCTGACGGCGCAGGGCTACGACGGGCCGACGAGGCACTATCTACCCTACAACGTGATCGGGCCGCCCGGCGAGACGATGGCGGAGGAGGTCCGCGTCTTTTTCGGGCGGCGCCTCGACTGCGCGCAGTGCCACAACCATCCGTACGAGACCTGGAGTCAGGATCAGTATTGGGGTCTGGCGGCGTTCTTCGGACGGCTGTTCAAGATGGGCGACACGGGGACGGAGTACGTCATCTTCGACCACCCGCTCGATGAGCCGATGAGCAACGGCGATGTCAACGGCAGCGTGAAATTGCTCCACCCGCGCAGCAAGGTGGAACTGAAGCCTACGCTGCTCGACGGCACGAGGGTCGAGGCCACCGGCCGCGAGAATCCGCGCGAGGCGTTCGCCCGGTGGATGGTGTCGCATCCCTACTTTGCGGAAGCGGCGGTGAACCGCATTTGGGGATACCTGATGGGCCGCGGCATTGTCGAGCCGGTAGACGATTTCCGCTCGACCAATCCGCCCACTCATCCCGAGCTGCTCGAGCGGCTGGCGCGCGAATTTCGCGAGAATGGGCACGACCTGCGGCATCTGATCCGCACGATTGTCCGCTCGCGTACGTACCAGTTGAGCGGCCGTCCGACGGAAGCGAATCGAGGGGATCGCACGAACTATTCGCATTCGCTCGCTCGTCCGCTCGATGCCGAAGTCCTGCTCGACGCCATCGCGGATGTGACCGGAGTGCCCGAGACGTTTTCGACGGGGATCACGGCGAACGCGAAGAACTCCGGACAAGCCCCCGCCGGAACGCGGGCCGTGACGCTGCGCCAGCCCGACCTTTTCTACTCGCGGTTTCTTGAGTTATACGGCCGCCCGAACCGGCTGAGTCTGCCCGAGCGGAACGGAAAGGCGAATCTCGGACAGGCGCTGAACATGATGGCCGGTCCGGTTTATAACGAAAAACTCTCCGCGCCGGAGAGCCGCCTGCAGCGACTGATTCGCTCGGGGAAGAGCGACTCGGAGATTGTGGAAGAGCTGTATCTGGCGTCGTACTCGCGGCCGCCGGAAGCCGCGGAGCGCACGCGTCTCGAAGGGCTGATTCGCTCCGCGTCCGATCGCGAAGCGGCGCTGAAAGACTTCGTGTGGGCCATTCTATGCTCGCGCGAGTTCGCGGAGAATCACTGAGGACTTGGAATGAAAAGACTGTTGCAATTGGCAAGCGGTGGGGCAGGCGATCGTCTTTCGTCGCCTGCCTCCTACGGCGCAAATGGCAGGCCACAAACGACGATGGCCTGCCCCACCGCTATCACAGCTCGATCGGAACTTTGCAGCAGTTGTTTCCATGGAAGGTACTGAATGAACGGCATGGGTTGTCTGAAGCTTACGCCCCGCGCGGCTTCGCGGCGGGATTTCATCCGCGCCGGATCGCTCGGCTTCCTCGGCAATAGCTTGAGCGGATTGCTGCGCGCCGCCGCGACCCAGAAGGCGGCGGGCAAAGCGCAGGCGTGCATCCTGCTTTGGCTCGAGGGCGGGCCGAGCCATGTGGATACGTGGGACCCGAAGCCGAACTCGGCCTTCAAGCCCATCTCGACCAATGTCGCCGGAATTCAGATCTCGGAGCTGCTGCCCGAAACCGCAAAGCGGATGAACAAGCTGGCCATCGTGCGCTCGATGCACACGAAAGGCAACGATCATCCGCAGGGAACGCACTACGCGATCACGGGACACGAAGTGAATCCGGCGATGAACTTCCCGAGCATCGGATCGATGATCGCCAAGGAAACCGGCCCGCGCAACAGCATGCCGCCGAACGTGCTGGCGCCGCAGTGGGAGCGCAGCCGCCAGTACGAGGAATATTTCCGCGCTGGTTTCCTGGGACCGGATTACGATCCGATGACGATACCCGACCCGAGTAAGAAAGAATTCGAAGTCGCCGACTTGAGTTTACCGAAGGCAGTGTCGGAACAGGCGGTCCATAGCCGCCAGGCTTTCCTCAGCGCCGTCGATGAACGCTACCGCTCGCTCTACGAAGGCGCGGAACACGCAAACATGGACGGCTTCTCGGCGCAGGCGCTCAAGATGCTGCTGAACCCTTCAGTGCGCGACGCGTTCGATCTCTCGAAGGAGCCGGAGAAGCTTCGGGAGCGCTACGGCAAGGACGCGGTCGGCCAAAGCGCGCTGCTCGCCCGCCGTCTGGTCGAAGCGGGGGCGCGCTTCGTCACCGCCGCCGGGTTCCATAGCAACTCGTGGGATACGCACGCGAAGAACGACCAGGGCCATCGGGACCGGCTGTGTCCTCCGCTCGACCGCACGCTCTCGGCGCTGCTCGACGATCTGAGCGACCGCGGCCTGCTCGACTCGACGGTTGTGCTGGCGATGGGTGAGTTCGGGCGCACGCCGTTCGTCAATCCGGATCTTGGACGCGATCATTGGTCCTCCTGCTGGTCGCTTGCGCTGGGAGGCGGGGGCATCAAGGGCGGTCAAGTCGTCGGATCGAGCGACGAACAGGGCGCGAACATCACGTCGAGTCCGGTCAGCATGGGCGATGTCTTCGCCACAATTTACAAAGCGTTCGGCATCGATTGGACGAAGGAGTACGATACGCCGGCGGGGCGTCCGGTGAAAATCGCCAACGCTCTGGACGACCGCACCGGAGAACCGCTTCGGACGCTGTTGTGACCGCTGCTCCGCCGCGGCGTCAAATCCTCGCGCCCGAGTGGACGCTGATCGCCCTGCTCTGGGTTTGCTACGTGCTCAACCACGCGGACCGGCAGGTGGTCTACACGCTCTTCCCCGCTCTCCAGAAAGATTTCGGTTTCAGCGACGCGACGCTAGGGTTGACGGGCGCCCTGTTCCTCTGGGTGTACGGGCTGTGCTCGCCGGCCGCCGGCATTCTTGGCGACCGCTGGTCGAAGACCGGGCTGGTCGCGGGAAGCCTGGTCGTGTGGAGCTCGTTCACCGTGCTTTCCGGTTTTTCGCCCAACGGCCCGTTTCTGCTTGTGTGCCGGGCGCTTCTGGGCGTCTCCGAGTCGTTGTTCATGCCCGCCGCGTACGCCTTGATGGCGAACGCGCATGGACCCGAGACACGGTCTCGTGCCGTCGCCATCTTCGCCACGAGTCAGATGGTGGGCGTTGCCATCGGTGGTTCGATGAGCGGATACATCGCCGAACGATTCCACTGGCGCGCGTCGTTCTGGATTCTGGGCGCGGCGGGCATACTGTTCGCCCTGCCGCTTTGGCGGTTCCTCGGCCGCTTGCCGGCGGCATTCGCACGCAACGCGCCCGGCGAGCCGATCCGCGTAAAGGACTTCATCGGTTTGTTCCGCATTCCATCGTTGTGCGTGGTCACGGCGTTCGTCGCGGTGGCGACTTTCGGACTGTTCCTCGTCTACACATGGCTGCCCACGTTCCTCTACGACCGTTTTTCGCTTGGCATGGCGAAGGCGGGTTTCGAAGCGAGCGTCTATCCACAGATCGGAACGGCCGGCGGGCTTCTGGTTGGCAGCGCGCTCGCGGACTGGCTGTACAGGCGGACGCATGCCGCGCGCTTTTGGGTGATTCTCCTGGCATTCGCCGGCGCGGCTCCGTGCATCTACCTGCTCGGCGTTAGCGCAACGCTCGACACGGCGCGTGTCGCGGGAATCGGGTTCGGCTTCTTCTCGGGGTTCATTGCGGGAAATCAGGCAGCCTCGGCGTTCGACGTGGTCCCCGCTTCAGTCCGCGCATCCACGGTCGGCGTGCTGAATCTGCTCGGGGCGAGTGTGTCCGGCTTCGCGCCGTTCCTCGGCGGACTCGCGCGGCGCACCATCGGAGTCGACCGCGTCATGATGTTCACCTCCGGTATCTACGCCGCTGCCGGAGCGCTGGTGCTTCTTGGTGTCTTGCGTTACTTCGATCGCGACCACAAGCGCGCTCAGTCGTTGTAGAACTCGGTGAAAGCCTCCGCAACGGCGGTGACGACAATCTCGCGAAACTGTTCGCCGCGCGCGGCGGTGGCCTGAGCGGGATTATCCGTAAAGCCGTCGATGCTCTTCCAGAATCCGTGGCGTTCGCTACGCAAGGCGGACTGAACGCGTCCCGGGTCCGTGTCGGCGGTCTCGTCGCGATGGGGACGATTGGCAGGGACGATGTCCGGCCGAAGCGAGAGCATGATGGAAGTTTCAAAATCTCCGGCATGACCGGGCAGCCGCCGCCCCCGATGGGCCTCTGCCGCGATGAGCGCGTCCCAGGCGATTCTCCAGTACGATCCCGCCGCCACGCTCACCTCATGCTTGAGGGCCGCGTCGCGCGCCGCAAGTTCGGCCAATTCGTGATTGCCGCCGTGTCCATTCAACAGAAAGATGCGCGTGAATCCGTCGGTTACGAGGGACTCAAGGAGTTCTCTGAGGACATTGTAGTAGGTCTCGGTTCCGAGAGAGAGCGTTCCGCCAAAAATCAGATGATGATCGGACGAGCCGAAAGGGAGCGCGGGCGCGACGATCGCCGGAATCGCCGTCCTTTTCGCGGCGTCCCGCGCGATCGCCTCGACGGTGAAGGTGTCGGTACCGGTTGGCAGGTGCGGCCCATGCTGCTCGGTAGCGCCGAGTGGCAGGACGACGAGGGAGGTAGGCGCGTCGGCGCGCAACTGTTCCCGGTTCAGTTCGGCAAAGAGTTTCATGGAATCCTTCCACTATACTGCACGGCCGCGCGAGGTCCATGCGCCACGAGCGCAAAACCCGAGCGCTCAAGCCGAACAAAACCTCTCGACGATAGTCGCTCGTAGGTCCCTCGTATAGTCACTAGACGACACACGTACGCACGTGGTAAGCTCGTCTTGTCGGTTTAGAGCGTACGAATCCCCCGCAGGAGAAGAAAAATGAGAATTGACCTAGCAAAGATCGACTCGCAGATACGAAAGCTTGAGGAGCTAAAGCGCTTCGTATCGGACCCCGAGACAAGGGCCTTGCTTGAAACGATGGTCATGAACGGGGACGGTGGCAACAGCACGAGCGCGGAGCCCGAGATCCCGATGCGAGCTGCCGAACAACCAAAAAGTCGCCGATTCAAAGCAGGCACCCAAATCGCGGCTATCGCTGATGCAGCCATGAAATACGAGAAACCATTCTCCGGGTACGAGCTCGCGACTAAGATGAAGGAGGAGGGCTACAAGTTCCACGCCGAGCGGCCCGGAGTGGCGGTGACGGATGTCATAAGGAACTCGATTCTCAAGACGGGTGTCATCCGGGTTTACAGGAAGGGTCGTGGGAGCGAGCCGATGCTTTTCGAACGAGTTTTGTAACACGAGTTTCTGTTCCACGGGACAGAAAAGCCCCGCCGGAGGCCTAGGGGTCCATTCCATGACTCTGGCGGGGCCTATTCAAACGAAAGGAGGACCTTCCGATGAAACTTATTATACGTCGGACACGAGGCAAGCTGAGCATCAGATTAAAACTCTGGAAAATCAGTCTTGGCCTTGATGTTCCGTCTAAAGATCCAGCGTAGAGGGCAGTCTACGCTCCCCGAGGGGACTTTCCCCATCCCTCGGGGACACTTTCATTTTAGCGTAGCTCGGTCAGGTAAAGCTACAAGTGTGTTCGGTCTGTCGACCCATCGCCGGAGCGCGTTGAAGACGGCCGGGCCAGCCCAACAGAGAGGCGCAAATTAGCGCACGAGCGTCCGCGCAGTCCGCGCGCGCCGTGTGCCATACTTTCCCGATGAGACTTCTGGCCTACGTCAGCGACGAAATGTTTCTCGCCCTCGATGACGTTGCGGGCGAGTTTGAAAACCTGTCGTCCGGGGAGATCACCGTGCTCCGCTCGTCTCCGCGAGGCGCCTTCTATGGGGACTTACCCTCAGGCGATTACCGTGTCACGCTTGCCCGGCATGGCTTCGGCGCGAAAGCCTCGCGGGTCAGCTTGGGCACTGGAGATCCGCCGCAACTCCGCCTGCTCTCGAATTCCCTCTACGGATACATGTGGCCGAGATGGGTGCGGAGCGGCGGGAAGTCGGAGTACCGCGTCCACTCCGCCGAGCCTTACCAGATTACGCTTTGGAGATACGGACTGAAGAAAGAGTACATCCGCATGGTCGGTTGGGTGGACGAGCATGGGCCCGAGGCGAACCGCCAGATTCTCCCCGACGGCGACTTTACGCAAGGCGGCGTTCGCTGGAACAACGACGGCTACCCGTCGCCGCCCGTGGTCGAAGCGCCAGAGCGCTCCGGACTCTACTATCTATGGGCGAAAACGCCGTCGGGGAAGTCGTTCTCGTTCCCTTGGGTGGTCGCGCCCGCCGCCCCGCGAGCCCGCGTCGCAGTGCTCGCCTCGACCAACACCTGGAACGCGTACAACAACTTTGGTGGGCGCAGCAATTACGTCAATTCGGACCGTTTGCCCGGTACGCCCGTAGTCAATTCCCGCCAGGATCTCGACCGCTACAACGACCTGACTCCATTCGGAACCTGGAAATACCCCGACGACGCGTATCGTCCGTTGTCGTTCGACCGCCCCGAACCGGGCAATCACCTCTTTAACGACCCGGAAGTTACGGCGCCCGTGCAGGGGCGCGTTCAATGCGGACTGGCTCCCGGCGAATGGCGTCTCTATGGATGGCTCGAGCGCGAGAATATCGATTATGACCTCTACGGCGAAGCGCAGCTTCACGACGGGACGCTACCGCTCGACGCTTATCGCGTCCTGATCCTTGCGGTACACCCCGAGTACTGGACCCGCGAAATGTACTTGTCCGTTAAGTCGTGGGTTTTCGAGCGCGGCGGCCGGCTGATGTACCTGGGCGGCAACGGACTCAACTGCGAGGTCACGCTCTCAAGCGAAGGGACCATGCGCTGTCTCACGCATCTGCGCAGCCTCGAAGGCGAAATGGGCGGACGTTCGGCGGACGGCACGGTCGAGTACGAAAGCCGTATGCACCGCACGCTCGAATCCGAGGCGAAGCTCCTCGGGGTGGTCTGCACGTCGGCGGGGATCATGACCGCCGCCCCCTATCGCGTTCTCGATGCCGGTCATTGGATCTTTGACGGAACCGGCGTCGCGAATGGCGATCTGTTCGGCGCGGAGACGCTGCACGAGCGGGTGCCTGGAGGCGCGTCGGGTCACGAAACGGACAAACGCAGCGCCTCCTCGCCGCCCGGAACGCTGCTCCTCGCCAAGGGCACGAACCCCGACGACGGAGGGTCCGAGATCACGCTGCACGAAACCGCGAGCGCGGGTGCGGTTTTCGCCGTTGGCTCGATTACCTGGGTCTCGGCGCTGTTTCCGGATCGCGTCGTTTCCGCCATCACCGGAAATGTTCTTCGAAGGTTCCTGGGCGAATAATTCAGACTGTCCGGCTTTCTGGACGCGGTTCCCACGCGAGGACTGAACCGATCTACCATAGTATCTGGGATCTTATGCGAACTTGGACAGTTGTCTTCCTGACGCTCGCGACTGGGTCTCTTTCCGCGCAATCCGCCAATCTGTTCAGCGACCAGGTTCAGCCGCTGTTGAAGCGCTCCTGCCTGGGCTGCCATAACGACAAGGTCAAACAGGGCGGCCTCGATCTCTCCACGCGCGAAGCGCTGTTGCGGGGCAGTGAGCACGGACCCGTGATCGTCGCCGGAAAGCCTGAGGATTCGCAGTTTTACAAGCTGATCGCCCATGTGTCGGAACCGGGGATGCCGTTCAAGGCGGCGAAGCTACCGGAGGCGGATATTAAGGTGTTCGCCGAGTGGATCCGCCAGGGCGCGCCTTACGGCGAATCTGTTGCCGACCTCGACGGCGTCAACCTGGCGGGCGTGGCGAAGCATTGGGCGTATCGAACGCCCGTGCGTGCGAAAATTCCAGCGGTCCGTGATCCGAAGTGGAGCCGCAATCCCATTGACGCGTTTCTTGCGGCGGAGCACGAAAAGCGTGGATTGACTCCACTGCCCGATGCTGACCGGCGCGTCCTTCTCCGCCGCGTTTACATCGATCTCACCGGTCTCCCGCCAACTCCCGAGGACGCCGCCGCCTTTCTGTCCGACAAGTCCGCTAACGCCTACGAGAAGGTTGTCGACCGGCTGCTCGCGAGTCCGCGCTACGGAGAGAACTGGGGACGCCATTGGCTCGATATCTGGCGCTACTCCGACTGGTACGGCTGGCGCAAACAGAATCAGGTGCGCTACTCGGCGCGGCACATCTGGCGCTGGCGCGACTGGACCATCGAATCGCTGAACAAGAACAAGCCGTACAGCCGGATGATCGAGGAGATGATCGCCGGGGACGAGATCGCTCCCGCCGACCCCGATGTCGTACGCGCCACCGGATATCTGGCGCGCAACTGGTACATGTTCAACCGGAACGTCTGGCTGCAGGACGTAGTGGAATATACGTCGGCTTCGTTTCTCGGCGTCACGATGAAATGCGCGCGCTGCCATACGCACAAGTACGATCCGATCCCGCACGCCGACTACTACCGCATGCGCGCGTTTTTCGAGCCGCACGACGTGCGCGCCGACCGCGTGCCCGGCCAGGCCGACACGATGAAAGATGGATTGGCGCGCGTCTACGACGACGGCGAATCCAAGCCGACATACCGGTTTATCCGCGGGAATGAGAGTAATCCGGACACATCGATCGCGCTGCAGCCCGGTTTTCCGCGATTGTTCGGCAAACCCGATCCGAAGATCGAGCCCGTGCGCTTACCCGTCGAAGCGTATTTCCCCGATGGCCGTTCCTTCGTCCCTGGGGACCTGTTGGCGCAGGGGCGGGCAGCCATCGAGAAGGCTGAGGCCGATCTTAAGAAGGCGAAAGAGAAACCGGAGCCCGAGCCCGTGATTGCCGCCGCCGCGAAGCGTCTGGATGCGGCGCGCGCCGCGATGCCCGCGCTCGAGGCCCGCATCAAAGCCGACTTGGCGGCGATGGCGTCGCCGGTTCCGGAGAACGCCGAACAGCTCGCGGGAGAAGCGCGGAAGCTCGAACGACAGGCGAACTTCATCAAAGCCGAGGCGGATCTGCTGCTGGGCCACTACGAATTCGATTTGGCCAAAACGGACGAAAAGAAACTGGGCGGCGCGACGGCCAAGATCGAAGCCGCAGCCAAGACGCTGAGGGAACCGGCGGAGGGTTACACGCCGATCGGCCCGAAGTATCCGGTCACGAGCACCGGACGCCGAACGGTCCTCGCCCGATGGATCGCTTCAAAGGATAACCCGCTGACCGCGCGCGTCGCCATCAATCACATCTGGCTCCGGCACTTCGGCAAACCGCTTGTGCCGACCGTCTTCAATTTCGGGCTCAGCGGAAAGCCCGCCTCGCATCCGGAGCTGCTGGATTGGCTGGCGGCGGAGTTCATGGATCGCGATTGGGATATGAAGGCGATCCATCGCCTGATCGCGACTTCGCGCGCCTATCAAATGCAGTCGTCCGCGGGGCCCGCCGAGACTCCGCAGTCGAAGATCGATCCCGATAACGTCTATCTTTGGCGGATGAACATCCGGCGGATGGAGGCGGAGGCCGTCCGCGATAGCGTCCTTTCGTTGGCCGGCAAGCTGAATGGGACTATGGGCGGTCCCGAAATCGACGAATCCAAGGGACATGAAATCTATCGCCGCAGCGTCTATTTCCGGCACGCTCCGGACCTTCAAATGGACATGCTGAAGGTGTTCGACGCGGCAAGTCCGAACGAGTGTTTCGAGCGCGGCGAGAGTGTGGTCCCGCAGCAGGCGCTCGCGCTGGCGAACGGAACGCTGAGCCTAGCCATGGCCCGGACCATCGCTTCCGAACTCGCGGTCCCGGTTTCGGGCGATGCTTTCGTTGCCGCCGCGTTCGACCGGATTCTCGGCCGCGCCCCGTCCGCAATCGAGTCGCGCGAATCAATAGCCTACCTGCGTGAGCAGGCCGAACTCTACCGTGACCCGGCGAAGCTGACCGCATTCCGCACGGGCCCGGCGGCGACCGTGAAACCGGCTGCCGACCCAAGTCAACGCGCGCGGGAAAGCTTGGTCCACGTGCTGATGAACCATAACGATTTCGTGACCATCCGTTGAGGGAGAACTTTATGCCGAAACCCCATCTCTGTTCCGACCGCCGTTCCCGCAGGGTTTTTCTGGCGGACACCTGCATGGGGATGACCGGCATGGCGCTGGGCGCGATGCTTCCCCGGCAAGCCGGCGCGGCGGACGATAATTGGACACTGCCCGGCGGCAAGCCGCACTTCGCGCCAAAGGCCAAGCGCGTCATCTGGCTGTTCATGCTGGGCGGCGTGAGCCATGTCGAGTCTTTCGATCCGAAGCCGGAGATCAACCGGCACGCGGGCAAACAGCTATCGGAAACGCCGCACAGGGATGTCCTGTCGAATCCGTTCGTCAAGGAAAATCTGAAAGCGTTCGTCCCCGGCCAGCACCAGATCAAGCTTCGGCTTTACCCGATGCAGACCGGGTATAAGAAGCGTGGGCGGAACGGGGTCGAGGTCTCGGACTGGTTTCCGCATATGGGGGACATGATGCACGAGGTCTCCCTTGTCCGCTCCACCTGGACCACGGACAACGATCACGGCGCGATTCTCCAGTTCCACACCGGCCGGCATATCTTCGATGGGTACCTTCCCACGCTCGGCTCCTGGGTGCACTACGGCCTGGGTTCGCTCAACGAGAATCTGCCCGCGTTTGTCGTGCTCGGTGAACCGCCGGGCGACTGCTGCGGCGGGTCCGGCACTCACGGCTCGGGCTATCTGGGTCCGGAGCACGCAGGCGTCTATCTCGAAGCCGATCCCGACAGGCCGCTCCCGTTCGTCTCCCCCGGTCCCGACGTTTACGAAGAGGAGCAGCGGCGCGAGTTCGAGTTTCTGAACAAGCTGAATAATGCTTCCGCTGTCGAATACCCGGCGGACCCCGCTCTCCGCGCCCGCATCAAGTCGTACGAGCTTGCCTTCCGCATGCAGATGGCGGTGCCCGATGCGATCCGCTTCCGTGACGAGAGCGAGGAGACGAAACGAAACTACGGCCTCGACCAGGAGAACACCAAGCCGTTCGGCGAAGTGTGCCTCGCGGCGCGGCGCCTTTCCGAGCGCGGCGTGCGCTTCGTGCAGGTTTATCATGGCGGCGCTGGGAATGCCTGGGACGCGCACAAGGACCTCAAGAAGAACCATTCCGACCTGGCCGCAAAGGTCGACAAACCGGTCGCCGGCCTTCTGCGCGATCTCAAGCAGCGCGGCCTCCTCGACGAAACCATCGTCGTCTGGGCGACCGAGTTCGGACGCACCCCGGGCGCCGAAAATTCCAACGGACGCGATCATCATCCGTTCGGCTTCTCGGTTTGGATGGCGGGCGGCGGCATCAAATCCGGTGTGGTTCACGGCGCAACCGACGAAATCGGATTCCACGCCGTCGAGCATCGGCACTACGTGACCGATATTCACGCCACGGTGTTACACCAGCTCGGAATCGACCCGAAGCGCCTGGACGTTCCCGGGCGTAAGCGGCTGGAAATCGACTACGGCAAGCCGATTCACGATATCCTTGCTTAGCTTCCTTGCACTCGCCGTCTGGACCGTCGACGCCCTGATGAACCTCGCGGCGCCCTCCGATCCGCAACTGCGTCCCGACGGGAAACGGTTTGCGTATGTCTACCGCGGTGACGTGTATACCGCGGATATTGACGGCGTGGCCGCAAAGGTGGCGCACGGCAGCCGGCCGCGATGGTCGCCCGATTCCAAGCTCCTGGCCTATCTCGACGGTCAGGCGATTCAGGTCGCGTCGCGCGGCGCGGTCACGTCATCGTCTGGTCCGGTCACTGTGTTCGCGTGGTCGGCGGACTCAAAGGCCATCGTCTACCTCGCAAGGGACGCCGGTCCCGATCCCGACCCTGTTGTCGACGGTAATGACGCCCGCTACAGCCGCTTGTACCTGCAGGTACTCGGCGGCGGTCAGCCCAAGCTGATAAGCGCCCAACGGCGGCACGTGATTTCGTTCGCCCTGTCGCCGGATATGACGCGTGCCGTTTACGCGGCGCAGGATACACCTCGCAACCGCGATACCTTCCATGTCGACCTTTATGAAACGAATCTTGTAACCGGTACGGAAACGCGGCTCGTGGTCCAACCCGGACGCGACGCCGACCCCTCTTATTCACCCGATGGAACACGGATCGCGTTTCACTCACAAGGCGGGTCGCTGAACTATTTCGACGCGCGCGACATTGGGATCGTCCCCTCGGGCGGCGGGCCTATTCGCTACATCACGCGGGACAAGCCTTACGACGTTTTTCGCAACGGCAACGTTTTCGCATGGGGGCCGGATTCGCGCCGCGTGTTGTTTACCGCCGGTCAAGGCGTAAGAGACGTGGTCGTCGAGCACGATCTCCACAAGGGCGATTCTGCCGTAGTTGCGGAGATGGTGTCCGGCGCAGCGAGCTTTACGCCGGACCTTTCGCGCGCCGTCTTCGCGAAAGCCAGCCCTTCGAGACCAGTTGAGATCTTCCTGCGCGAGGGCGGACGTGAGCGGCAACTCACCAAACTTCAACAGGGGGTCGCAGGGTACCCCGAAATGCGCTCACGGGCGCTGCGCTGGCGGTCGAAGGACGGAACCGGGATCGAAGGCGTCCTCTGGCTGCCATTCGACTTCCGCGCCGGCGCGCCCGTTCCCCTGCTTACCGAACTGCACGGCGGTCCCACTGGAGTGGCTCTCGACGCGTTTCCCACCCCGCGAGTCTACCCGCTGCAAGTCTTTCTCCAGAAGGGAATCGCGGTGTTCGTTCCTAACTTCCGCGGTTCGTCCAACTACGGCGCAGCCTTCCGTCTCAAGAACACGCTGTCGCAGGGCGTGGGAGATTTCGACGACGTCATGACAGGCATCGACCAACTCGTGGCGCAAGGGATCGCCGATCCAAACCGGTTGGGGATCATGGGTTGGAGTTATGGCGGTTACCTGACGGCGTCGATCGTCACACAAACCAAGCGCTTCCGCGCCGCCTCGATCGGCGCTCCGGCGGTCGATTGGATTACCTATTACGGCCAGTCGGATGGCCCGCGGGAAGTGCTTTGGACGTACTTTGGCGGCACTCCCTGGGACGTGCCCGGCAACTATGCCCGGCATTCGCCGCGCTCCCGTCTGAAGGAGATTCGGACACCGGCGATGCTCCAGGTCGGCGCGGTGGATATCAATCACAACGCGGAGATCTACCAGGCGCTCACCGACTTGAAGGTGCCGGTCGAGTACGTCGTGTATCCGCGTGAAGGTCATGGAATTTCCGGTTCTTCGCTGTTTCATGTGGGTTGACATGACAGATCAAGTTTGCCTGCGATGAGGTAGATGATGCTGGCAAAGTTGCGGTTGGAGCGGTAGCCTCTGGCCTTTGCCTTGGCGGCCTGGACGAGGCTGTTAATGCCTTCGAGGA
>CAMDED010000161.1 GCA_945893365.1 Candidatus Sulfopaludibacter sp. SbA3 | reverse complement strand
CCCGCTAGAATCCTGGGCGTGATTCCAGCCCGCTACGCGTCCTCCCGGTTTCCCGGCAAAGCCCTCGCCACCCTTGGTTCCAAAACTCTTATCGAACATGTTCACGAGCGTGTTTCGATGGCGCGGTACCTCACGAAGGTCGTAATCGCCACCGACGACGCTCGAATCGCGGAAGCCGCCCGGCGCTTTGGCGCTATCGTGCGCATGACGCGCGGCGATCATCCATCCGGCACCGATCGCGTCGCTGAAGTGGCTTCCGCAGAGAACGCGGAGATCGTCGTAAACGTGCAGGGAGACGAGCCTCTCATCGATCCATCCGCGATCGACGCCGCAATCCTGCCGTTGATAAACGACCCCGACGTCGTGATGTCCACGCTCAAAAAGAAGATTGAAGACCCCAGGGAAATCACGGATTCAAACGTCGTGAAAGTCGTGACCGACCGCCGCGGGAACGCGCTCTACTTTTCGCGCTCCACGATTCCGCACATCCGGCAGACCGGCGAAGCTGGAGCCGCCACCCGGCACTTCAAGCATATTGGGTTGTACGTGTACCGGCGGAATTTTCTGCTCTCGTATCCGGAACTGCCCGTGGGGCCTCTCGAACAGGCGGAACGACTCGAGCAGCTGCGGGCTCTTGAAAACGGATACGACATCCGAGTGGCGGAGACCGATTACGAATCGATTGGGGTGGATACGCCCGAAGATCTCCGCCGCGTATCGGAACTCTTTGAGGCCTCCCTCGGTGGAGTGAAACGAAATGCCTAAATACATCTTTGTGACGGGCGGCGTGGTGTCGTCCCTGGGAAAAGGCATCGCGGCCGCGTCCATCGGCTGCCTGCTTGAGAGCCGCGGGCTGCGCATCACCCTGCAGAAGTTCGACCCCTATTTGAACGTGGATCCGGGCACCATGAGTCCGTTTCAACACGGCGAGGTGTTCGTCACCGACGACGGCGCGGAGACCGACCTCGACCTGGGCTATTACGAGCGGTTCACGCACGCCAAGCTCACCCGCAACAACAACCTCACCTCGGGACGAATCTACGAGCAGATTCTGTCTCGCGAACGGCGCGGCGACTACCTGGGAAAAACCGTCCAGGTGATTCCCCACGTCACGAACGAGATCAAATCCGCGATCAAGAAGGTTTCCGCGGACGTTGACGTCGTGATCGTCGAGATAGGCGGCACCGTGGGCGACATCGAGTCGCTGCCCTTCCTCGAGGCCATCCGCCAGATGCGGCATGAACAGGGCAAAGACAACTGCGTATTCGTGCACGTGACGCTCGTGCCGTGGATCGCGGCCGCTCAGGAATTGAAGACGAAGCCGACGCAGCATAGCGTCAAGGAGCTTCGCGCGATCGGAATCCAGCCCGACATCCTTCTTTGCCGCTCGGAACGATTTCTCGCGCAGGACATGAAGGAAAAGATCGCTCTGTTTTGCGACGTGGACGTGGAGGCCGTCATTACGGCTTCCGACGTGAAGTCGGTTTACGAAGTGCCGCTGGTCTTCGCGGCCGAGGGCGTGGACGAGATCCTGCTCCGGTTGCTGAAAATGCAAGCCGGCCCGCGCGATCTGAGCGAATGGAGCGCGATGCTCGAAAGCATGAAGCATCCGATCGACGAAGTGACCATCGGCCTCGTGGGGAAATACGTGGAGTATGAGGATTCCTACAAGAGTCTCAAGGAGGCTCTCATCCACGGAGCGATGGCGCACCGTCTGAAGATGAACATCAACTGGATTGAGGCGGAGGGCGTGACGGGTCCGGACTGGGAACGCCAGCTCGAAGATTACGACGGCATCCTCGTGCCCGGCGGCTTCGGCAAGCGCGGCGTCGACGGCATGATCAACGCGATTCAATTCGCCCGCGAAAGGAACGTTCCGTATTTCGGGATTTGCCTTGGCATGCAGACGATGGTCATCGAGTACGCGCGCAACGTCTGCGGATTGGAGCGGGCCGATTCGACGGAGTTCGATCCAGGCACGCCCCATCGCGTCATTTTTAAACTGCGCGAGTTGAAGGGGATCGACGAATTGGGCGGCACCATGCGCCTGGGCGCATGGCTTTGCGAACTGGCTGAAGGGAGCGTCGCGCGTTCGGCCTACGGCCGGAAGGAAATCAGCGAACGGCACCGTCACCGCTACGAGTTTAACCGCGAGTACGAGGAGACCCTGACGGCGGCGGGCTTGCGCCTCACGGGCGCGACGCCGGATGGAACGTATGTCGAAATCTGTGAAATTGCGGCGCATCCGTGGTTTCTCGGTTGCCAGTTTCACCCGGAGTTCAAGTCGAAGCCGCTTGAGCCGCACCCGCTGTTCCGCTCGTTCGTCGGCGCGGCCTACGAACACCGGGCGCGCCGGCTGACGCCGTTGACGTCGAGAGGGGCGGCGCAGTTTGCGGATTGATTGCGGCCCGGTTGGGTTCGGCGGCGTGGGTGTTGCTCCGATCGCGGCCACTGCGCGATCGAGAACGCGGAGCATTCGCTCCGGCTCGCGCGAGATCGTTTGGCAAGGACGAGAAGCAGGGACGGGTGACCCTGCGCGCAACCCGACGCCCCGCCGCTCCACGGCACGACCGGCCCGACAACTAGATGCGCAATCCTTTCGCTCGGAGAACGGGCGACAGCAGGCGGCGCAGATTCCCACCGAGGATGAGTTCCTTGGCGGAATCGGGAATGCGGGCGCCTATCACTTTTGAGAGTTGAGAGGCGAAGCTACGGCCTCCCACGTCGCTCCCGTAGATCACGCGTTCCGCGCCGAGTTCGCGCACGGCCATCTCGACGAAGCCTGTGGTCGGATTCGATCCGGCAATCTCGGCGTACACATTTTTCGCGGAACGAAGGATGCGAATGCCGCGTTCCCAGTCGCCACCCGTGTGAACGCAGACCAGTTGCAAGCCGGGGTGCCTCTGAGCGAGTTCCACAACATCATATGGCGTGGACTCGCCTTCTTCATTACCGCCGGTCTTGAGCCAGGTGTGCTGCAGGATCGGCACTTTCATCGAGGCCGCTCTTTCCACAATCAGGTCCATCTCCGGAACGTTGCAGCGCTTGTCCGCTTCGAGCTCACCGACGCAGACCATCGGGCCGTCGCGCACGCAGCGGTTGAATTCCCGCACGCTGAATTCGGGATGGGCGGGGCTCAAATAAACCGATCCATAGGCGCGGTCGGGGAAGCGCGCGACGGCCCGCATCACGCGGTCGTTCTCCTCGCGAAGCTGGTCCGCGGTTGGATGGCGCTGGGCCGAATAGCCTTGGGATAGCAGCAGCCGCTCGATCCCGAGCCGGTCCGCGCACTCGATCAGCACCGACATGCGCTCCTCGGGTGAGTCGCCGGGCACGTTGCCGAGATGGCAGTGCTCGTCCCAAATCCGAAACCGCCGGCCCGGAGCCGGATCAGCCTGTTGCGCGGGTCTGGCCTCCGGCGCCGAAAGCATCGAGCCTGCGGCAAGATTCTGCAAGAGCTTGCGCCGGTTGATCACGTGAGCCCCAATCAATCCATGTCGAGCCCGGCGCCGGTGAGCCACTTCACCACGTCGCACTGCCGGCCGACGCGAGCTTCCACGGTGTGATCGTCCAGCCGCAGCACACCAGGTCTTGCCGCTGCCTTAGCCGCGCCGTCCATCGTTCTCATCCGGACGGTGACGGTCATCGGCAGCGCCGGCTTATAGGGGCGCAATTCACGCTTGCGCGCCTTTTCGAGAGCTTCGGCGGCCTTCCGCGCGACCTCGCGATGCGCGGATTCCTGACTCATGCCTGTAGCCAACTCCGCCGTTTCAGCCTGCTTCACGGCCGCAGTGACAACACCGGGGAACAATCGCCGCGCTTCATAGCAGGCCGCCTCGTCGCCCTCGACGTAGACGAGCGGAACGTCCCAGTGGCCGGCGTAGCATGCTTCCACGCCGATCTCGCCGACACTCTGTCCGTTAATCCGGAAATCCGCCCACTCGATGCTGTTGGTATGAGGCAGGAACGCGCGTTCCGTAAATGCCTTGGCATGGTGGCCCGGAAGCATCAGCCCGGCGACGTTCCTGTCGAGCCCCGGCATCAGCCGCCGCTTGCCATTCTCCATTCCGACGCTTCGGTATTCATACTTAATGCGGGAGTCCGTCGAGAGGTGCTCCCGGATCAAGTTACCCCCGCCGTGGTGCGTGTCGCAGACGATGAGCTCCGTCACACCCAGCTCTACCACCACCGCGGAAAGAACATTCACGTTGGATGTGAAGATCCGCCGCGCCTCCTGGGCAACCTCGTCGCGCACGCCTGCCTCCCAATACCAAGCCTGTTCGCGGCTAAAGACTCCGCTCGTACCCTCCATATCCCAAAGCACAAAGATCTTCAGGCCCTGCCGGGATTGTCCGGTGCTAAAGGCGGGCGCACAGAGAGCAGCGGCAATTGGGGCGGTTACGCTTCCCAAAAACCTTCGCCGGGTAGCCGTGCTTGATTCAAGCATCGAAAGTTACGCCATCCGGCGACGAGTATATCATGTAAGGGATTCTATATGACGCACAAAATCGCGAGCCAGGGTGTAATCCTGATGGCTGCCATGAGCCCCGCGTTGTTACTTGGGCAAAACTCCGCGGATGCCCGAGCGGCTCTCGCGGAAGGCCGGAAGCTATACGGCGGCCAATGCGCCGGATGCCATGGAGCCGATGCGCGTGGCACGGACCGCGGACCTGGGCTTGCCGGAAGCAAGAACGTCCGGGCGCGCTCGTTCCAGCAATTGCGCACCTTCATCCGCAGGGGTGCTCCCGCGGCGGGCATGCCTGGGTTCGATCTGCCGGCGGAGCAGCTCGATGGGTTGACCGCGCTGTTGCGATCGTTGAATGCGCCGGCGGCGGAGAGCGTCGCGGTCGGCGATGCGGCGGCAGGGAGACAGTTCTTTCTCGGGAAGGGACAATGCGCTCGATGCCACATGGTGCGTGGCGGCGGACAGGCAGTGGGTCCGGATCTCTCCGACGCCGGCGTCAAGATGACGGTCGACGAGCTTCGGAAAGCGCTGCTCGAACCCACCGCGCACATCGCACCCGGCTTCGGAATGGTGACGGTAAAGCTGAAGGATGGGCGGACGCTTCGCGGTTTCGCCAAGAGCCGGAGCAATTTCGATATCGGAGTACAGGATCCGGAAGGGCGATTTTACTCGCTTCCGGAAGACCGGCTTTCCTCGGTCGAATACGAAAAGCAGTCCTTGATGCAGCCCGTGAAAGCGAGTCCGGACGAACTGCGGGATCTGATTGCCTACCTCGGCCGATTGACGGGCATAAAGCCCGATACCCCCGCCGAAGCCGGACCTGCCGGGAAACCGGGAATCGACTTCTCCCGGCTCGTCGATCCTAGACCCGGAGATTGGTTAAGCTATAACGGCAAGCTTGGCGGCAACCGGTATAGCGAGCTCAAACAAATCAACACGTCGAATGTGAGCAAATTGGGCCTGAAGTGGACCTTTGCGATTCCTCTCTGGGCGCAGCTTCTTCCCGATACGCCGTATTTCGTCGAGAACATGAAATACTTCGGACTCGAGACGAGCCCGCTCGTGGCCGATGGCGTGATGTACATAACCGGCCCGCATCAGGCGATGGCGCTCGATGCTCGCACGGGGCGTCCGATCTGGCGCTATTCGCGCCCGCGCACTCCGGGACTCGTGGGCGACGCCTCCCTCGGCACGAATCGCGGCGCGGCTATGCTCGGCGACAGGATTTTCATGGTGACCGACAACGCCCATCTGATCGCCCTGAACCGTACGACGGGCGCCTTGGTGTGGGAAGCCGTGATGCCCGAGGAAGCGCAGCGCTACGGCTCAACCGTCGCCCCTCTGGTGGTGAAGGACATGGTCGTCGCCGGCGTCTCCGGAGGCGATTGGGGCATTCGTGGATTTCTTGCCGCTTATAAAGCCTCGACCGGCGAGCGTGTCTGGCGCTTCTGGACGGTGCCGGACAAGGGAGAGCCCGGCTACGAAACCTGGAAGGGCAAGCACCCCGCACTCGGCGGTGGCTCCACGTGGCTAACGGGCAGCTACGACTCGGAAACCGATACTCTCTTCTGGCCCACAGCCACGCCGTTTCCCAACACCGACGATCGCGACCGGCCGGGTGACAATCTCTTCACCGAATGTATTCTGGCGCTCAACCCGGACACCGGAAAATTGAAGTGGCATTATCAATTCACGCCGCACGACGTCCATGTCTGGGATGCTACGGAACCTTCCGTCGCGGTGAATACAACCTATCGCGGCCGCGAACGAAAGTTGTTGCTGCACGCGGACCGCAATGGATTCTTTTATGTGTTCGACCGCGCCACGGGCGAGTTGCTGCTCGCCAAAAACTTCGTAGAGGTGACGTGGGCAAGCGGAATTGGCGCTGACGGCCGTCCGCAACTTCAGCCGCAGAAAGACGTCACATGCCCCGAAGATGCGACCAACTCGAACGCCACCGCGTTCAGTCCGGCGACACGTCTTTATTACCTGATGGTAATGGAGAAGTGCGTCCCCAACGTTTTGCCCGGAGATTGGAAGAGGGAGCGCCCGCCGGTGAAACCGGGGAAGAAGTACGTGCGGGCGCTCAATATTGAGACGGGGAAAACCGTTTGGGAGATCCCACTCACCGGGCCGGTGGAAGGAAAACGATGGGCAGGCGTGTTGGCGACCGCCGGGGGCATCCTGCTTTACCCGGAGCCCAACGGGGATCTGGTGGCCGTGGATGAAAAAGACGGAAAGTATCTGTGGCACATCCCGACGAACGAGACCGTCAAGGCGGCCCCGATTACGTTTACGGTCGACGGACATCAGTATATAGCGATTGCCGCGGGCGCTAATATCTTGTGCTTCGGTTTGCCATAGCGACACCTAACGGTGTGGGATAAAGGGATTCGCCGATGATTATCGACACGCACGCGTATCTGTCCCGCTGGCCGTTCCGGCGATTGGCGGGCGACGAGCCGTCGGAGTTTACGGCAAGGATGCGGGAACAGGGAGTCGGGCAGGCCTGGGTGGGAAGTTTCGACGGTCTGTTGCACAAGGATGTGGCGGCCGTGAACGCACGGCTCGCGGCCGATTGCCGGGCGCACGCCGCGGGGCTCCAATTAATAGCGTTCGGTAGCGTGAATCCGGCGCTTCCCGATTGGCAGGAGGACCTGCGCCGCTGCCGCGAACAACATCGCATGCCGGGCATCAGGCTCCATCCGAACTATCACGGCTATACTCTCGCCGATCCCCGCTTTACGGAAGTTCTGCGCCTCGCGGCGCGGCAGGGGCTGATCGTTCAACTCGTGGTGACGATGGAAGACGAGCGGACGCAGCATCCGCTGATGCAGGTCCCGTCCGTCGACCTCGGTCCGCTCGCTGGAATCGTGCCTGCGATACCCTCGCTGCGGCTGATCGTTCTGAATCAAAATCATTATGCCCCGGTGAAGAAGATCGCCGAGGCCGGGCAGGTCTACTTTGATTTCGCGATGGTGGAACGGGTCCGCGGTGTGGCGACACTGGCCCGGCAGATCTCCCCCGAGCGTGTCGTGTTCGGCTCCCACTTTCCCTTGTTCTACGTCGAGTCGGCGGCTCTGAAGATGCGCGAAGCAGGTCTGAAGGACGAAGATTCTCAGGCAATCCGCGAAGGAAATGCCCGCCGGTTACTCGACGGCCGGTAGTAAACGCTATCGGCAGATTCGCCGCCGCCGACGCTGCTCGAACCCGTGCCCCGTACTGGACAATTCCGCGGACACAGTGGCCGGTCAGGTCATGAATAGGGCCAAAGCCGCGCTGATGAGCGGGGCGGAAGTGCGACGAGGGGTCCCATTCCGTCAGAGATTACCATATCCGCCCGATATGTCACGATTCGAAAAGAATGGGACGGCACGCAACTCGGCGGCAACGCTACACGGGGATGCCGTGCAGGCTGTGTTGGGCCACTCCGCCGTCCGGCCATGCGCAATCATCCACCATATGATCGCCGAACTCCCTCAATAATTTGTCCAGCCCCCGCTGAACTGTTGCGGAAGCCTGCTCCCCGCCGAAGTGTCGCTAATTTTGGACGGGAGGGTTTACCCGAGTGGCAAACCGCCGGCGCAGGGAACGTGCTATAGTGGATGCTACTGAAGTTGATCTGCCACTCCGCCTCTAATCGTTAGCCGGTTCGCCGATTTACCTCTCCAAACATTGAATGAAAACCTTTTCTGAATTCTCGCTTTTCCCTGTTCTGAAGACCAATCTCGCCCGGAATGGGTTCGTTACCCCGACCCCAGTTCAGGCTGAAGCCATCGCTCCGGCCCTTGACGGCCGCGACGTTGTCGCCACTGCCCAGACCGGCACAGGTAAGACTCTGGCCTTCGTCCTTCCCATGCTCGATTCCCTGCTCCGGCAGCCGGCGGCCGGCATTAGCGCCGTCGTACTGAGCCCCACGCGCGAATTGGCTATCCAGATTCACGAAGCGTTCACGAAGCTTGCCGCCGGCACCGGGATTTCGGCGGCCGTCGTGGTCGGCGGACTTAGCGAAAACACGCAGCTCACCGCCATCCGCAAAGGCGCTCGCGTTCTCATAGCCACCCCGGGGCGGCTTTCCGATTTCCTGAGGCGCAAGCTCGTAAAGTTGGGCGACACGCGCATGCTCGTGCTAGACGAAGCCGACCGCATGCTTGACATGGGCTTCCTTCCCACCATTCAGTTCATCATGTCCGCGCTGCCCGCCTCGCGCCAGACCCTGTTCTTCTCGGCCACCATCGAGTCCTCGGTCAAGCACCTGGTCGAATCGCACGTGAAGAATCCCGTACGGGTGGCGATCGGCTCCACATCGAAGCCCGTCGAACTGATCGACCTGCATTTGTATGAAGTGGAACCGGACCGGAAGCTCGGCCTGCTCCAGTTCCTGATGGAATCGGAGCAAGGCTCGTTCCTGGTGTTTGCGCGAACCAAGCACGGCGCGGACCGTCTCTCGAAGAAGCTGAAGGCGCTCGGCGCCAAGGCCGCCGCCATCCACGGCGATCGCACGCAGAGCCAGCGCAATCAGGCGTTGAAGGGATTTCAGGATGGATCCTACCGCGTCCTCGTGGCTACCGACGTCGCCGCGCGCGGAATTCACGTGGACGGTATCGCCCACGTGGTCAACTACGATCTTCCGCAGGCTCCGGAAGACTTTATCCACCGCGTGGGCCGCACTGGCCGGATGGGCGCGGTCGGCACGGCTTCGACTTTTGGAACGTCCAACGAACGCGGAGATATTCGCCAGATCGAGCGAGCGCTCAGCCTCCGGTTGACGCGCCGCGACGTGCCGTCGTCGATTCAGCGGGAAGTGAAGAACGCCGCGCCCGTGATCGTAATGCCGGCGCCCGAGTCCCGTTTCGCGCGTAAGAAGCCAACGGGCTTCCGCGAGAAGACCGGGCGAGTCGCGCACGGCCGGTGGTAGGGCCGTCCGGTTACTTCGCGGTTTCGCCCTTTATCCTGACGTTCCGGAAGGAACCCAGGTCGAAGAAACTGCCGATCCCCACTTTGCCCGCGCCCAGACTCAAGTCGACGGCGCGCATGGAGGGAGATGTCTTTCCGTCCACCCACGCTTCGGCCTTTCCCGTCGCGCCGTCATAGACGAAGCGCACTTTGTGCCAGTCCTCGCCGATGAGCGTGGGCGGGCCTTCCTCCGAGCTGATTCGCACGCGGTCGCCGCCATAGACGTGGAAAATGCCGTTGTGCACGGGCTGCCGCTTTGCCGCGTCGACTGAAAAGTGCACGTAGTTGAAGTGGTCCGCGTCGCGATAGGCATAGACGAAGATGAGCGACGTGTGGCGGTTACGCTCGCCCGCGGGCTCCTGCCTGATTTCCGCTTCGATGGTCACGCGCGCAAAGGCGGGAGTATCCGCGAGGGCGAATTGGACGGGCCTGCGCGGCTTCGGAGAGGGATTCGCTGGAGTCGGCACGATGAGGTTCAACACCGCCACGCCCGCGGCCTCTTCGAGCTTCCAGTCTTTCAGGGCGGGGACGCGCCAGCGAAAACCAAACGCTTCGAGCGCATCGCCGGCAAACGCGGCAGCGGCCGAAAGCGCGAGCACAAATGCGAATCGAAGCATAAGCGGACTCCTCCGGTTTACTGTATCGTACTCTGGCCCTCGACGCCCAGATCGGCAGGCACGACGTTCTTATTCGTATGGTTATCCAGATTGATTACGTAGGTTTCTTTGGCGTCGAGCAGAATCGGCGAGTGAGTCGCGGCGATGACGCGGAATCCTTTCCGTTCCACCAGTTCCATCATCATCTTGAGAATGCGGCGCTGGTTTGATTGAGAAAGGGCCATTTCCGGCTCATCAAGCAGGAGAACGGTTCCCTGTGGCAGGGCCGGGAAGTTTTCCTGGAACATGGAAAGCATTACTTGGCCATGGCTCGCCATCTGGAGGAAAGCCTTGAGCTCGGGCTGCGCGTCGAAGAACTCAAGCTGCGTGCGTGGGTTGTGCGCCTCGGCGTCAAAGAGGAAAATCTCGCCGGGCCTGACCTTGCCGGGGTCCAGCTTGTAGACGAATCCATCCGGAGTCTCGCTCTTGAGCGCGTAATAGATGGAGTGCAGCAACGTGGACTTGCCGGCTCCGTTCTCGCCCGCGAGCATGATGAGCGGATGAGAGAGATCCACAATCATGGGCATGTGGAAGTTGAGGTTGGCGAAGATGGGGTGGGACAGGATCTTTAGGTACATGAGCTGATCTCAGGATAACAAGGCTCGCCGCTAAAGAATTCGGTCCTTTCGACCGATATAGTAGTTGTGAGCCAAATATACCGCAGTTCGGGACGAGCAATACTAAGTATTGCTTTGCTGTTTGCTTGGGCGGATGTAGCGCACGCCGCGGCGAAGAAATCGCCTCAAGCTACGGTTTCGCTGGTGGTCACTCCCAGGACGCTTTCGTTTTCATACGACCCGTCTCAGCCGTCGCTGCCCCTAGCCCAGACCGTGACGCTGAGCGGAGGAACTGGGCTCATTCCCTTCACTGCCATCGCAACCGTTACGACGCCAGCCGGAGGTGGTTGGCTGTCGGTGAGTCCTAACAGCGGAACGACGCCGATCGCCGCGCGGGTATCCGTGAATCCAACCGGGCTGCCGTTCGGGAGCTACACCGGTGTCGTCACGGTCGCCTCGCCATCCGCCGCGAACAGCCCCCTCACTGTGGCTGTAACTCTTACGGTGCGGGCTCCCGCAGTCTCGCTTACCGTCAGCCCGGCACTTCTCGCGTTCTCTTACACGGTCGGAACCGCATTACCATCAACCCAGACGCTGACCGTCTCCTCCAGCGGCTCGTTCCTGTCATTCGCCGTGGCCGTGCGGTCGGGCGCAACGCCCGCGTCGACAACCGGGGGAACGTGGCTTCGCGTAACGCCAGCGGCGGCTTTGGTCTTTGCGGCCTTTCCATCGACTCTGACAGCGTCCGTCAATCCAACGGATCTCTATCCCGGCATTTACCAAGGCTCAATTACGATTACGTCCTCGGCTGCCGCGGTCGCGAGCCAGGTCTTTCCTGTGGCGCTTACCGTCATTGCGGGAATACCGGCCGTAAGCACCTTGTGGCCGGTTGACGTTTCCGAGGGCGCTTCCGCGACAACGATTACCATTACGGGGACCGGGTTCTATTTCGGCTCGGTTGTAAAGGCGAACGACGGCGTGGTGGACACGATCCTGGCCTCGACGCTGCTGAGCCCGACGCTCATGATCGCCACGATCCCGGCATCGCTGATGCTAACCGCGGGTACACTGGCTGTCCGGGTTTCAAACCCACCGCCGGCGGCTGATTCCAATATCGTAAATCTGCCGGTGGTTGCGCCGGGTCCGAGGATCTCAATTCCCGGAACCGTGAACGCCGCCAGCATGCGATCCGGGGATGTCGCGCCCGGCGAGATACTCGTGTTTTTCGGCTCCGGCATGGGGCCTTCGACTCTGACCGTCGCGTCAGGCAGTTATGCGACCACGCTGGCCAGCACGCAGGTTCTGTTCGGAGTCACGGCCGCACCGCTGATCTACACGCAGGCAAGGCAAGTCGCGGCGATTGTGCCCTATTCGGTGGCGGGACCTACGACATCCGTGACGCTAGTTTACAACGCAGTCACATCAAACGCCATTATAATGAACGTGGCGCCCGCCGCTCCGGCCTTGTTCACACTGAACGGCGGGGGAACAGGGGCTGCCGCGGTGGTCAATTCCGATGGTACGATTAACGGGGAAACGAACCCGGCGAATCGCGGCTCCATCATCACCCTGTACGGGACCGGAGAAGGCCCGACGAATCCCGCGGGCGTGGACGGCCAAATTAACCTGGGACCTGTATTTCCGATACCGGTGCAATCCGTGGAGGTTCGCATTGGGGGACAGCTAGCGACCGTTAGTTATGCGGGGGGAGCTGGAGGTGGTGTCTCGGGATTGCTACAGATTAACGTGCGTGTGCCTGACAACGTGACCTCCGGTT
Source organism: Candidatus Sulfopaludibacter sp. SbA3 (assembly GCA_945893365.1). Lineage (GTDB taxonomy): Bacteria > Acidobacteriota > Terriglobia > Bryobacterales > Bryobacteraceae > SYKU01. The sequence goes on along the minus strand of CAMDED010000161.1, from coordinate 3,469 downwards.
CAGGCATTCCGGTCCAGGTGACGCTAGGGACAATCCCCAACCAGTTCACGAGTCCCGCGGGGACCACGATTTCGATTCGCTGAGCAAGCGAGGACCCAAGCCGTTAAAGCGTTGCTTTTTCCGGCAAGGTCGCGGTTCAGTTGCGAAAGGCGCTACCGGCTAATTCGTGGCCAACGCTGCCGAGGAAAATCTCCCGCGCGCTCTTTGCGTGCGGGAACCACACGTACAGCGCTCGAGCGTGAAGCACGGCCAATCCTGAATCCGGACGCGCTGATCGCGAACCCGCCGACCGAGGCGAAATCCGTTGCGGATTTCCGCGACTACTACCGCGCCATCGCCAGCAGCACCGGGCGGCCCGCTGTTCGTCCAGACCACGGGCGGCGCGAAAGGGACTACGCCCTCCATTGAAATGCCGGCCGGGCTCGCGCGCGAATTTCCGCATCGTGGATACGTAAAGGAAGAGGCGGAACCCTTATCGAGCGCATGACCGCTCTCTCGCAGCAACGGCCAGCCGTGAAGAGTATCTTCAGCGGGACGGCCGGCAAAGGTCTAATGCACAAGTTGTCGCTCGGTTTCGACGGAATCATGCCCGGCGCGCCCTATCCCGATATATACGCGCAGATTTGGGAGTTGTACCAGGCGGGGCGAAAGGCCACAGCCTGCGATTTGCTCGCGAAACCCTGTGCTCATGATCAATCTCGATCAGCGGGCGCCGGGGACGCGCCAGTACGTGATGAAGAAGCGCGGAGTCTTCAAGACAACCGTTTCGCGCCGTAAGGAGTTCAAGCCGACCCCGGAGGCCATCGCCGAGATCGACTTCTGCGGGACGCCCTCAAGCCCTACGCACGAGTCTGAGAAGGGGTTGGCCCTAGTACTTTTTTCGGCCAGGAACCGTGAGAAATAGCCGAAAGACAGGTATCGATCGGTTTGACTCGGGTATATAATCCCCTTGTGTCCATATTCGGCGGATAGTGAGGATAAAAAGCTGTGAAAGCTCATACTCTCATCTGCTTGGCCGCGACCTTTGCGACGGGCATGGCCGCTGCGCCGATCACAAGTTTGTACAACACCGGGCTCGATGCCTCGGGCGCGCTTCTGCTGGGCGGTAACGGCACTATCGATCCCCACTATAACGTCATCAGCGGCCCGGGCTCGCCGACTTCCGCGAGGACGTTCAGCGTTGGCGCATATTTCGCGAATGGCCCCAGCTCACGCTGGATCAGCAGCACCGCGACCGGTGGTTCCGCGGGCACTTACGTCTTTGAAACGACTTTCGATCTCACCGGGTTCAATCCGTCCCTGACCAGCATTACCGTGAGTTGCGGAACCGACAATTTCCTCGATGCCGTTGCGATCAACGGGGCGGGCGTGACCGGCAACTGCGACGGCTTCTCCGGCGGTTTTACCGGCATGTTTTCTATTACGTCCGGTTTTGTAACCGGCATCAATTCCCTCCAATTCTCCGTTAGAGACGTGGGCGCTCCCATGGCCTTCCGGGCACAGTACACAAGCGATACAACAGAGTTGTCGACCGTTCCCGAGCCGGGGGCGTTTTTTTTGATGGCCTGCGGTCTGATGGTGGTTGCGGTCCGGATGCGGAAGGGCGCTGCCGGCTAAGTCGTGGCCAACGTTGCGCGAGGCAAGCCGCTCGTGTCCGGCATGCACGTCAGCAACACGAACGCCGAGCTCGCGCCTGGGAAGCACACCGAACCGGGGCGCCGATCGCGTCGGCGAAGGCGGCATCGCCGGCGGTTTCGCGCTCTCTGACACGTCATCCGCGTTTTTCCGCCTGGATGGAATCGGCTGATCCGAGCGGCCCGACACTCCCGTTGGAGACTCACAAGAGCCTCACGGAGGGCGCCGGCCGGTCGGTGGCGGGACCTACGACATCCGTGACGCTAGTTTACAACGCAGTCACATCAAACGCTATTATGCAGTCACATCAAACGCTTCGACCTTACCGTGCAGGAGTCTGCCGAAACCGGATACGGGACGGCCCGACGACCGTCAACCGGCCGTTGAGGTCCAGGTCGGAAACAAGACTACCGCCGCTTGTTGGTGAATCGGGTAGCGCTGGATATTGGTGACGCCCTTGTCGAGCGTGAACAAGGTCCGATGCGCAGCAAAAGGCAGCATTCAAAACCGCTGGGTCGGCATCGTGACCTAAACCGCGAGGATCCGTCACCAGTTCAACCGGGAGGTTCTCGTCAAGCTTGAACTTCACACGGCCCCGATCGGCACGAGATGTTCTTCATGCGCCAATTCTGCCACCGTAACCGGAATTCGGGTCCCTGTTGCAAAAATCTCACCGCCGCAGACCTGTGGGCTACTACTGAGGGGGCTTGCCAGGCAGCCGCCTCTCGACGATGAGCGAGGCGCAAGACGCGCCAAGGCTAAAACGATAGCCGCAGCCCGAACTGCATCCGCCGGCCGTCGATAGACGTGGCGGTGATCCTGCCATTCGTACTGCTGCCGACCGAGGCGCGCGGCGTGCTGAAGTCCGGGTGGTTAAACGCGTTAAAGAAATCGGCGCGGAACTGGAGGGCGCTGTGCTCCGCGATTCGAAAACTCTTGAAGATAGACGCGTCGAGCTGCGTTTGCCCGTCAGAGAACAGGGGATTGGTTCCCGCATTACCGTAGGTTTGCTCCACCAGGTGGTTCACGAAGGCTGTGGTATCGTACCAACGGCTCAGCGTTCGCTCATCGGCCGGCAAATTGCCGTCGCCGACGCGATCCGGGCGATTGCCTTGCCCATTATTCAACCGGCTCACCGGCGATGAGACGCCGAACCGGGTTCCGCTGCGCACGTGGACGAAGCCCGACATCTGCCAGCCGCCCACTATCCGATCAAGCCATGGATTCATGCCGGAGAGCACTGCGCGGCCGCGCCCAATCGGCAATTCTACATTCGCGGCCGCGTTGAATATGTGGGCGATGTCTTGCGCGGTCGGGCCATAGTATTGGCGGATATCGTTCTGATCGATGTTGTTTCCCGTGGAGAAATTGCGGCCATGGGCGTAGGTCGCATAGAGGAACACGTAGCGGGTCAGGTTTGCCGATAGACGCGTCGTGAGGGCATCGTAGTAGCTGTCGGCAATCGAAAACTGTACGGGAACGTCCCCCAGGCCGGGGAACTTCCGTTGCAGCGGCCGGCGAAGCGCATAAGACTCATTGGCCGGACCGGGCGGGGCCTGATTGATATTTCGCTGAAATTTGTTGTTCCGTCCGCGGACGTGCAGATACCCTACATCGAGGACTACTCCCTTATGGATCTCCCGTTCCAGGTTGAACGAGGCTTGATCGACCCGCTGATTCCGCCAGTTATAGTCCACACCCGAGATCAGTGCGTCCTCCGGAATTAGAAGCTTTCCCTGACTGTCATATTTCGCAGTCGCTAAAGGCAATCCGTCGCGGGACAGGGAGAGCGACGGCACCAGACTGTTGTCCGCGAGAAAACGGTCTTCCGCGA
>CAMDED010000160.1 GCA_945893365.1 Candidatus Sulfopaludibacter sp. SbA3 | reverse complement strand
CGTCGCCTCGGCCTTGGACCTCCGCGCGGGCGCGACCCCGACGGAGATCCATACACTACCAAAAGAGCAAAGCCCCCTCGCGCACAGTCATATTCTTAAATGACCCAACCGAGCCCATTTCGGTCATGTAGTTAAATGACTTGACACGGAGCGTCCAGGCCGCCGTGCGGCGGCGAACGAAAGAAGAACCCGCCGGACTTGGCCGCGGCCGGTGTGTCCGTTGTGCGCGAGTTCGTGTGAAACTGGCGCTTCAGGTTGCCGCTCGAAGCTGGGGTAAAATTGGGCAGGTGTAAAATTCCGGACATGACGAAATTCACAGGTCTTTTTCTTCTCGCCGCCGTTGTCTGCTCCGCGGCCGGGCCCGCGAAGATCGTTCTTGTGGCGGGGACGCCCAGCCACGGGCCAGGCGCGCACGAGTTCAATGCCGGCACGCTGCTGCTCGACCAATGTCTCCGGCAGAACAAGGGCGTGGAAACGGTCGTGGTGAAAGGCGGCTGGCCCGCGGATGAATCGGTGTTCGACGGCGCAAGCGCTATCGTTCTTTATATGGATGGCGGCGCGCGCCATCCGATGATCGAGGACAAGCGCCTCGAGACGTTGGGAAAACGGATGGCGAAAGGCGTCGGCCTCGCCTGCCTGCACTACGCGGTGGAAGTGCCGAAGGAAAATGGCGGACCGGAGCTGCTCGATTGGATTGGCGGCTTCTACGACCGTCCCTTTTCGCTCAACCCCCATAACGATGTTCCGGTCTCTCAAGCCTCGCCGAAGCACCCGATTTCGCGCGGATGGAAGAGCTTTTCGGGGAACGATGAGTGGTACTACAAGATACGGTTTCGCGAAGGCGACAAGCGGCTCCAGCCTATCCTGACGGCCATGCTGCCGAAAGACGCTCCCAACAAGGAGACCCTCGCCTGGGCTGTCGAGCGTACCGATGGCGGACGCGGATTCGGTTTCACCGGCGGGCATTTTCACCAGAACTGGGGTATCGAGGATTTCCGCCGCATGGTTGTGAACGCCATTCTTTGGACGGCGAAAGTCGACGTGCCGAACCACGGCGCCAAGTGCGAGATCACGGCTGGCGATCTGGCCGGGAACCTGGATGCAAAACCAGCGCCGGCGAAAAAATAGCGGCAACAGCGGCGCCGAAAATAGGGCCTGCCCCGGCCCCTTGCCGTGGTGCTAAACTTTAACCAGAGGTGCTCCTGATGAGTGCGCCATCCTCCTCGACACGCAAGTTAGCGGTAGCTGTAACGATCCTCGTGACGGTGTTCGGGTTCGGCGCTTATAGCGCGGACACCCCGAAGACCGACCAGAAAGTGGCGATAGAGCCGCGCGCCAAACCCGGTTCAACTGAGGCTGCTTCGCCTCGCGGAAACCTTCGCGTCGACACGACGCTGGTGCTGATCAACGTCACCGTGACCGACCCGCTGAATCGCTTCGTCACGGGCCTGGAGAAGGAAAACTTCAAACTGCTCGAAGACAAGAAGGAGCAGCCGCTGACGCATTTTGCGAGCGAGGACGCGCCGCTCTCCGTGGGGCTTGTGTTCGACGCGAGCGGCAGCATGAGCAATAAGATGGGCAAGGCCAGACAAGCCGTGGCGCAGTTCTTCAAGACGGCGAATCCCGAGGACGAGTGCTTCCTGGTTCAATTCAACGACCGCCCGTCACTTGTGCAGGGGTTCACCACCGCGCTCGAGGAGATCCAGAACCGTCTGACGTTTACGCAGGCGAAGGGGCGCACTGCGCTCCTCGATGGCGTGTATCTTGCGCTCAATCAGATGAAGAAGGCCCACAATCCGCGCAAAGCGCTGCTCATCATCTCCGACGGAGGCGACAACAGCAGCCGTTACACGGAAACAGAAATTAAGAACCTTGTGCGCGAAGCGGACGTCCAAATCTATGCAATGGGAATTTTCGAGCCAGCGGCATCGCGGGGCAGAACTGCGGAAGAACTATCCGGTCCGGGCCTGCTGAACGAAATGGCGGAACAGACCGGTGGAAGGCATTTCGCCGTCGAAGATCTGAATCAATTGCCCGACGTCGCGGCCAAGATTGGGATCGAACTGCGCAATCAGTACATATTGGGATACACGCCTCTCAACCAGGAGCGGGACGGGAAGTACCGCCGCGTTCAGGTGAAGCTGGTTCAGCCCCGCGGACTGCCCCCGCTGAGGGCATTTTGGAGGACGGGATACTATGCGCCAGCGCGCTAGGTTGACTCTGACGATTGCCGCGGCCGCTTTTCTTGCATCGCGGGAACTTGAAGCACAGGAGCCGCAGCGGCAGGAGGGGGAGGTTGCGGTCTTTCGTGCCGACACGCGCCTTGTCCTGCTACCCGCCACCGTGGTGGACAAGAACGGCCACCTGGTCACGAACCTGCCCCAGAAGGCCTTCAAGGTTCTTGAAAACGGCGTGGAGCAGCAAATTCGCGTGTTCAAGCGCGAAGATGTTCCCGTATCCATGGGGATAGTGATCGACAACAGCGGCAGCATGCGGGACAAGCGCCAGAAGGTGGAAGCTTCGGCGATGACGCTGGTCAAGGCGTCGAATCCCAGCGACGAAATGTTCATCGTCAACTTCAACGACGAAGCCTTCCTGGACCGGGATTTCACCAGCAACACCAAGGAGTTGGAAGAGGGCCTGACGAAGATCGACTCCCGCGGCGGTACAGCTATGCGGGACGCCGTTCTGATGTCGATGGACCACTTGAAACTGAAAGCGAAGCGGGACAAGAAAGTGCTGCTGGTCATTACCGACGGCGACGACAACAGTAGCGCCAACAGTCTTGAGAAGCTGGTCCGGGAAGCGCAGCAGAGCGAGGTTCTCGTTTATGCGATCGGCCTGCTCACCGAAGAGGCCAATCGCGAGGCGAAACGCGCCAAGCGCGCGCTCGATAACCTGACGGAGGCGACGGGCGGCCAAGCCTATTACCCGAAGGAACTGGCGGACGTAGACAAGATCGCGCAAAAAGTAGCCCACGAAATTCGTAATCAGTACGTTCTCGCCTACTCGCCGGCCAATCAATCCCTCGACGGCGGTTTTCGCCAGATTAAAGTGATGGCCACGGGTCCGAATCGTCCCACCGTGCGAACTCGATCCGGCTACTACGCGACGAAAGAGGCTGGCGGCGCAAAGAGACCTTCGGACTAAGTGGGACAGGCCTCCTGGCTGTCGGCGGCCTCGTCGGAGGCCGTGCGGTTGGTACGGCCGCGGAGGTCCAGGCGGGCCCTTGATCGGAGAAAACGAACTCGCGGTGTTGTGGCGCATGACGCGAGGTTACCGCCTCCGCCCCTGGCGAAGCCCTTATCTGAAGTGGCGCATCGAGACCTACTCCGGGCTGCACGCGGACTCCATCGACTTCAAGACTTTTTGGCGATTTGCGTGGAACGAACGCCGCGAGCTCGCCAGGTTCCTGAAGTGGGCGGGACGGATGGACGCTCGCCTGTGATAGCATTTGCCAATGCGGTATTCCATCGAACGTCTCCCAATTTGTCTCTGCCTTTCCCTTTGCAGCCTTGTCTCCGCGGCCGATAAGCTCACGTTCCAGGAACTGTCCGCGCTCGCCCGTTCCAAGTCCGCGAAGCTCGTCGAAGCGCTTCCGGCCACGCTCGGCGAAGACAACCTCAAAAAGGGCGCCGCTTTCCTTGGGGAAGGCCCCGATTTCATTTTCGCCGTCGACGCCGCAACGCCGCCCGAGCTCGTCCTCGACGAAGGTCCCGGTCTGAAAATGACTCGCGTGAAAGGTTCCAATCTTTGGATCGCCCCCGTTAAACTTTCAACCGGCCGCACGCATAACTTCCATTACAACGTGGCCGGCGCGTCCTTCGGCGGACGCAACGACGTCCCCGCATTTGGACCGTACTCGTACCTGAAGCCCGGCGTCCAGCCCGGGAAGCTTTCGGAGAAGATGGTCCACGAAAGCGCGCTGTACGCGGGCATGAAATCCGACTACTGGGTCTACACTCCGGCGGCCTATTCCGCCTCCACGCCGGCCGCGCTCATGGTGTGGCAGGACGGCGAAGTCCTGGTTCCCCGCGAGACCTCGCGCAACCAGATTGTGTTCGACAATCTAACCGCGGAAAAGAAAATTCCGGTCATCGTCCACGTCCTCATTTCGCCCGGCAAAGTGGGCACGCGCGCCATGCGAAGCGTCCAGTACGACACCGTCAATGACAAGTTCGCGCGCTTCCTCCGCGACGAGATCCTCGCCGAAGTGTCGAAGAAGTGGAATCTCCGCGCCGACGGCTACAGCCGCGCGATCGCGGGCGATTCGTCCGGCGGAATCTGCGCCTTCAACGTCGCCTGGCACCAGCCCGATCAGTTCAGCCGCGTCCTCTCCCGAATCGGAAGCTTCACCAGCATCCAGTGGCATCCGGGCGAGATCGACGGCGGCAATGTCTACCCGAACAAGATCCGCAAGGAGGCGAAACGCAACATCCGCGTCTGGCTTCAGGACGGCTCTGGCGACCTCGAAAACAACCACGGAAGCTGGCCGCTCCAGAACATTCAGATGGCGAATTCCCTCAAGCTGATGGACTACGATTTCCGTCTTTCCTGGGGCAACGGCACGCACAACCGCAACGGCGGCCACACGGAATTGGCGGAAGAGCTTCTCTGGCTGTGGCGCGATTACGACCCGGCGAAAACCTCTCAAACCTACGTAATGGAAGCTACGGAGAAGGCGAAGCCGCTCTTCCGCATCAAGGCCCTGAACCGGGAATAGCGCGCTTACTCGCGAGCAAGTTCGTAATAACAGCTTGAGGGTTGGGCCGCGCTTCTCTGCCGCGCGGCCAGTTCCTCGTCGAGCGCGTCCAGATTTTCCATAATCGTCTGCACGCGGGCGATCCCGTCTTGAGCGAAAACCGTCTGCAATTGCCGCCACCGCATGTTGTGCACGCCGGTGCGTTTCAGCGTCAACGCGTGAACTCCTTCCGCCTGCTTCAGCATGGGCGTCGGAAGGGCCGCCAGATTCACGCCCTCGGAAAGCTGGCCTTCGCTGAACTTTCCCGCTACCGCGCCATTAATCTTCAACGTGTAGGTCCCGCCCTCGAGTCCCGTCACTTTCAGAGTCTGCCGGTTCAGCGACTCCACAAAATCCGACGACTTCACGGCGAGCGCCGTCGCCGGGTCCGCCATGTTCACGGGCATCGGAAGCGCCGAGTCCTTCTGCGTCCAGGTGAGCCCGTCAAAGCCGCTCACCGAGGTATTTCCGGCCGACTTCACGCTCTTCGAAGCCGCGTCGATGTGAACGGCCGTCACCAGCGCCGGCGCGCCCCAAGCCTTCAGCAGCGCCGCGGCCATGATCAGATGTCCCGACGCCCCCGGATGCACCCTGTCCGGCACGATCTTCAACGCGTTGGTTGGATCGCTCGCGTTGGCCTTGTTCAGCATCTCGACCACGGGCGCATTCAGATCCGCCACCATCTGCCCGTTCTTTTGCGCCAGCTCCTTCACGAAGTCCGAGTACCGGAGCAAAGTCGCGTTGTATCCGCCGGGCATCGTCGCCGGCCTCGTCACGTCGTCGAACGGCGAGGGCTGAATCAGCGTGAACCGCAGACCCGGCGCCGCGTCCTTCATGGTCTTGACGATGTTCTCGTAGCCGCTGCTGTAGGTTTCGAAGATGGACGCGTCGAAGGGACGGTATCGTCCATCGTTCATGCCGAGCATGATCGTCATCACGGTCGGCTTATAGGCGATCACGTCCCGCTTAAGGCGCTCCTCAATGGTCCCGCCGCCTCCGCCAGTGACGCGATCGCCGCCCCAGCCCGAGTGGACGAACCTGACCGGAAGCTGAGGGAAGCGCGTTACCACGTACGTCTCGACGAAGGTCGTATAGAGCCGTTGATCCGTAATGCTATCGCCGTAGAAGACGACCGTGTCGTTCGGCTTCAGGAAGAATGCGTCCTGAGCGAGCGCCGAACAGGCCAACGCAAACGGCAGGAGGAAGTGACGTTGGAATCTCTTGAGCATACGTTAGATTCTGGCACGATTCCGCCTGCCGTTGAAGAACCCGCCGCCCCTTTAAGCCGCGCCGTGGCGGAACCACGCAATCGCACCCGCACCGGAAAGCAGAAGCACGATGCCCGCGGGTTCCGGAACTGGCGGAGCCTCCGTTACCTCGACGCCGCCGTCCACAAATGTGGAGGTCATCACGGAGCCCAAATCGTTTGTGATCGTCATTTCACGATGAGGCGTGATGGGAAACTCGACTGCACTGATCCCCGTGCCGATTGTGTCAAAGTGTATCGTCGCAAACACGATCGGTCCGGCTCCTTGCAGCTCGGCCAACCTCTGTGAGGACAGAAGCGACACCTCGAAAATATTGCGCTCTCCCGGGCCGTTCGCAGATTCGCCCCATAGGTCTTCGACGCTGCTCAGGTCGCCGAGGCTGTCGTGGAAGACAACCTCCGTCAGATTAAGTATTCCCGGATTCCACCTGACATCGACGTCAAACGCGCCGACCAATGGCGGGATGCCCTCATAGACCAGATCGACCGAGACCGGCGTCCCAATTTGGACCGATCGGAAGGACGGCGAAATCGAGAGCGTCCCGGCGGCGGCAAGTCCTGGGACCAGAACCGCCACGGCGATCAGCGTAACCATTCTCCTTGCCATGTTGTTCTCCTTGCGGTTTTTTGTAATCTCGATACGCTAGCAAGCAAAGCGTGGTCCAACGTGTCACGCACAGGCGCGCATCCGGAACGGTCGCCCGACGGTCGCGTCCGGACCGTCGGGGGCTTACCGCCATGTCCCACGCCGCGTTTTGCCGGATTGTTGATGCCGCCCGCGTCTCAAGCGGTTTTGAAGGCCGCGTGGATGGGGCGGGACGGGCCTGCTGAGAGGCCCGCCGCCAGACTACTTCCGTCTCGAAATCGCCAGTTGCCCTTGCCGCGCGTAATCGATCGCCTCGCCCAGGATGCGCGCCGCTTCCTGTGGGGCATGGAACCCCATCGAGTTCTCCGCATTCACGAAGTCCGCCCGGAACTGCGCCTTTCGCTGCAGCTTCAGCGCGGCTTCGAGTTGTTGATCCGTCGCCCCCGCTGCCCGCGCGGTTTTCACGTCGTCGAGAAGCCCGATGAGCGCGTTCTCAGCCCGGTCGAGCAGCTTCGCATTGCGGTCCTGAATGGCTTCCGCGCGCGCCTTCATTTCCGCCGCCGGAAATGCGTGGCAAACCAGACATGCCCGTTCCACGTTGAGCAGCGGACTCCGCACGTGGTGGTCGCTGATCTTGATGGCCCCCTGCCGCGTGTACGGCATGTGACAGTCGGCGCACGACACGCCGCTCCGCGCATGGATGCCCTGATTCCACATCTCGAACTCGGGATGCTGTGCCTTTAGCACCGGCGCTCCGGTCTCCGCGTGTTTCCAGTCCGAAAACCCAACCTCGTCGTAATACGATTCGATCTCCTCCACCTTCAATCCCTTAGCCCACGGGTATGTTACAGTCTTGCCGGGGCCGGCAAAATAGTACTCCACATGGCACTGACCGCAGACGAAGCTCCGCATCTCCTGGCGGGTTGCCGCCTTGTTGGGGTCGTAGTTTTCCAATCCCTGCGTTTTCTTGAATGCCTTGATGCCCGCAAGGAAGCCGGGTCTGGTGACGCGAAGCTGCATGGTGGCCGGATCGTGGCAGTCGATGCAGCCGATCGGATGAGTCACGAGCTTACGCGCCTCCGCGTAGGGCATGGCATTCATCTTGTCGAAGCCCTTCAGGACGTCGCCGTCCCCCAATTTGCGATACGCGCCAATGAGAGAAGCGTGGCAGTGCAGGCAACTGCCTGGCTGGGGGCGCTGCTTCACTCGTTCGGTCTCGTCCTGATCCTTCAGCGTGAAGGCGTGCCCTCGCTCTTCGCGGAAGTCCACCGAGAAGGCATACCCCGCGAAAATACGCTTCAGACGCGGATCCTTCTCCAGCCGGGAAAAGGCTTCGCTGCCACCGAACCGCGTCCGTTCGATGTCCGTGGTGCGCTTGTAGCCGTCGTACTGCCGCGGAAAATTCTTGCCCCACTCGGCAGGCTCGATAACGCTCTCGTCCAGCTTCGCAATCTCGAAGTGCGTCTGCCTCGCTTCGTCCTTTCGCTCGCGGACGTTCATCATCAGCGTCGTGATGCCGAAGGTGGCGGCCGCCGTGACGGCTATAACGGCGATATAGGTATTGCGGGAAACCTGCACTCTCTACCTCCTCGACCCGTGTCCCACGCCCGCGTGGCAACGCACGCAGGACTCCTCGTCTCCTCCGGGCCCGGCCGGCGCGTGGCCCAGGCGAATATCGCTCACAAATTCACCGTGGCATCCGACGCAGTTCTCCTGCAATCTGCGTGAATTGCCCCTGGTGATATGCAGAGGTTCCGGATATGTTTGCATCGTAAATTTCACCGAGTGCCGCCATCCGTTCTCGGCTTTCGTCAGCAGTTTGGGAATAATGGCGTGCGGCGTGTGGCAGTCGTTGCAGACCGCCTGTCCATGGTGGCTCGACCGCTGCCAGGAATCCAGATAATCGCGCATGACATGACAATTAGCGCATGCGTTCGGATCGTTGCTGAAGTAGGAGAGGCCTTCGGCGTAGCGGAACGTGAAAGCTCCCGTTCCCAACATCACGCCGATCATGGCGCTAACAGCCAAGGGAAGGCTCGCGCTCACGCGGACATTCCAACGGTCATATTATCAACACATTCGACGTGCGTTATCATATCATTTTCTGAAGGTTCTACGGGGGACCTTAACGGGAAAAAGAGTCGCCGGAAGCCGGAGCTGAAGCGGCAGAAGGCGGAGCGAAGACGGAGAGGCCTGACTTGCTTCGCGACCCTACATCCCCAATCTCGCAGAATCAGCGTCCGCGTTTGGCCTCGGAGATTCTGGTGAGTCGTTCGTCGTAAACACCGATCACCCGATGGTTCGGATCTACGAAGCAACGTTGCGGCGCAGTTCCAATTGGAGTCCGACACCATCGCGTTCGATGCAGCCGCATTTCTCTCGCGGCTTGTCGGCGGCAGCGGACGGCTGGCAGTCCTGCCCGGAACGTTCAATTCAGATATCGCTGAGGACATCATGTCCGCAACGCGAGCCTTCATGCGCCGGTTAGCCACCGAGATGCCACCACCTGCCGAAGCGAGAAACGCTTCTGATCGGAGGGATCGAAGGCCCTAAAACGTCCCACCGCATCGCCTCCGCGCTCAAAACCGTTCTCGCTCCCGACGAGCGCGATTGTGAAAAGTGAGCAGAAGAAGCCAAAATGAAGCACTCAAGGCCGGAAAGTATAGATCGTCCAGCGCCCCTTTTCGGAGCTGCCACAGGTCCGTTTCTCTATAGGCAATTGGCGTGCCGACGATCCCCTTGGATCGGAATCTCAATTGCACTCATCTATACGATAGGAGGCGTTTATGTGGGCCTTTTCCGAGGACGTGAAATTGGCGATCATGGTCGCCGCTCTGGTGGTCTATGCCGGTTTGCTGTCGGCGGCCGGCGCGATCTGGATGGCGCGGGAGTTCCTTTGGAGACGCCGCAGGCGCTCGCAACCTGGCGTGACGCCTATCGACTTCGGGCGTCACTTCAAAAAAGCGGCTTGACTACGGGCGCGCGGCGCGTTTCCAGCAGCGGCTCAGCCCGCGATGCTACGATAGGCGGACAGAATGACGCGCCTTATTCTCTTTCTTTTCCTCATGCCGCTCGTTACGTTCGCGGAAGATCTGTTTGTCGCCACGCCGCTCACGGCGAAGGGTAGTTTTACCGCGGAGATCGAAGGCCCCGCCTGCGACCGCGACGGCAACATCTTCGCCGTAAGCTTCGCACGCAAACCGACCATAGGCCGCGTCACCCCGGCGGGGCAAGGCGAGGTCTTCCTTGAGATGCCCAACGGCGGCCTCGCCAACGGCATCCGCTTCGACCGCAACGGCCGAATGTACGTCGCCGACTACACGAATCACAACGTCCTCCTGGTCAACCCCGTGTCGCGAGCCATCACGATCTTTGCCCACTCCGCCGAAATGAACCAGCCGAACGATCTGGCAATTACCACGGGCGGGGATTTCTATGCGAGCGACCCAAACTGGAAGGAAGGCACGGGACAGATCTGGTTCGTCGATCGAAAAGGGCGCGTGAAGCGCGTGGCCCCGAATATGGGCGCCACCAACGGAATCGACGTAAGTCCCGACGGGAAGAAGCTGTACGTCAATGAATCGGTGCAGCGGAACGTGTGGGAGTTTCAGATCCAGAAGGACGGCAGCCTGACCGGCAAGCGTCTCCTGATTCAGTTCCCCGACTTCGGCTTTGACGGAATGCGCTGCGACGTGGACGGCAACCTCTACATCACGCGGCATGGCAAGGGCGTGGTGGCGAAGGTATCGCCCGAAGGGAAAATGATTCGCGAAATCGCCGTACTCGGTTCGAAGCCCAGCAATATCTGTTTCGGCGGACCGGACGGGCGCACCGCCTACGTCACGGAGATGGAGCACGGGCGCCTCGTACAGTTTCGAGTGGACCGGCCCGGACTCGAGTGGACCCGCTGGAAACGCTAGACTAGGCTAGACTAGTGTAGCGTCTGCGAAATCTGGAGACGGCGCAGGCGCCCGCAACCGGGCGTGACGCCTATCGACTGCGGCCGTCACTTCAAAAAGCGGCTTGACTACGGCTAAGGACTTGGAATGAAACAACCGTTGCAATTGGCGGCCGGTGGGGCAGACGATCGTCTTTCGTCGCCTGCCTTCTGCCGCGCCTGTAGCAGGCCACAAACGACGATGGCCTGCGCCACTGCTAGCCCAGATCCATCGGCAAATTTGGAACGGTTTTTTCCTCATGAGCACTCAGGGCCGCGGTGAGGTACCGGTCCGGGCGTGCCTGCGTTCCCAGCGGCGGCTCAGCCCCCGATGCTACGATAGGCGAGCAGAATGACGCGCCTTATTCTCTTTCTTTTTCTGCCGCTGCCGACTCTTGCGGAAAGATCTGTTCGTTGCCACGCCGCTCGCGGCGAAGGGTAGTTTACAGCGGAGATAGAAGGCCCCGCCTGCGACCGCGCCGCCCGCCATTGCTGCTCGACGAGTTCGCTATCCCGCCTTACCGCAACCCTACGAACCAGGAAGGACGAGGCTTGCCTTCGGAAACTGCGGTCTTGCCGCGCCCCGGCATCCATCTCCACGTGCCTTGCGGGAATCGAGGCGGCGCCCCCAATCCCTCTCGGCGGCCTCTCGGCGGCGCGTCATCAAACTTGCCAACGCGCTTCGCGTGCAAGTTACGACGCTCTTCGCGCCGCTCGAACATCGGGAATGAAAGGGCGGAATCGCGTTCAGCGTCCCTTCGTGAGAACAAGCGTCGAGCGAGTGTGGCAAAATACATAACTTTGCCTGGCAACGTTTATAGTGTCGTTCAAGGTTCACCGCGGAGCGCCGCCAGCATGCGCGGGTCGGACCGCATTTTCTCCGCGGAGCGTCGGCGCTCTTCATTTTCCTCATACCACTGCGAGTCCAACTTTGCCCCTGCCCGGATCAGCCGCGCGACCACTTCGTAGTATCCGCGCTCGGCCTCCCGCCTCTCCGTTGAATTTCCCCAGCAGTAGAGCGCCCACCCCAGGGGCGTTCCGCCGTAACTTTCTTCCTTCGCGTCGACCGCCGCGCCGCGCTCGATCAGCAGCGCGACGATGTCCGCGTGTCCGTGGTAGGCGGCCCAATGCAGTCCGGTGTGTCCTTCGTCCGTGAGCTTTGCGATCAGATCCATGCCTCTTTTTTGCAGCAGGAAATCGACGACGCTAGTCCGGCCGAATTCACAGGCCCAAGCGAATCCGTCCTTCATTTGTCGCTGCGACGCGGACGGCTTCAGGCTGCCGTCCTCTTCAAAGAAGCTCTTGACCACGTCGAGCCGCCCGGCGCCAGCCGCCGCTTCCAGGTCCAAACGCGCACCGCGACTTGCGAAGAACTCGGCCGCCCGTCCGCGTCCGTTATGCAGGCAACCATTGACCCCGCTTCCTCCATCCGGACCGTCGATGATTGCGCCATGGCCGATCAGAAGTTCCATCAGCGGGAGTTGCACGCCGGCGTTTTCCGGATGCCAGCTCGTCGCCGTCAATCCGAGAATTGTCGACCGGCCGCCATACGCGTCGGACTCGGCATTTACATCGGCGCCCGCCTTCAGCAGCAGTTTCGCGATTTCGACAATGTTCCTGGGCGTGTTCTGGCGGAAGTCCTCGACGCCGTTCGCCGAGACATAGTGGAGCAAGGTCGAGCGATGCTCGCGCGTCGAACGCGCCCGCACGAGCCCTGGATTTTCGCTCAGCAGCCTCTCGATCGTCGCCGCGTCACCGCTGACGATCGCGTCCACCGCCGCTTCGAAATTCGAAACCGGAGAATTAGCGCGCGCCAAGCCTTCGAGATGCCTGGCAAACTTAGGCCAACTGGCGAAGCCGTGCCCGCGCGCCACGAAGAACTGCGCGCCTGCCAGCGTCGACCGCGCAGCGCGTTCATTCGCATTTTTGAATTCGTGCCAGCGTTGATCGATCCGTTCCGCTTCGCGGTCGATCCGGCTTCGGACCGCGGCTGTGATCTCCAAGTCTTGCAGCCGGGCAATCGTCTCCGCCCACCGCGCGGCCCAATCGCGGACTCCGCCGGGGCCGCTCGCCTTGGAAGCGTGTTGGAGGTCCTTTGCGAGCTTCCTGTATTGCTCGAGGTTGGGACGAGGCGTGAGCGGAAGCGCGTCGGACATTCGAATCTCCTTTCATTGCCGCCTGGAATCCGCAGGAATCAGGCTGAAAGAAGGCTCCACGGCCCTTTCCGCGGACTGGATGCGCCCCTCGCGCTATTGGCAAATCTAACGCGGTTCGAATGGCGAAGTCAAACGCGCCCGAAGGCCCGAGTGCTCCTCCAGGCTCATTCTTCGATGAGAACGGCGCGGGCTCCACCGGGCGCCGCGGCATGACGCGGTACAATACAACGGCTCAATGAAAACACTCCTGTTCTGCCTGGCGTCGATCGCCGCCGCATCCGATGAAGCTTATGTAGACGCGGGGCCACTCGCCCTGCCGGAGACCGCGGGCCCGATAGCCGCGGTCGCGGCCGGTCTCAAGGACCGGATCTACGTGTTCAACCGCGGCGAAGTTCCGATTCTGGTCTTCAACTCGGAGGGCGGTTTTATCAAGGGGTGGGGCCGGGGACTGTTCGTGACGCCGCAAGGAATGCGCGTCGACATGCTGGGGAACCTCTGGACCGCGGACAGCGGAAATCACGTGGTGCGCAAATTCGCTCCGGACGGCAGCCTGATCCGGACGTACGGCGAGGTTGGCGTTCCGGGCGACGGCGCCGGTCATTTTCGCGACCCGAAGGATATCGCGGTGGGCTGGCTCGGCCGCGTTTACGTCGCCGATGCCGGTAATTCCAGAGTCGTGCGCCTGTTGCGCGATGGCGCGTTTTCCGCCGAGTTCGGGCGCGGCCGGTTGGGGACGGCGTCGAGCGTCGCCATCGACGCGCGCGAGCGTATCTACATCGCGGACGGCGGCAACTCCCGTGTCTTTGTCTTCACGCCGGAAGGAAAGCGCGTCGGCGAATGGCCTGGTCTGGGGAGCCCCTTCGGACTTCTCGTGATAGGGGAGCAACTGCTCGTCTCGGATGCCGGCGCGAGCAGGATTCTCCAGCTCGATATGAAAGGCTCGGTGCAAAACGAATGGCGCGCCGGGCTGAACGCGCGATGGAGCGCGGACTTGCCCGCGGCATCGCCCGCGTCGGGGCCGCGTTCCATGACGGTTGACAAGCAGGGCAAGCTATACCTTGTGGACGCCGAGGGAAAATCGGTGCGCGGATACGTAAAGCGATAGAATGAAGAATCCCCTGAATGCTCGCAAAACGAATCATTCCCTGCCTTGACGTCACCGGCGGACGTGTGGTCAAGGGCGTCAACTTCGTCAACCTTCGCGATGCGGGCGACCCGGTGGAACTCGCGGATCGGTATAACCGCGACGGCGCGGATGAAATCGTCTTCCTCGACATTACGGCGTCGAGCGACAACCGGAATACCATGGCGGACGTGGTCGCGCGCACTGCTCGGCGCGTCTTCATCCCGCTCGCGGTGGGTGGCGGCATTCGATCGGTCGCCAACGCGCGAAGCATCCTGCTCTCCGGGGCGGACAAGGTTTCCGTGAATACGGCTGCCGTGCACCGCCCGGAGCTGATCGCGGAATTGAGCGCCGAATTCGGGGCGCAAGCCGTAGTCCTGGCGATCGATGCGCGCCGCCGGACGTCCGGCGAATGGAACGTGTACACGCGAGGGGGCCGCAACGACGAGGGCATCGACGTGGTGGAATGGGCCACGCGGGGCGAGTCTCTCGGCGCGGGCGAAATCCTGCTCACTTCGATGGATACCGACGGAGTGCGGCAGGGTTTCGACTGCGACCTGACTCGCGCCGTATCGCGGGCCACGCACGTCCCGGTGATCGCAAGCGGCGGGGCGGGGAAGCCGGACGATTTCGTGCAAGTCCTGACCGATGGCGAAGCCGATGCGGCGCTCGCGGCGTCGGTATTCCACTTCGGCGACTACACGGTGAACGACCTCAAGGAACACCTGGAGAAGCACGGCGTCCTCGTCAGGAGAGTGGGTTGATCATTCCGTGTATCGACCTGATGGGTGGAAAGGTCGTCCAGCTTGTCCAGGGACGCGATAAGGCGCTCGAAGGCGGCACTCCGCGTGAAATGCTGGAGCGCTTTTCGGCGTTTCGCGAGATACAGGTCATCGATCTGGATGCGGCGATCGGTACGGGTGCGAACGACGATCCGGTGCGCTTCCTGGCCGCTCATGCCGCCACCCGGGTGGGCGGAGGCGTGCGGACCGTGGAGCGCGCCGAGACGCTTGCCGGGCAGGGGGCGCGAAAGATCATTGTCGGAACGGCGGCGTTTCACGCGGACGGTGTGAATGCGCCTTTTCTCGAATCGCTCGCGCGCGCGGTGGGCAGGGAAAAGCTGATCGTCGCGGTCGATTCCAAAGGCGGCAAGATCGTGGTCAAGGGGTGGCGCGAATCGCTCGAGATCACCGCCGAGGAGGTGCTTGGCTCCCTTGAGCCGTACTGCGCGGGGCTGCTCTGCACATACGTGGATAAGGAAGGGATGATGCAGGGAACGGATCTCGACTGGTTCCGCAAACTGCGGGCGGCGACGGACCTCGAACTTACGGCCGCCGGCGGGATTACGACGCTCGACGACGTTCGTGAGCTGCATCGCCTGAACATCCATGCCGCTCTTGGTATGGCAATTTACACGGGGCGCCTGGATCTGGCGGAACTCGCGGCGTTAGGCTACTAGTACAACATTTCACTAAACAGTAGCCTGTTGATTCGGGTTTAGGGCGTCGAATTTCTTCCAGCGATGAACTACCGGAGCGGCGTTGATTTCGGCAATTCCCAGTAGGATGCGCTGGCGAAGTTCCTCCCAGGATTGCACCCGGATGTGCCGGAGAAATGTGCGCGCCATCTTGCCAAAGACTCGAAATCATTCCAGAGATGCTGCTGACGGCCGCAGAGCTGCGATAGCGCGTTCTCAACAGTCGTCGGCACGCGGCTGGGACTCATTCGTTTCCGAACCCTTGGCTTCTCTTGGAATTTCAACTAGTCCTACTGTAATGTTAGCTTCCGGTTCTCTTCGCTTTCTCCCCCACGCTGGTAGTACAGACCCGACCGGTTTACCCCCAATAGTTCACACTGCCGCCGCACGCTGATCTCTTCATGCCCTGGTTCCACCAGCGCTCGCCCCTCGCTCAGTCCAGCAGACCTACCTTTTTTTGAGCCAGTCCAACTCCACCTTCAGCCTCCCGATCTCCTCGTAAAGCGCGTCCTTCTCCACCTCCTCTCCCGAACCCTTCCTCTTCCGGCCATCCACGAATACCTCCGCCAACTGCTCCGTCGCCGTCTTGCGCCACTGCCCG
>CAMDED010000159.1 GCA_945893365.1 Candidatus Sulfopaludibacter sp. SbA3 | reverse complement strand
ATCGAGGCCGAATCGGGTTCACTTGCGTTACGGCTCGCGTGTTCGCCTCGCGTGTTCGCCAGCCCCATTACTGGAACCCACGCTCGCTCGGCTACGTGTCGAACAGGCAATTTACACGGTGAACTCCTTTCAATTCACAAGATCAGCCAGGCTTATCCTGGCGTACCCGACCAACGGGAGGCCCGTCCTGGCGTGGATCTCGGTTTTGGGCGCCCGCTTTTCCCGCCTTCCGATGCCCCGTCCTTTCCATCGCCCTTTCCCGTCCGCCTCATTCCGTTCCCCGCGCCACGGGAGATTCGATCTTGCAGCGCCGCAACAACTTGCTCCTCTCCGCTCGCATCTTCTTTGCGAACTCCGTTCCGCTCAGCTTCCCCTTCCACTCCTCCAGCCTCGCCACGCTCGTATTCGGCTTCAGGTACTTCTCCGCTTCCGGCAACCCCTTCCACTTCCGGTACGGCGTCGCATAGTCCTCGACCTTGTACTCCCGCCGCCGCTTCCCACGCCCATCCAAACTCACCGTCGCGTACCCGCACGGCCGGTTATAGTTCAAGTAGGGATTCAAGTACGCCGTATAGAACTTCTGTATCCCCTCCGCATGCTCGCCCGCTATGTGGCCGTATCCCATCAGCTTCCCGATGATCGCCCCGTTCTTCCCTCCCCCAATGCGTTGTCCTGCGTCCGGTTGGCCCGGCTCTTGGTGAACTCGATCGGCAGTCTCTTCATCAGCTTTCCACTTCGTGGTTGATGAACTCCGATCCGTTATCGGAATGGAATCCCAATATCCGGAAGGGAAACCGATGCAGCATCGCTTCCAGCACTGGCAGCACGTATTGCTCGCTGATCTTGCCCACGCAACCCACCACTTGCCACTGCGTTACTGTATCCACAGCATTGATGTGATTTACGCCTTTCACTCCTTCCCAATCCCTTTGACGCACCGTATCCACCCGCAGGAATCCCGGCCGTCCTTCCGGTTCCGGCTTCCGCCGTTCTCCGATGCCCACCGCGCTCGGCCGCGTCACCTCCCACTTGCCCGCCATTTTCCGGTATCGCGCGCTTCCGCGCACATTATATAGATGCGCTACCGGGATTCCCGCCAGCCGCTCATACTCCGCCTTGCCGAACTCCTCATACTCCCGTTTCAAGATGTAGCGCGTGGCCGGTCCGCTCAGCCACTCGTGCGTACGGTCTACCTCCGCCAACGCCGCAATGTCCGCCTCCGTGTACTTCACCGGAAACCGTCTGCGCCGATACGCTGCCGCCTCCACCACGCCCTCGCTCCGGTATTGCCGGATGAGCCGCGTCATTTGCGCCAAGCTCAATCCCGGCACCTTGCACAGGCAGGCCCGTACCGAACCTCGCTGCTTCTTCCCCGCATCGCATACTCCTGTGCGACCAGGACCCCTTGAATCCAGTCGTACACCTCCCTCCGGCTTTCGCCCCTGAACTCGATTCCTTGGCTGGCCTCAAGGAATTCCTCGATCCGCTTCCCGTTCAGACCTTCGGCGTTCTGCATTCGTATTTGCACCCCGCCGCAGCTCGCCTTGCATCTCCATTTTCTGGATCGTCTTGTATTGGAATCAAGTCCCGTTTCAGGATCAGCTTGTATTGGACAATTCTCCCGCGGCCGGCGCTTCGCCGAGGTTGTAGAATTGGAATGATGGCTAATCGATCGTTTTTTGCGGCATTCTGTCTTCTTATCGCCGGGCTGGCAGCGCCCGCATCCGCCCAGAACGGCATCGGCGCCGTCTGGGACGTCCGCAAGATGTCCGACGCCGTCGCCGCGCACGCGAAGCGGCTTACCGGCTTGCTCGACAAGCTCACTCCGGAGGAATGGGTGAAGAAGGGCGCGCCGCAAGCATACGTGGAACAGTGGAAGACCGGGCGCTCGCGCACGCTCGATCTGGTGCGCGCCTCGCAGGCGCTCTCTCAGGATCCCGAGCGGCTCACCTACGCGCTCGAAGCGTTTTTCCGCCTGCAGGCGCTCGACGCCGTCTTGAACTCGGTCGCCGACGCCGTTCACACCTATCAGAATCCGGCCCTGGCGGAACTTCTGCGCGGCGTGATGGCCGAAAACGATACGAACGCGGCGCGCCTGCGCGAGCACGTCGTCGACCTGGCCAAGACCAAGGAAATCGAGTTTAAGGTTGTCGATCAGGAAGCGCAGCGCTGCCGCGGTTTCCTTTCGAAACAGCCGAATGAAGCCGAGAGAGCTCGCGCCGCCGGGGCGAAGAAATGAATTTCGTTTGCAGTATTTGCGAAGAGCCGTCCCAGCGCATTTGCATGCGGTGCACGAAGGACGCTTGCGATAACCACATCTGCGGGCGCTGCCGGTCGTGCAGCGATTGCTGCACGTGCGAAGTGTGGCTAACGCCGCGGGATCGATTGGGGCCGCCCGAACCGGAGAGGCCGAATCCGCCCGGAGATTAGGATTCAGACTTTTTCGACGCCCGCCGCGTCCATTGACAAGGAGCCCTTGATTTGATTTTCCGGGCGATTGAGGATGCCGACCTGATTCCGAAGGCGCGCCGGGGAGACGTGGAGGCCTATAATCTCCTGATCTCCCGATGGGAAAAGCGCGTCTACAATTATCTGCTCAGAATCACCGGCAATCGCGAAGATGCGCTGGACCTCAGCCAGGACGTGTTTCTGAAGGCTTATCAGAACCTTCGGAAACTTGAAGACCCCGCCCGTTTTGCGGCATGGCTGTTCCGCATCGCGCACAACGAGGCGTATTCGCTGTTCCGGAAAAGGAAACCGGAGGCGGCGTCCGCGGCGGATCCGGCCACCGCCGATCGGGCCATTGCCGACCGAGCCGGGTCCGCCTTCCCGATCGAACTGGGAATCGCGGTGCGCGGCGCACTGGACCGTCTGGGTCCGGAGCAGCGGGAAGCGATCGTACTCAAGATCTATCAAGGCTTCAAGTTTGAGGAAATGGCGGAGATCCTATCCTGCCCGGTCTCCACGGTGAAGTCGCGTGTGTATGCCGCGCTGGAGATCTTGAAACGGGATCTGGCTCCGCTTGGAACGCGAGGTGACAATGAACTGCCCGCCATTTGATTTGCGCGACTATTTTCTGGGCGAATTCGGCCCGGCCGAAGCCGCCGAAGTGGAGCGCCATCTTTCCATCTGCGCGCATTGCCGTGAACGGTTGGAAGGTTTCCGGTATACGCAGGCCGCGCTGCTTTCCCTGCGCGACGAAGAAATTCCGCAGCGCATCGGCTTTGTGTCGGACAAAGTTTTTGAGCCTTCGCGCTTGCGGCGCGCCTGGTCCGCCTTCTGGGACTCAGGGCCGCGATTGGGCTTCGCCTCGGCGGCGATGCTTTCGGTGGCGCTGCTGGTTACGGGGCTTTACAGGCCCGCCCCGATTGCCGTTTCCCCGCCGCCGCAAGCCGCGGTGACGGTGGTCAAGGCCGTTAGCGCCGGCGAGATCGCGGCCGCGGTGGACGCCGCCGTGACGCGCAGCGAGGCGAAGACGGCGGCGCTGCTGAGGGAAATGGAAAAGCGCCAGGATCTGGAACGCGTGTCTCATCTGGTTGCCTATCAGGAGTCGCTTTCGCTGCTGCAAAAGCGCTTGAACGTAATGCTGCTCGCGAGCAACGACGGGGGTCCGCGATGAAGCGCGTTGCGGGGCTTCTGGCGTTATCGGCGATGGCGATCTGGACCGGGTTCGCCGCCGCGCCGCGCGTGAAGCGCCTGGCTCTGGCCGCGATGGAGAAGAGCTTCGACGGCAAGCTCGAAAAATTGGGCGCGGTAGATTCGTTCATGCTGCTGGGCAATACCCGCGGCGTCTATCTGGAAGGTTATGGAGCGGTGTTCACCTCGGAGGTGAATCTGTTTCAAGGGCCGTCGATTACGCCGTTCCGCCAATCCATTTCGAAAGAGGACGTGATCCGCGTGCATGCGCGAAAGGTCCAGCAACTGCCGGGGCTGAAGCGTAAGATGCGGGACATGCTTTCGGATTCGGCGGCCTCGCTCGATACGGTGCCGGCGAGTGAGCGGATCGCTCTCGGCGTCTCGTTGTTCTATTACTCGTGGGAGGACATGGCGGGTTTGCCGCGCCAGATTCTCATGCAGGCGGAGAAGGGAAAACTGCTCGACCGCGCGGCCGATCCGGAGTCGTATATCGAGGTCACGGAGTTTTGATGCGCCTCGGCGAGATGCTGATTGCGCGCCGTCTTATTGAGCGGGAAGATCTGGACCAGGCGCTCGAGATTCAGAAGGGGCGCGGAGACAAGCTCGGGAAGATTTTGACGGACCTCGGCTTCGTCGCCATGCGCGACGTGATCGCCGCGCTTTCCGAACAATTGGGGATTGAACTTGTGACGCTGGTTGGGTTCGATCCGCCGGTGTCGCCCGAAATCGAGGGGCTCGCGCCACGCTTCATGCGGCAGGCCCGTCTCATTCCATACACGCTCTCCGATTCCACGCTAACGGTCGCGATGGCCGATCCGCTGGACTTTGAGACCATCGCCGCCGTGCGAGGCTTCTGCGGATTCAAGGTTCGCGCCGTGTTCGGAGCGGAGGCGGAGATTCTCGAAGCGATCGACAGGCTTTACGGGGAAGCGGAAAAAGAGGCGCTCGATCCGGCGGCCGACAGCGCTCAGGCGGGCGAAGATCTGGAACACTTGCGCGACATGGCAAGCGAGGCCCCGGTCATTCGCCTGGTCAACGCCATGATCGCGCAAGCCGTCGAGAGGCGCGCGAGCGATATCCACATCGAGCCCTTCGAGAAAGAATTCCGCATCCGTTACCGCATCGATGGCGTCCTCTTCAATCAGGAGCAGCCTCCGCGCGAGATGAAAGCCGCCATCATTTCACGCTTGAAACTGATGGCGAAGTTGAACATCGCCGAACGCCGCCTGCCGCAGGACGGGCGCATCAAGCTCAAGATTCTGGGCCGCGAAGTGGATCTTCGCGTTTCGACGCTTCCCACGCTCTACGGGGAGAGCGTCGTCATGCGGCTGCTCGATCGCTCGGCCGGCGATTTCTACGACCTGCGCCGACTTGGCTTCGACGATCATATGCTGTCGCGCATGGAATATTACACATCGCTGCCGCACGGAATATTTCTCGTAACCGGGCCGACGGGCTCCGGGAAATCCACCACGCTCTACTCCGCGCTGAAGCGGATCAATCTCCCGGACAAGAAGATCATCACCATTGAAGATCCGGTCGAGTATCAGATGGACGGCATCAATCAGCTTCACGTGAACACACAGATCGGGCTGACGTTCTCGGCCGGGTTGCGGCATATCGTGCGGCAGGACCCCGACGTCATCATGGTGGGCGAAATCCGCGACCGCGAGACGGCGGACATCGCCATACGAGCCGCGCTCACAGGCCACTTCGTGTTCTCGACGCTCCATACCAACGACGCGCCGAGCGCCATCACGCGCCTGACCGACATGGGAATCGAGAACTATCTGATCACTTCTTCGCTTGTCTCCGTGCTGGCCCAGCGTCTGGTGCGCGTGATTTGCACGCACTGCAAGATGCCGGCGGGAACGCGAACCGCGCCCGATGGCAGCGTGGTCGAGTGCTGGAAGGGAGCGGGCTGCGAACGCTGCGGCGGCACCGGTTATACGTCCCGCGTCGGCATCTTCGAATTGATGGAGTTGAACGACGAGATCCGGAAGCTGATCATGGCGAACGCGGACGCCTCGCAGATTACCACGGCCGCGCGGCGCAACGGCATGCGAAGCTTGCGGGACGACGGCTGGATGAAGGTGGGCGCGGGCACGAGCACCGCCGACGAAGTGATGCGCGTGACGCAGGAATTCTAGCCGATGACCACTTATTTCTTTCGCGCGGTGGCGTCCGACGGCAAGCCGAGAAGCGGGAGCCTCACGGGCGATTCGGAGAAATCCGTGGCGCACGAATTGCGGAAGCAGGGCCTGACGCCGGTCTATGTGGGCGCTCGGGAAAAGAAGACTTTCGATCTCAAGCTGCCCGGTTTTTCCGCGGGCAGGCGGAAAGACGTGCTGTTCTTTACGCAGGAGCTTTCGACGCTGCTCAATGCCGGCGTGCCGCTCGACCGTGCCATCACGATCACCAGCGAGCTCAGCGAAAAACCGGTGTTTCGAGCCGTGATTCTGGATCTTCTGCGCGTGCTGAAAGGCGGAAAGTCGCTGGCGGAGAGCCTTGCCACGCATCCGGAGTATTTCAGCGATCTGTTCGTGAACATGGTGCGGGCGGGCGAGGCCAGCGGCACGCTCGCCTCGGTATTCGACCGGTTGGCTCAGTTTGAGCGTTCACGCGACGAGCTGCGCGGGTACATTATTTCTTCGATGATCTATCCCGGACTGCTCGCTCTGGTGGGCGTGGGTTCAATCTTCGTTCTGCTGAACTTCGTGGTTCCGCGCTTCGCTTCGGTGTTCGAAGAATCGCGAATGAAGATACCCCTTCCCACGCAGATCATGCTCGAAGCGAGCCGCATTGTGCAGACGTATTGGTGGATGGCCGCGGGAGGCTTGGCCACGGCCGCGCTCGCTCTGCGGACGTACATCCGAACAACCACGGGACGCATGTGGTGGGATACGATCCGCCTGCGCGTTCCCCTGCTTGGCGACGCGTTGCGGAAGGCGGAAACGGCACGGTTCGCGCGAGCGATGGCGACGCTTGTGGCGAACAGCGTGCCGCTTGTGCAGTCGCTCGGAATCGCGTCCGCCATCCTCAACAACAAGAAGATTGCCGGGGCGCTCGAAGGCGTTTCGCAAGGCGTAAAGCGCGGCGAAGGCATTGCGGCTCCCCTGCGCCGCGCGGCGGTCTTCCCCGCGCTCGCCGGCCATCTGCTGAGCGTGGGCGAAGAAACGGGACGATTGGATCAGATGTTCGCCCAGATGGCGGATATCTACGAGGCGGAGACGAAATCGGCCATCAAGCGATTCACCTCGCTGTTCGAGCCGCTGGTGATTCTGGTGATGGGCTTGATGGTGGGGGCGCTGATTCTGAGCATGCTGCTCGCGATCACGAGTATTAACGAAGTGGCCGTTTAGAGAGTGTTCGAGAGAGGGAGGATTCATGGAACCGCAACAGAGCACGTGTGAAATAATTGCGGAAACGCTCGACCGGAGATCAGGGCTTCCGGCGAGGCCGTTGACAGGCCGGGAGGCCTGTCCCACCCGGCGCAATTCGGGCGTAACGCTGATTGAAATGCTGGTGGTCGTGACGATCATCGCGCTATTTGCCGCGCTGGTCGCGCCCCGCATGCTCAAGAAGAGCGATACGGCGCGAGTGACGGCGGCCCGGGCCCAGATCAATTCGTTCATGACGGCGATCGGCGCCTACAAGCTCGACACCGGTCTTTTTCCAAGCACCGAGCAGGGTCTCAACGCGCTGCGCGTGAAGCCCGCGGATCTGAACCAGTGGCAGGGACCGTATCTGCCGCAGGACATCCCGGTCGACCCCTGGGGCCGCCCGTACACCTACAAATTTCCCGGCGAACACGGCGACGAACCCGACATCGTATCCCTCGGCGCCGACGGCCAGCCCGGCGGTGAAGGCATCAACGCGGACATCCTGAGTTGGAAGAGCCAGTGAATCGCCACCGGACGAGCGCGGGCGTAACGCTGATCGAGATGCTGATCGTCGTCACGCTGATCGGACTGATGGCCGGGATCTCCTTTCCCTCGGTATCGTCCGGCGTGGACACCCTGCGCCTCGCTTCCGCATCCGATTCGCTGGCGGCGCTGCTGAATTCCGCGGCGAACCGGGCGGAGAGAAGGCAGGAAGCGGTCGAGGTGGCGATTTCCATCAAGGAAAACGCCGTATCCCTGCTCTCCTCCGACCCCGCGTACACGCGCCGCCTGGAAATGCCGGCGGGCGTCTCCATTTCCGCGATACTGCCGAAGCCTCCCGGCGAGGCGGCCGATCCGCGGCGATTTCTGCTCTTGCCTGGAGCTTCGCCTCCCCGGATTGCGGTCGAGCTGGCAAACAAGCGGGGCGCGCGCAGGCGCGTGAGCGTCGACCCGCGAACCGGAGTGCCGCTGGTGGAACGGATTCCCAATTCATGACTCGCAACGGCACGAACGATAACCGCGCGTCTTGCGGCCGCTCGAAGCAGCGCGGCTTCACGCTTCTCGAAGTTCTGGTCGCGACCACGATCATGGCCATTGCCGTGGTCGGGCTGCTTTCCGCGATGTCCACATCCCTGCGCAACGCGGCGCGGCTCACCGATTACGACCGGGTGGTGATGATCGCGCGGTCGAAAATGGACGAATTGCTGGCCAGCCCCCGGCTTCCGAAGGGGCAACCGATCGAGGGGCAATTCGACGCTTCCGAATCCATCGGCACACGCTCCGGCTGGCGCGCCGTTCTCACCACATTCGAGATGCAGCCCCAATCGGTGGCGGGAATGGACGCGATCGACCGGCTGACGCTTGAAGTCTGGTGGATGTCGGGAGCGACACGGCGGTCCTTTGCGGTGGAGGGTTTTCGCCGTTCGGTCCTGCGGCGGGAAGATGTGATGGGAGGCGCCGGTGCGGGTGGCCAGTAAGCGGGCGGGCGTCACGCTCATCGAAGTTCTGATCGCGGTCTCACTGCTCAGTCTGCTTTCGGTCGGGATGCTGTTTGCCTTGCGCGTGGGACTGAACGGCCTGGACAAGGCGAACAAGAAGTTGATGGGCAACCGCCGCGTGGCCGGCGCGCAACGCATTCTCGAACAGCAGCTTTCCTCCTTCATGCCCGCTTGGGCGTATTGCGCATGGGGAACGCCCAACGCGGCGCGCATCCCGCTTTTTCAGGGCGAACCTCAGTCGATGCGATTCGTCAGCACGTATTCGATTGAGGAAGCCGCGCGCGGCTACCCGCACATCCTGGAGTTTCAGGTAATCCCGCGCGAGGATGGCCGCGGCGTCCGTCTGGTGGTGAATGAGCACTTGTATGCCGGACCCCAGACCGCGAGCTTCTTCTGTTTGAGCGCGTCGCCTGAAGTACAGTACAGCCCCATCCAAACGGGGCCGGCGTCGTTTGTGCTCGCAGACCGGCTGGCCTTCTGCCGCTTCACGTACCAGGAGGCGCTGCCAGAGCCCGATCTCGATCGCTGGGTGGAGCGCTGGACCCTGCCGTTTCTGCCTCGCTCCATTCGCGTTGAACTGCGCCCTTTGGAATTGAACCCAGCCGGCCTCCAGCCGATGAGCGTCACCAGTCGCATGCACGTGGATCGAAAACCCTATGTGGACTACAAAGGGCTTTGAGTACGACGCCGCGCGCGGGCCCGAACGGACCGGCGGCGGTAAGGGAGTGCCTGGCGCCGAAGCCGCGAAGCGGGGCGCCGGATTGCGCCGCGGCGGTGCGCTGCTTGCCGTGCTCTGGCTCTCCGCCGCGCTTTCGGCGATCGCATTCGCCCTCGCGAGCACGGTCCGCGGCGAAACCGAGCGCGCCGCCACTTCGGTCGACGGATTACGCAGCTATTACCTCGCGTCCGGCGCGATCGAGCGGGCCATCGCCTACATGCAGTGGGGCCCTGCCGCGATGCTGCCGGACGGCACGTCCCGCTACTACATGCAAGGGCAGCCTTTGATCGCTCTCCATTTTCCCTCGGGCGAGGCGCTTGTCGAGATCGTTCCGGAGAGCGCCAAGCTCAACATCAACACCGCCCGGCCCGAGGACCTGATGGTCCTGCTCCTCGCTTTCGGCCTTGAACCGCCGCGCGCGCAGGAGGTTACGGCCGCGATCGTGGATTGGCGCACTCCGGTCCAGGGCGGCGCTCCAAGCGGCTTCGATCTGTTCTATTCGTCGCTCAACCCGTCTTTTCAGTCGCGCCATGCGTCATTTGAAGAGATCGAGGAGTTGTTGCTGGTTAAGGGAATGACACCGGACATTTTCCATGGAAGCTGGGCAAGGGATGCGCAAGGACGCCTCCGTCCGAGCGGCGGACTGAGCGAGTGCCTCTCGGTCTACGGCGCGTTCACGGGATTCGACGTCAATACGGCGCATCCCGCCGTGCTTGCGCTGACGGGCCTCGGTCCGGACGTGATCGCCGGTATTGTGGCGCGCCGCCGCATTGCGCCGTTTCGCAAATACGAGGAACTCGCCGCGTTCGCTCAGGGCGCGGGTCCCGGCGCGCGGACATTGCGCCTGGGCGGCGGACCGGTCTACACCATCCGCGCCACCGCGCGCCTGAGGCTCCCGGACGGAAAGCTCTCCGACATGCGCCGCACCGTCGCGGCCATGGTTTCCCTGCCAACGCCGAAGTTCGACGGCGCGCCCTACCGCTACCTTCGCTGGTACGACCGCTCAACCACAACTCTGGAATGGAGTAACTGACCTTGGAACTGAGGAATCTATTCGCGTTCGGCATGGGCGTCGGCATCGAGATTCGCGACGCGGATCTCGATATCACGGTCGCTCGCGTGCGCCCCAACGGGGCCGGGATCACGGCTCACGGCGCGATCTCGCGCTTCCGTGAACGGAAGGCCGCCGACTGGGGCGCCGAGTACGCCGCATTCCTCAAGAAGCACGGTGTCTCGCACCTCACCGCGGCGGTAACGCTGCCGCGCCGCGAAGTCGTGGTGCGGACCCTCGCCATGCCGGGCATTGCCGCTAAAGATCTTCCCGGCGCGATCGGTTTCCAAATCGACAGCCTGCATCCCTACGGCGACGCCGATGTGGCGTCGGCGTGGACGCGCGTGGGGGCGCCAAGCGGAGGGGCGTTGCTGCTGGGCGTGTGTCTTCGTTCTTCGGTTCTTGAAAAATACGCTCAGCTTTTCGCCGAAGCGGGGGTCGCCGTTTCTTCGTTTACGTTTTCGGCTTCGGCGATCCATGGCGCGATTCGCCTGTTTCAGGAATCCCGCACCGGGTTCCTTGCCTTCCGCACGCACGAGACAGGCGAGATCGAAATTTACGGCGAGAGCCCGGTCAAGCCCGTCTTTTCCGCGGAATTCGACCTGCCGCTCGAACGCGCCGCTGCTTTGGCCGCCGCCGAGTTGCGCCTTCCGGACGAGACGGAGAGCGTGCCGATCGAAAGAATTCTGCCGGTTCCTCGCGCCAACCCGGCCGAAAACGATCTCTCGCGAAACGCGGTCGGTTACGCCGCCGCACTGACCTGCGCGTGTCCGCGCCTTGCGGCCGCCGCCAACCTGCTCCCCGCGGACCGGCGCAGTTCGCATTCGCGGGCCATGCTCGCGCCCGCCGCCGCGCTTTCGGTCCTTGCACTCGTGCTGGGGGGGGCGTGGTTCGCTTCGGCGGCACTTGAAGAGCGGCGCTACTTGAAAACGCTTGAAGATGAGATCGCGAAAGTGGAACCCGCTGCGCGGAGGTCCTCGACGCTCGACCGGGAAATCGAAATGACGGCGGGCCGCATCCGCGCCATTGGCGAGTTCCGGGATCGGATAGGGAAAGATCTCACCGCTTTAAATGAACTTTCGCGCATTCTGCCGGCGTCGGCATGGGCCAATTCAGTCGAGATTTCCCGCGACGGTGTTCTCATCAGCGGCGACACGGATTCAGCCGCGCCGCTTCTCGAAGTGCTGGACGCGTCTCCTGAATTCCGCAACTCCGAGTTCGCTTCCGTAACGCGAGTGGGAGCCTACGAGGTGTTCAGAATCCGGACGCTCCGTAGAGGGGCGCGCAAGTGAACCTGGGAGCGGTTCAAATCGAAGGCCGCGACCGGCGGGCGCTTCTGCTGCTGTGCCTGGCGGTGGCCGCGGCGTTGATCCTCCGCTTTGGAGTCTACGGGGACAGCGCGCCCGCCGCTGTCGCGGCTCCGGATACGGCGGCCGTGGCTGAAAAACGCCTCCAGAACATGCGGCGAATCGCGGCCGGCGTTCCCAGCCGCGAGGAAGCTCTGAAGGCCGCCCGGAAAGTATTGGCCGAGAGCGAAAAGGGACTTATTCAGGGCGCGACCGCCGCCCAGGCACAAGCCCGCATGATGCAGTCCGTGCGCGCGGTGGGCAAGGCGGAAGGTATCGACGTACGGGGCGCGGAGATTGGGGAAGTGAAGGTTTTCGCGGAGAACTACGGAACGGTTCTGCTGGCCGTTTCCTTCGAATGCCGGATTGAGCAACTGGTCAATTTCCTCGCCGCGCTGGGGCGGGAACCGGAGGCGATCTCGACGAACGACATACGGGTCACTC
Source organism: Candidatus Sulfopaludibacter sp. SbA3 (assembly GCA_945893365.1). Classification (GTDB taxonomy): domain Bacteria; phylum Acidobacteriota; class Terriglobia; order Bryobacterales; family Bryobacteraceae; genus SYKU01. Next base: position 3,855 of record CAMDED010000159.1, on the reverse strand, counting down.
TCGCGAACCCGAAGGAGAAGACGGTTAGCGTCCGGCTCGGACTTGCCGGGCTCGTTTCAAAGGAGCTCGTGCCCGTCCGGAAAGGAGGGTCGTCGTTTTGAAAACCAAACTGTGGCTGCTCAATATCGCACTGCTCGCTCTATGCGCGGCGGCCGGCTGGCGGATTCGAGAAAGCTGGCTCCGGTCCGAGGCGCGTAACGCGGCGCTTCGGGTCAATCCGGCGGCAGGCGTGAGGAGCGCGGCCGCGGCGGCTCCGCCGGCTTCGACGACTGCGGCTCAACCGCTGGCCGCCGCGAACTACGCCGATATCGCCCAAAAGATGCTCTTCGCGAGGGACCGGAATCCGGCGGTGATTGTCGACACCCCCGCGCCTCCGCCGCCTCCGAAACCGATGCCGAAACTGCCTATCCTCTATGGTGTCCTTGCACTGGGCGACGCCGCGACGGTGATTGTGGCGGACAAGCCTGGCGGTCCCCAGCGCGGTCTTCGCGTCGGAGAGAAGTCGGGTGAGTTCAAGCTGCTGGCCGCAAACAGCCGGGAAGTCGTCTTCGAGTGGGATGGGAAGGAAGTGCGGAAGAAGCTTGAAGAGCTTATGGACCGGACACCGCCTCCGCCGGAATCGGCGCAAAGGTCCGCGCCGGCACCCGGGCAGTTGGCCACAATTGCCGTGGCAAAGCAGGAAGAATCCGCTCCGAAGTCAACGACGCTCGGCGTAGCCATGGGAGCGTTTCGCGCCTGTGTTCCGGGCGACACAACGACCGCGGGCGCGGTGGTGGAGGGCTACAGAAAGGTAATGGAACCAAGCCCATTCGGCCAGCTCTGCCGATGGGAACCGGTGAAGTAGAAGTGACGCAGCCGTGAGCCGAGGTTAACTAAAATGACGCGCAACTTGATAATTCTGGCAGCCGGTTTGACGCTGTGCCTGTCCGCGGACGAGAAAAGTCAGCCCAGGAAAAAGGCGTCCGCCAAAGCCGCGCCCGCCGCGAAAGCTGCTCCAGGGCCGCTCAAACTGCCCGCTGAAGCCGTTCTCACCGCGCCTGAAACGTGGCGCTACAAAGACAAGCAAGGCAAGGATTGGACCTACCGCCTGACGCCGTTTGGCCTCACGCGTTTCGAGGAAAAGCTTGCGCCCGCCGCGAAAGACGCTCGCGAAGCCCCCGCGGATAGTGCGAATGCTTCGGCGGTGGAGGACGGCGACACGATCCGTTTCGAGCGGCCCAGTCCGTTCGGCCTCTATCGCTGGGAGCGGAAGAAGACCGACCTCAACGAGTGGGAGCAAGCGGTATGGAACCGCGTCCGGCAGAAGCAAGACGCCAGCCCCGCGCCACAAGGCGCGGACGCTGTCACGACGAAACAGAAGCCGGAGTAAGCACATGCGCAAACGATTCCTGATAGCAGCCCCAATCCTTCTCGCGGCTCTGGCGAAATTCGCCGGGGCCCAGGCGCAGCCAGCCGCTGTGAAGCCGCCGGCTGCCGCTCCGGCTGCTCAGGCCCCGGCGACGCCAACCGCTCAGCCTCCCGCGGCGGTTCCGCCTGCTCAGCCGCCAACGCCGGCCGCCGCAAAACCCGCCGCGCCCGCTCCGGCCGCTCAGGCTCCTGCGACGCCAACCGCCCAGCCTCCCGCGATGCCAGCCGCGAGTCTGCCGCCTCTGTTTCTCCAGAACGCATCGCTTCCGGAGGTGATCGAGATCATCGCGCGCGCGCTCAAGATCAACTACATTCTCGACCCGGCCGTTAAGGGCGCGGTTACTATCAATACGTTCGGCGAGATGCGCCAGGTGGATGCGTTTTCCATGCTGCAAACCATTCTCCGGGTGAACGGCGCCGCAATCATTCAGGTGGGCGACCTTTACCGCATCGTCCCGCTCGCCGGCGCGGCGCGCCTTCCCATGAGCCCGTTAGTCAATGCCAAGGACTTGCCCGAGGACGAGCGGATGATTCTGAACCTCATCTTCCTCAAGTACGCCTCCGTCACCGAAATGGCCAAGCTACTTGAGCCGTTCATGGGAGAACAGGCGAAGTGGCTTCCCTACGAACCGGCGAACCTCCTTTTTCTGATGGACAATGCGCGGAACTTGCGGCGCACCATGGATCTGGTTTCTCTATTCGACAGCGATACGCTGGCCAACCAGCGCGTAAAGCTCTTCGACGTCGCCGAAGGACGCCCAAGCGATCTGGTGAAGGACCTTGAAACGATGATGAAGGCCGTGTCGCTCTCCGAGAAGACCACGGCTGTCAAGTTCATTGCCGTCGACCGCATCAACACGATTATTGCGGTTGCGCCAAACCCCGGCATCTTCGTCGAAGTGGAGAAATGGCTAAAGAAGCTCGACCAGCCGGTAAAAGTGACCGCGGGGACGACGGACAATCACGTCTACCGTCTCAAATACGGACGGGCGGAGATCGTCGCGGGCGCGATCATGCAGTTGTATGGCGGCTACGGCGGCGGCTATGGCGGGTACGGCGGCGCCGGTGGCCTCGGCGGCCAATACGGCGGAGGGTACAACCCCTACGGCGGCGGCGCCTATTCAGGTTATGGCCAGCAGGGGTATGGCCAGCAAGGTTTCAGTCCCATGGGGGGAATGCCCGGCTCGTTCGGAGGCTTTCCCGGATATGGCGCCGCCGGCGGCATAGGCCAAGGCGGAGCGGGGGGAATCGTCGTGGCGGGCGGCGGCGCCCCGGGAGCGGCGGGAACCCCCGGCGCGGCGGGCGACCTTACCGGCTCATACATGGGCGCGGCGGGAATGGGGGGCGGCATGTTTGGCGCGATGGGCCGTATCCCGCGCGTGATTCCCAATATGAGCGACAATACTCTCCTTATTCAGGGCACCCCTCAAGAATGGCAGCAGATTTCAAAGCTGATCGACCAACTGGACGTTCCTCCTCGCCAGGTCCTCATTGATGCCAAGGTCTACGAAGTCACTCTGTCCGGAGCGTATTCGAGCGGCGTGAGCGCATTCCTTCAGAGGCGCGGCGCCGGGGCGCCGGGCGGCGTCGGCGAGGCGGCGAGAACGCTTGTTGGAACGAGCGCAAACGGGGGGGGCATTTCCCTCAGCGCCGGGTTGCTTGTCGGACAGAGCCGCGAGCTGCTTGCATTCCTGACCGCGCAGGAAGATACGCGGCGGGCCAAGGTAATCTCCGCGCCGAGCCTGATCGCAACCGACAGCATTCAGGCTCAGCTCAACGTGGGCACCGAGGTCCCGACTCTCGCGGCCCAAGCCGTCACCCCTTTACAGAGCGCCGGCAGCTCGCTATTCGCGAACACGGTGAGCAATCGCAACACCGGCGTCACGCTTGCCATCCTTGCTCGCGTGAACGTGAGCGGGATCGTCACGATGATTATCAACCAGGAGGTAAGCGCTCCCCTCGCGCCCTCATCGAACGGCATCCAGTCGCCCTCGTTTTCCAAGCGAAACGTCCAGACGCAGGTCACTGTGCAGGATGGCGACACGATCGCGATCGCCGGTATCATCCAGGAGACCGAGACGGTCAGTTCGAGCGGGATTCCGTTCCTGCACCGCATACCGGTCGTCGGCGGCGCGTTTGGCACCAAGGCGACCAGCAAATCGCGAACTGAACTCGTCGTCTTCCTGACGCCGCGCGTCATCTACGACACAAACCAGATCACCGACGCCACTGAAGAGATGAAGGGTAAGTTCAGAAGGCTTACCAAAATGATCAAAGAGTAGGGCGAGCCTGGACGCCATTAGCTACTTTCCGGCGCAAAATTCGGGAAGTGCGCAAAGCGGCTTCGGTGGGGCAGGCGACACATCAGAAGCTGGTTGAATGGTGATGAAACCGTGGCAAGCAGTTGTGGATGTTTTTTTTTGGGGGGAGATTTTGGCGGAGGAGAGA
>CAMDED010000158.1 GCA_945893365.1 Candidatus Sulfopaludibacter sp. SbA3 | reverse complement strand
CGGGGGCGGTGTCCCACCTCCCGTTGGTCGGCCCCGGAGATTGTACGGCGTATGGGCAGTTTTTGGTCATTCTCAACTCAAGAAAGGAGGCCCCGCGGCTGTTCGCTCCCTTCCTCCTTCAGGCTCATTCTTCGATTGGAATATACTCATGTCCCCGGCAAGGTTCGTTGGTGCAAACGGTAACGAAAGCCCATGCCATGCACAAGGCTCCTGACCAGCATTTCCGGCTTCGTATCCTTCGATCGGACCAGGCTCATCCGCTTGCTGCGCTCGGCTGGGGTCAGGGTGTCCATCGCATGGCGCCCGCTGGAACCAATTTACCTCATCGGGCCGCCCAGGACGAGGTCTGAGCCGAAACAGGTCCGCACCATCTATAATAAAAAAATCGATGCCCGGCAAGATTACATTGGCGTTCACGTTGTGCCTCGCGGCGTTCGCCGCGGACAAAGACGTGGACTCCGTGATCGCCCGCCGCAACTACTGGGCGTTCAAGGCGCCAACGCGGCCGCAATCGCCGGACACGATCGACGGATTCGTCCGCGAGGCGCTTGCCCCTAAGGGTCTGCATCCCTCGCCCCCGGCAACGCGTGAACAACTCCTGCGGCGGGTCACGCTTGACCTCACTGGACTGCCACCTACGCCGGGCGAAATCGATCTGTTCCTCGCGGACCAGTCCCCGGCTGCCTATGAACGCGTGGTCGACCGCCTGCTCGCTACGCCGCACTATGGCGAACGATGGGCATTACGCTGGCTCGATGTCGTCCGGTACGCCGATACAAACGGCTACGAAGGGGACGCGGAGCGTCCGCACGCGTGGCGCTACCGCGACTACGTCATTCGCTCGTTCAACAACGATAAACCCTTCGACCGATTCGTGAAAGAGCAGGTCGCCGGCGATGAGCTTTTTCCAGGCGATCGCGACGCCCTTATCGCCACCGGGTTTCACCGCGCCGGACCAATTCACATCGTGGGCGGCGTCAAAGACGAAGAGGCGGACCGCCAGGAAGTTGTGACCGAAATGACCGGCGCCATCGGCTCGGTCTTTCTCGGCCTCACAGTCGGCTGCGCCCGCTGCCACAATCACAAGTTCGACCCCATCCTCCAATCCGATTACTACCGCCTGCAGGCCATTTTTGCATCCGCCCAAGCGAAGGATATCGGTCTCCATACCGCCGAAGAGAAGGCCGCGCATGAATGGGACGTGAAAGCGTATGAGGCGCGCCTTGCGCCCGTCAAGAAGGAGCTCGCGGAGATCGAGAAGCCCTACATGGCCATGCTCAGCGAGCGCAGGAAGGAAAAGCTCGAACCGCAATTTCTCGATGCGCTGAACACGCCGGCGGACAAGCGAACCGAGGCGCAGAAAATTCTCGCCAAGGACGCCGAAAAGCAGATCAAGCCCGCGTGGGACGAGCTTGTCGACGCCCTCGCTCCAGCCGACGGCGAAAAGCGAGCCGCGCTGCGCACCCAGATGCACGCCATCGAACTGACGAAGCCGCTTCCGTTGGCCGCCGCTTTTGCGACCGTGAGCGGCGAGAAAGCGCCAGCGACGCACATTCTGCGCGTGGGAGACGTGAAGCACAAAATCAGGCAAGTGGAACCGGGACTGCCCGTGGTTTTTGAAACGAACGGCATCGAGACTCCCACCACTCCCGCCGGTCGCCGCGCGGCGCTCGCGAACTGGCTTGCGTCCGCCAAGCATCCTCTGACGGCGCGTGTCATGGTGAATCGCATCTGGCAGTTCCGGATGGGCGCCGGCATCGTGCGCACGCCCAACGATTTTGGCGTCCTCGGGGAGCGGCCCTCAAATCAGAAACTGCTCGACTGGCTGGCCACGGAATTCGTCGCACGCAACTGGAGCGTGAAGGCGATCGACCGCGCGATCGTGCTCTCGGACGTTTACCGCCAGTCCGCGGCCGGAGATGCGGCGAAAGCGAAGATCGACCCCGACAACCGGCTCTACTGGCGTATGAATCGAAAACGCATGGAGGCGGAAGCCATTCGCGACAACGTGCTCGCCGCATCGGGAGCCCTTAACGCGCGCCTTGGCGGACCGCCCGTGCGTGTGCCGATCGAGCAGGAAGTCTACGACCTCATCTTTACCGAAGGAGAGCGCGACGGCCTGTGGCCCGTACTCCCGGACAAGTCCGAGCACGCCCGCCGCAGCCTTTATCTTTTGAACAAGCGCGGCGTGCGCCTGCCGATGATGGCGGCATTCGACCAGCCCGACGCCATGACGTCCTGCGCGGTTCGCCAGACAAGCACGCATGCCTTGCAGGCACTCTCGCTATTCAATTCGGATTTCATGCAGGAGCAATCCACCGTTTTCGCCGAACGCCTGAAACGAGAGTGCGCGGGCGACACCGGCTGCGAAGTGAGGCGGGCGTACAAACTGACGCTCGCGCGGGCTCCGAAACCCGCGGAGGCCAAACTGGGCGCAGCATTCTTAAAGAATGGCGGCACAGCCTCCGATTTTTGTCTGGCGCTGCTGAACCGCAACGAGTTCGTCTATGTCCCGTGATTTCCATCAGCCTCCGGCGCTGACCCGCCGTGACGTTCTGGTCCGCGCCGCGAACGGCTTCGGCGGTATCGCGCTTCAAAGCCTGCTCGCGCGCGACGCGGTGGCTGCGAACCGCGTGAATCCGCTAGGCGCGAAGCAGCAGCACCTCCCGGGCAAAGCGAAATCCGTCATCTTCATGTACATGGTGGGCGGGCCCAGCCACATCGACACCTTCGACCCCAAGCCCGCGCTCAAGAAGTTCGCAGGTCAAAAACTTCCCGATAGCTACGGGAAGGTGTCCGGGCAGTTCACGAGCGGAGACACTCCTCTGCTCGCTTCGCCATGGACCTTCAAGCAGTACGGCCAGTGCGGCATGCCCGTCTCGACGCTGTTCCCGAACATCGCCCAATGCGTCGACGACATCTGCTTCGTTCGCTCCTTCTATACCGAAAGCGTAGTGCATGCGCCGGCCATGTATCAGGTGCACACAGGCCGCATTCTGACGGGATTCCCGAGCATGGGGTCGTGGGTCACCTACGGTCTGGGGAGCGAGAGCGACAACCTTCCCGCTTATGTTGTGATGCCGCAGCCGGAGGGCACGCCCGAGGGAGGCTCCCCTTGCTGGGGCGCGGGTTTTCTGCCCGCCGTCTACCAGGGAACGCTGCTGCGGAGCGGCTCGAATCCGATTCTGAACCTCAAGCCCCCCGCGGGAATGACCCCGGAACGCCAGCGCGCAACGCTCGATCTATTGCAGAAGATGAACGATCTTGATACCGCCGAAGACGATAGCGAGATGGCCGCGCGCATCAGTTCCTATGAACTCGCGTTCCGCATGCAGAGCCACGCGCCGGAAGCGGTCGACCTGAGTAAGGAGAGCGAGGCCACCAGGCGGCAGTACGGTCTCCACCAGAAACATACCGCCGACTTCGGCACGCGCTGTCTCCTCGCGCGCCGCATGGTGGAGCGGGGAGTGCGCTTCGTGCAACTTTACTCGGGCGGCGGTCCTCTCATCACGCAGTGGGATGCGCACAAGGATCTGGTTGCGAACCACGAAAAGATGTGCGGCCACACCGACCAGCCCATCGCGGCGCTGCTGACGGATTTGAAGCAGCGCGGTTTACTCGATTCGACGCTCGTCGTATGGGGCAGCGAGTTCGGGCGGCTGCCGATGAGCGAAAGCGGCAATGGCCGCGACCACAATCCGCACGGCTTCACGATGTGGTTCGCGGGCGGCGGCGTCAAGGGTGGACAAGTGATCGACGAGACGGACGAACTCGGTCTGCGCGGTATCGGAAACCGCTACCACATGCGCGACTTCCACGCGACCATACTGCGCCTCCTCGGGATGGATCAGAATCGGCTCTGGTATCTGCACAATGGCCGGCACGAGAAGCTTACGGATTTCGGCGGCAGTGTGATTGAGAAAGTGCTCGCCTGACCGAGTGATATCGCCATCCTCGTTTGTGGCCTGTTGGAAGCTCCGGCGGCCCAATCATGTTGATCGAAAACGATTCGACAAGCGTTGCAAACAGGCAGTTTACGGGAGCGGGCCCGGTCATGATGACCGAAGGCCATGCTCCCCACTCACGGAAGCTCAAACACGTACAGTGCATTCCCATTCCCCGGATGATGAATCTCCGGAGCGATCACGTGCGGAACGTCCCGCGGACTTCCCCCTCCCAATCCTGTCGTCACCGCCACATACTGCTTCCCATCGATTGAGAACGTCACCGGATGCCCTTGCACCGAGGTCCCCAGCCGCGTCTGCCACAACAACGCGCCGGTCTTCACATCCACCGCTTTGAAGTACCGGTCCAGATCCCCCACAAACGCCACTCCGCCCGCCGTCGAGAGCACACCCGTCAAGAACGGCGCACGCTGCTCGATCGACCACTTCTCTTTCAGGGTCCGAACGTCATACGCCGCGAGCTTTCCAATCTTTCCGTTTTTCCCCGGCATCTCGAGGAAATGCCGGTTCCCGGCGCCGCCGCCCGACCCCTCCTTCATCTCCACCTGCCGCCCCGACATCTCCATACAGCTCTGGCTCAGCGGAATAATCAACTGCCCGGTCGGCGGGTTATAACTCATCGGCTGCCAGTTGTGTCCGCCTTGTGTACTCGGGCACACGTGCAGCCACTGCCCTATCTGTTGCTCGAGAACGTCCGGCCGGTACGTCAACTCGCCCGTCTTCCGATCCACTATCGAAAAGACGGTCTGATTTACCGTTTCCGTCAGATCCAGATACCTTCCCGTCGCCCGGTCGAGCTTCCACAGAATCCCCGCCTTGCCGATCGTGAACAGCAGTTTCTGCCCGTCCACATCCACCAGCACACGCTCGAACACCTCATCCAAATCGAAGGTCTCCTGACGCACGTGCTGGAAGTACCAGCCGAGCTCCCCCGTGTCCGGATCGAGCGCCAGCGTGCTGTTCGTATAGAGTCCCTTGTCATCCACCTTCGATCCGCGGCTCACCCGCATCCACGGCTTCGCCTGCGACACACCCCAGTACGTCCGGTTCAACTCCGGGTCATAGCTTCCCGAAATCCACGTATCGCCGCCGGCGCGAAACAGGTTTCCAAGCGATCCCCACGTGTCCCCACCTGGCTGCCCGTCGCGCGCAATCGTGTAAAACTTCCACGCCGCCTTACCCGTCTCCGCATCCCATGCGCTGATGTAGCAGCCTTCTTCCTTGTACGACGAGCAGCCCGTCAGACCTTGCAGAATCTTGCCGTTGATTGCAATCGTTCCCGACGAGCTGCTGTACCCGCGCTTCTCGGGGCCCACGTCGCTTTGCCACACCGCCCGCCCGGTCCGCGCTTCGAGCGCATGCAGCTTCGCGTCCGTCGTCGAGAGAAACACCTTGTCGCCATAGATCGAGATCCCACGCGTCGCGCCGTACCCCCGCGTGGAATCCGGTCCGATGCGGTTCTCCCAAATTAAATCGCCCGTACGTCCATCGAGCGCCTGCATCGTGTTACTGGTATTTGAGAGGTAGATAACTCCGTCGTGGGCAATGGGCGTCGGCTGATTCGCTCCGCCATCGTTCATAGACCACACCCACTTCAACCGCAGCTCCTTCACATTCGCCGCGGTCACCTGCGCCAGCGGACTATAACTCCACGCCTGATAATTCCGCCGGATCATAAGCCAGTCCGCCGGATCCGGATTCCGCAGCATCGCGTCCGTAACAGGCCGGTAGTTCCTGACGGTCCCTTTTACCGAATGCCCCTTCCGTCCCGACGACCGTCCGGCCGAACCCGCCTGATCCGTCGACGGACTATTCAGCGCCTCGAGCAAAGCCGCCGGCATCTGCCCATTCGACACGTCGCCGATCCGCGCGCCGCTCCCTGCCGCCAGTGGCTGCTCTCCCGCAGCCGCGCCATTCGCTTCCAGAATGAATGCCGCCAGCGCAACGTACGTATCGTCGTCAAGCCCACCGGCGTTGCCGGGAGGCATCGTCTGCCGCATGAACGCCGTGAGCTGCCCCACAGTCCGCCCACGCCACACATTCTGGAAATTGCCGCCCGTGAGCGGATGCGCTTCGTTGCGCCCGCTCATGTTCGGCAGATGGCAACTCGCGCAGTTGCCGAGATAAGCGGAACGCCCCGCCAGGGCCTGTGCGGCAGTATATGTCTGCGCCATCATGGCCGATGCCGCGAGGAAGGCAAAAAGGGTACTTCGTAGACCTGTCATGGAAGCGTTTCCCATCTTAATCCAGATTCCCGGCTTGCGCATTCGGCGCGCGCCCATCGTCGCGAGCGCGTCGTTAGTCCAGTTCGCGCTCATCACCGGGGCGCCTTTCCGATTTCAGCAATCCGCCGGGTTAACCCCAAAATGCTATTCACTTAAACAGAATTGAGCGTTGAGCAGGCCGTCCGGCCGCCAGGATTTGGACGCCGTCCGCATTATTGCGAGGCGATTCAAGCCAATCCGGCAGAATCATGACCGGCGCTGCGATTGGGGCAAAGCAACGCAACTTCCGGATGCGCCGTAACCAGCCCGCTAAGTGGCCAAGAGGCGTTCGGGCCGCCAAGGTCGAGGTTGTCCGGCGCGGAATTTTCCGGCCATCGTGGAACAATAACGGCTGCTTTGCGCGTAGTAGAGAATGAGGCAACCGGATATGGGATCAGGCAAACAAACAGGCCAAGGTTATGACGTGACCTCGCCAGCGGGATTCTCACTGTACGAACGGCATCATGCCACGGTTTATCGCATCGCCCTGCGAGTCATTGGGCATCCGGCCGACGCGGAAGAATGCGGCGGCGGCGAAACAGAGCATCCGCCGCGGTATCCGGCCCATTTCAGCGAGAAGGTATGAGAACGATCCGACGTCTCTTTCTTCGTCTGCTCTCCGTTTTCCGGTCAGGTCGTGCCGACGCCGATCTCGCGCGGCGCCTGCAACTCCAACATGACAAGTACCTGGCGCAGGGCATGAGGGCGGAGGAGACACGCTGCGCCGCGAGACGCGCCTCCGGCGAAGTCGAACAGGCGAAGAAGAGCCGGCGCGACGCGCGATCGTTCCGGGCGCTCGATTCCTGGTGGTTGGATGTCAAGCTCGGCGTCCGTATGCTCTTCAAGTACCCCGGTCTTGCGCTGGTCTGGGGGGTCGGCATTGCGGTGGGCGTCGCGATCGCGACCGCCGGGTTCAGCGTCATTTATGGCGCTTTCCTGGTTTCTTCGCTGCCCCTCGAGGAAGGCGACCGCATTGTCTCGATTGAGATTTGGGATTCGGCGGCAAGCAAACCCGAAAGGCGCATCCTGTACGATTACCACGTCTGGCGCGAAGCGCTGAAATCCGTTCAAGAGATTGGCGCATTCAGAACGGTTACGCCAAACCTGATCGCTCCCGGCGTACAGCCCGTGAGCGTCCCCATTGCGTCGATGAGCGGCTCGGGATTCCGAGTGGCTCGGGTCCGGCCGCTAATGGGCCGGCACCTCGTGGACGACGACGAGCGCGAGGGCGCGCCGTCCGTGGTCGTGATCGGCGAGAACGTCTGGCGGAATCGGTTCGCGGGCGATCCCGCCATTGTAGGACGGACCGTCCAACTGGGGGCCACTCCGCATTCCATAGTCGGCGTGATGCCGGAGGACTTCGCGTTCCCGGTTAATCATCGCTTCTGGGCGCCGCTGCGCGCGGTCTCCGCTCCGCCCGAGCCCCTGACCGGACCAGACCTCATGGTGTTCGGGCGGCTCGCCCCGGGCGCGACGCTCGAAACTGCGCAGGCGGAACTGGCCACCATCGGCCGGCGTGCGGCTTTGAAATTTCCGAAGATTTACGCGCAGCTCCAGCCCCGGGTGATGCCCTATGCGAACCCCTTCATGGGCATGCACGAAACCAGTGACGCGACCTGGCTCCATTTGATGCAGGGCATTTTTTCATCGATGCTTGTGCTGGTCTGTCTCAACGTCGCCATACTCGTGTATTCGCGCACGGCCACGCGGCAAGCGGAAATCGCCATACGCGCCGCACTGGGCGCGGGCCGCGGCCGCATCGTTGCCCAACTCTTTATCGAAGCGATGGTGCTGTCGGCTGTGGCGGCCCTGGCGGGAGTCGCCATCGCCGAGTTCGCTTTCCGTCAGGTAGCCGGAGCCACGCTGCCAATCGCCTCCGAGCTCCCTTTTTGGGTGTCGTTCCACCTCTCGCCGGGAGCAGTTCTGTATGCCGGCGCGCTCAGTGTGCTTGCGGCGGCGATCGTGGGCATCGTGCCTGCGCTCCAGGCAACCGGAGGTCAGGTCCAGTCCGGGCTACGGATCGTTGGGGCGGGAGGTTCCGGCATGCGGCTCGGAGCGACCTGGACTGTGCTGATCGTCACGCAGGTCGGTTTCGCCGTAGCACTCTTGCCCGCGGCAGTTTCCGGCGCCTGGGCCTCCATGCGGTCCGGTTTTGCCGATCCTGGATTCCGGGCGGAAGAGTTTCTCTCCGCGCAGCTTGGGATGGACGGTGTGCCTGGCACGGACCGGGTGGATGCCGGCACACCCGAGTTCACTCGCCGGTTCGGAGGCCGGCAGGCCGAGCTGATGCGCCGTCTGGAAGACGAGCCGCGAGTCTCCGGCGTAACGTTCGCGATGGTCAATCCCGGCGAAGAAGCTACTACCTTGATCGAAACCGAGGGTGTCCCCGTGCCGCCACAACTGGGAGAGAAGGCGAGCGGCTCTGCCGGCTGGCCGCAAACATCCGGCCATGAAGTGCGGTTTAACCGCGTCGACGTCAACTTCTTCCGCATCTTCGAGGTTCCGATCCTGGCTGGCCGTGGGCTCGAATCGGCAGATATCGCTCCCACGGGTACCGGCCCCGGGCTCCCGCCCGAAGGTGGAGCAGTCGTGGTCAACCGGACCTTCGCACAACGGATTTTCGGCGGCGACGCCCTCGGCCGGCGCGTCCGCTACGTCGGCAAGAGCAGAGGCGCCGCGGCGCAGAATGCGGAGTCCGGGCGCTGGTACGAGATCGTCGGCATCGTCAGTGACTTCCCCACAGGCGCAAGCACCGGCATGGACGACTCCAAGCTCAAGCTGTACCATGCGGTCGCGGCCGGGCAGGTACAGCCCGTGACCCTGGCGCTTCGGGTGCGCGGCGTCGCTCCTTCGACCTTCGCCGGACGCCTGCGGGAGATCGCGGCAGCCGTGGATCCCGACCTCCAGCTACGCAATATACTCAGCTTGGACGAGGCCCTGCGCAGGGAGCAGTGGATCAGACGCCTGGAAGCAGCGGTGCTCGCGGCAGTCACGCTGAGCGTCCTGATTCTCTCGTCGGCGGGCATCTACGCACTCATGTCGATCACCGTCTCGCAACGCCGGAAAGAGATCGCGATTCGGACGGCGCTGGGCGCCGACCGGAATCGCATCGTCGCGAGCATTTTCTCGCGAGCGCTCGGACAGCTTGCCGTCGGAGCTGCACTGGGCATGGCCACGGCGGCCGTGCTCGAGAGAGCGTCGGGGGGCAATCTCATGCGGGGCAACGCGGCAATCGTCCTGCCCGTCGTGGCGCTCTTCATGATGGCGGTGGGCTTCCTGGCGGCGCTCGGCCCCGCCCTCCGCGGCCTTCGGATCGAACCGGCTGAGGCGTTGAGGGAGCATTAGGCGGCATCGGAACGGTTCGCCTCGCAACGCATACCTGTGGGATCTCTCTTCCCTCTCCCGCTTCGGCAATGTGCCGGCATCCACGTCAATGCGTCCGGCGCATGCTCTCTGCGAAGGCCCAGGCTGGTCCGCAGGCGCCTGTTCTCGCCAGCTATGATTCCCGATTCGGGCGATTTCGGCCAACCTCCGGATGCGCCGTAACCCGGGCACTATCCCCGCCTGACCTCAGGCCGCACGAATCCACTCCGCGCGCTCGATTCGCTTCAAGGCGATACGCTCTATCGCGATATACTTGGTTCACCGCGTAGCGGAGATCGAGGTGTTCATGTTAGACCCCAAACCCTGGAGTTGTCCTGGCGCCATTCGCGCGATACTCTGCGCGTGCCTGTATGGTAAGACGCTGGCTGCCCAGGGTCCCGCGAAAGTGGACTTTGCCAGCGATATTCAACCGCTACTTAGGGATCATTGCGTCGAATGCCACGGCCCCTCCCAGCAAATGCGGGGGCTCCGTCTCGACCGGCGGAGAGATGCAATGCCAAACCGGGTGGGCGCGAACGGTGCGCGCATTGTCCCAGGCAATAGCGCCGGGAGTCCACTCTACCGCCGTGTGACCGGAATCCAACCCGGCGCGCAGATGCCCCCGGCGGGACCACTGCGGCCGGAGCAGATCAACGTCATCAAAGCCTGGATCGATCAGGGCGCCGACTGGCCTGACGCGCTCGCAGGCGACAGAGACGCCCGGCCGGCGGATTCCGCGGTGGTGAAGATGATGAGCGCCCTTCGCAACGGCAACCGCCGGGAATTCAACCGCGCGGTGGCCGGGCATCCAGGATCCGTGAATGCCAAAGGGCAAAGCGGCTGGACGCCGATCATGTACGCAGCCCTTTACGGCGACGGCGAAGCAGTCCGCCTGTTGTTGGACAAGGGCGCGAATCCGAACCCGCTGAACGACGACGGCGGAACCGCTCTGATGTATGCGATCGAGGATGCGGAGAAAACGCGGTTGCTCCTCGGCCACGGAGCCAATCCCAACCTGCGCTCCGGTGAAGGCCGGACCGCTCTTCTGATCGCCGTCGGACGGGCCGGATCCTATTCCGTGGTGAAGCTCCTGCTGGAGAACGGCGCTGACGCCAAGGTCCGGCTTCCGGATGGACGCGGCGCACTGGCTCTCGCCGTGGGCGGCCGTGACGCGAACCTGCTCCAACTGCTGCTGGACCATGGTGTCGAGAAGAGACCGCTCCCACTCGGCGCTTCATTGGCAAGCTGCTCCGCGTGCTTCGATCTGTTGCTCAAACTCGCGGAACCCGCCGACCTGACCGGCGCGCTCCAGGCGGCGGTTCGGTCCGGCGACCTTCCAATCACAAAAATGCTGCTCGACCGGGGCGCTCGATCCGGCCCCAATCTGCTGCAATCCGTCGCGCTCTCTCCTGCGGCGATTCCGGTCGACACGATCAGGGCTTTGATAAGTCGCGGCGCGGACGTGAACGCTAAAACGTCCGCGGGCTTGACCATGCTCGATTTCGCGAGGAGGCAGGGAAACGTCACGCTGGTTGAGGCGTTGACCGAGGCGGGCGTCCGGAACGAAAGCCCCGCTCCGCCGCAACTACGCCCGAGGCCGGCGGGATCGGTTCGAGCCGCCCTCGAGAGGAGTATACCGGCGCTGCAGCGGACCGACGTCGCTTTCCTTCAGAGGGCGGGATGCGTCTCCTGCCACAACAATTCGCTAACGGCGATGACGGTGGCTGCCGCGCGCGCCAAGGGCGTGCGGGTTAACGAGCGGATCGCGAAGGACCAGCTGCGGAGGATTGCCGCGTTCCTACAGGAGAACGGCGAACGCGCGCTGGAGAATGAGGGCCTCCCGGGCGGAATCGATACGGTCAGCTACATCCTGCTGGGCATGGCCGCTGAGAAGTATCCGGGCGACCCGGCCACCGACGTCTGGGCGCGGTATGTGAAAAACAATCAGGCTCCGGATGGCCGCTGGAAATGCGGCACGCTGCGGCCGCCACACGAAGCGAGTGACTTTGAAGTGACGGCGGCATCCATCAGATCGGTGCGGACGTACGGCCCGAAGAGCCAGAGAGAGGAGTACGACAGAGCTGCTAAGCGCGGGGTCCACTGGCTCGAAAGGTCGCAACCGCGAGACACGGAGGATCATGCTTTCAAGATCTTCGGGTTGATCTGGGGCGGGGGAAGCCAGGAGTCGATCCGGAAGACTGCGCAGGAACTGCTGGCGCTTCAAAGATCCGACGGAGGTTGGGGGCAGGTCGCAGCGTTGGCTCCCGATGCGTATGCGACCGGGCAGGCCCTTGTCGCGCTGCGGGAGTCGCGCGCCATTGCGGTCAATAGTCCTGCTTACCAGCGAGGCATTCAGTATCTGCTGAGCTCGCAGCTCGAAGACGGATCCTGGTATGTCAGGACGCGGGCGCCGGCCTTCCAGCCTTACTTTGACAGCGAATTTCCGCACGGGGCCGATCAATTCATTTCCGCCGCCGCGAGTAACTGGGCTTCGATGGCGCTGGCGACTGTCGCGCGGTAAAGGTCGAGTCCGGCGGCCCACATCGCTGAACGGATCCGTCATTGACACAAACGCTGAAACCGGAGTACGGTGAGGTGGATCCGGCATCTGCATTCAATAAGGAGGAAACCAACCGATGAGAGGACTCCACGGAGTCATGCTTGCAGTCCTGTTTTCGTTGCCCGCGGGACTGGGTTCGAGCGCTCGAGCGGCAGGCGAACCCACCTTTGAACAGTTCCTCGGAGCTAGTGCCGTACCCAAAGACGTGATCGACCGGTTTCTGCGCGGACCCTCCTGGGCACGGTTTGATCCGGAACTCGGCTACGTACCTGGAAACTACTTGCCGGCGGACGGAATGGACAAGAGCAGCACGATCTCTACGGTCCAATCGAACGGCGCGCGCACCTCGTTCCTTTATGCCGGCCGGCTGGCCCGCATCAACACGTACGGCGACAGCTTTACGCACGGCGATCAGGTCAACGATGGGGAAACCTGGCAGGAGTACCTGGCCGGGCACTTAGGCGAACCGATTCGGAACTTCGGGGTGGGCGGGTACGGCGTTTATCAGGCCTACCGCCGGATGATTCGAGAGGAGCGCACCAGCCATGCCGCGGAGTACCTGATCCTCTACATTTGGGGCGACGACCACATCCGCAGCCTGTTGCGCTGCCGCCATGCCATTGTTTACCGGCGCTGGAGCCACCGCGGCGGGGCCATGTTCCACGCGAACTTTTGGGACAACCTGGAGATGAACCTCGAGACCGGCCGGTTTGTGGAGAAGAAAAACCCGTTGAATACTCCGTCGGCGCTCTACCGGATGGCGGAGCCGCGATTCATGGTAGAGCAGCTTAAGGACGACCTGGCGCTGCAGCTTTACGCGGTCGCGCCGGGGTATACGCGCGAACTGGACCGCGAACGAATCGGCAGACTGGCGGCCCACTTGGGCTATCGCATGGATTGGAGCCGGGATTCGGAGCTGCCGCGCCAGGCGCGGGAACTCCTGGACCGGTACTCTCTCGAAGCGACCCGGTTCATCCTGGGCAAGGCCCGTGAATTCGCGGGGCAGAACCGCAAGAAACTCTTGATCGTCCTGTTCGACCCGTACCGCGCCATGAAGGAAATGCGGGAGAGCGGGACCCGCTACGATCAGCCGGTCGTCGACTACCTGAAGAAGGAGAGCTTCGACTATTTCGACATGAATGAGGTCCAGCTTCGCGATTTCGCCCGCTACAGCATCCCCTTCGATGAGTACATGAAGCTGTACTTTATCGGCCATTACAGTCCGCGCGGGAATCACTTCTTCGCCTACGCGATCAAAGACAAGATTGTCTCGTGGCTCGACCCGAAGCCAATTCCTTACCGGACCAGGGACGAGGAATCCGTCGATTTCAAAGGGTACCTCCTGCCAGGGCGCTGAAGCGCTTGCCGGATGCCGGCCGGGATTCGCCGGGATCGAGCGCCTACGAACCCTTCAAATAGGCCTGTCTCGATATGCACGCCGCGCCGGTTTACCCGTCGCAATTTCAGGGCCCCCAACCTTCTTGGGACCACTTTCCGGATGGCCGGCTATCCGGGAGTTCGCTATTTCCTGGCAATGCGAGCACAACGCAACCTTGGGCAGATCCGTGCGCACGTCATTCCCGTGTCCCGAGTGCCCGACACCTGGCGCCAGACTCGATGATGCCGAAACGGCGCTCATCTTGGCGAGCCTGCAGGCATCGGTGCGGGGCCTGTCGGCTAACGGCATTGCCGACCTGCCCACGCTGATGGCCCGCGGAATCAGCAGACCTACGATACAACTCGCTCTATTGCGCGGACAGTTCGTGCTATCCGATCAGTTCCCGCAGCCTGCGGCCGATGGCCTCCGGGTCTTCCGGACGCAGGCAGACAGGGCTAAAGCCGATGATGCCGCTGGCAGCCTGCGAAGGATCCACGTGGATAGACGGCGTGCCGTTTTGCAGCGCAATACAGACGTCCATGCCGGTCATTTTGAAGCCGCGCTCGATCGTGAGGATGAACCTGGGTGTCGCGCCGCCGGTGCGCAGTTCGGTCCGGGCGTTGCCGAGGGAGCCGGTGGCCGAATCGAGCCGCTTCACCAGGCCGAGCAATCGGTCATGGCGGGCTTGCTCATTCTCAGCGAGGAAGAGGCGAAGCGCCACCAGGAGGCCCACGATGGTTTCCTTGCCCACCTTGCACTGCCGGCCGATCCCGTGCGGGGGCAGTCCTGCCAGCCGGTTTTTATCGATCAGACTCGCGGGGGGCGACCATTGCTCCCACGCAATGTCGAGGTCGAGTTGCTGAAGTACCGCCGACATAATGAGGTCGCGCCCGCCACAGAGGATGCCGGAGCCTTGCGGGCCGCCGATTGCCTTGCCGCCTGAAAAGGCCACCAGGTCGGCCCCGGCAGCGAGAAAGCGGCGGAGGTTACCGGCGGGCGGCAGTTGCGCGGCCGCATCGACGAGCAGCGGCACGTGTTTGGAATTGGCCACGCGGGCTACTTCCTCAATCATAGGGCGAGCGCTCGCGTTGGCCACGTAGACGATGGCGGCGGTGCGCTCGGTCACGGCGGCGGCGATCTCCCACGGCTCGGCGTCTCGGACGCCCGCGCCCGCAACGCGGTCGGGCAAACCGGCTTCTAAGATGTGGACGCCGGCCGAGCGGATGGCGTGGTCATACTGATTGCGCTGGCTGCGCACCATCACCACTTCATTCTTCATGCCGGTGGTGTCGGGCAGGCGCGCCATTTTGGCCGGGTCGAGGCCCGACACACAGGCGGCGGCGCCCAGCAGGAGTCCGGCCGCGGCGCCTGAGGTGACGATGCCTCCTTCGGCACCCGTGACCTCAGCGATGATCTTGCTCGCGGCCGCCTGAATCTCGGCCATGTCGACGCAATACTGCGCGGCCTCCTGCATGGCCGCCGTGACTTCGGGCGCCAGCAACGCACCGGAGACGCGTGTGGAGGCGCCTTTCGCGTTGATGATTGTGCGCGCGCCGATCGTGTCGTAAATGCTCATCGCCTACTGTTGCATCATCTCACGCTGGCCTCTCCGTTTTCGAACGAAGACCGCGTTACTTCCAAGCAGCTACAATTCAAATCCCATAGCAACCGGTCGGCAGACGGCATTCGTTCAAACACCCCAATCGATAGTGCCCCGGCGCGAAGCTTTTTCGCCTCGACTCAGGCTACGTGCGCCGGGGCACTTCCGATGGAGCCATAGCGTTGATCGTGAGCAACGCCTCGCTTCAGCTCCCGGTGGCGCAGCCTAGCGTCAGGTACACCTCCTCATCAGCCGGCGGCTCCCGAACAAGCAGGCGCGGCGTCGGCTTCAGCCTCGTCACCATCGGGCCTGACAACGCGATAGCGAAGATAGACCATTCCATTATCGAAACCGCGCTCGTCCAGGAGTCCCAGCGTTACCCGCACGTTGCCCGGCAGCACAGGCTTGCCGCCACCCATGATGATAGGCGCCACGAACAGATGATACTCGTCGACGATCCCGGCGCAGATCGCGTGGGCGGCGAGGGCGGGACCACCCACCGCAGCATCGTCATGCGATTGAGACTTCAGGCCGCGAACAACCTGGGGATCGAGCTCCCGTTCGAGACGCGTCTTCCGTGTGGAGACGTACTCCAGCGATTTGGAATAGACGATCTTGTCAGCCGCTTGCCAGATCCTCGCGAAGTCCAGGATGGCCGTCGTCGGGCCCGGAATGACATCTGGCGTCTCCCAAACCGCCATCGTCTGGTACATTTTGCGTCCATAGAGATACGTGCCGATAGGGCGTACGATATCGTTGATGAAGGCATGTACCTCCTCGTCTGGCGCCGCCCAATCGAAGTCGCCGGTTTCATCCGCGATATAGCCGTCCAGCGACGTAGGCGTAACGTTGGGGTTGCCCTGTTTGGTGAGACAAACAGTTAAGACACTGTGTACCGTTCGATGATAATTCCTTTCCCCTGCTGAGGCAATCGTTTTATTCTGGTACGGTCGGTGAAGCGGAGAGGGGCTCTGCAGGCGTGCAACCCGATCAAGGAA